>CALKVW010000235.1 GCA_938004785.1 uncultured Polyangiaceae bacterium
CCCCATCGCGCGCCTCCGAGCGACACCCGACTACGCGCCTCGCCGGTCGTCGTGGGCAGGCAGATGGAAAGTCGCCTGCGGACTACGCGAGCGAGCTAGGGCCGCCCGGCACCTCGTCGGCGTCGAGCGAGAGCTCGCCGCGCGCCATGAGCTCGGGCCGGGCGGCATCCACGCCGCCGTCGTCCCCGCCGCGCGCGACCGGCTCAGCCGACGCGAGGCCGGCGTCGTGATGCGCGGTCTGGAGCGCGCCGCAGGGAGGGCGGCGGGGCGGGCGTGAGAGGCGGCGGATCAGCGCTTCTCGACCGCGATCGACAATGTGTCGCCGAGCTTCGGGTGCGCACACATCGCCGTGATCACCCAGCCGTCGGCGAGCATCTCCGAGAGCCGCGTGTAGTGGCCAGGGTGCGGGACGCAGTAGTCGGGGCGGAGACGGTCGAGCTGGTACTCGACGTTCGGTCCGCGTCCCTGAGAAGCGTCAGGCTCGAGGTTGTCGACGGTGAGGAGGATGCACTTGCTCATGGCGGACAGGAACGCTGCAGCGCTGGGCTCGCTTCCCGCCGCATGCACGCGACCTCGCTGCTTCCGTCACGCGCAGCAGCAACGAGCCACACGGCGCGGGGTCCTCACGCTTCGACCGCTTCGCCCGTCAGCCTTGGTCGCCTCCGCGGAGGCCCATGCCCACACGCACGCTCGGCGCCGGCGCCCGCTCCCCCAGGCATCGAATCCTTCCGCATCCACCTCGACCAGCGTCCACCTGGCCGAGGCCGCCCGGCGCTCCCCGGTCCCCTCAGATTGGCCTGCACCTAGCGGGTGAGCTCCATCGCGCGGAGGAAGGCCTTCTTGCTCACGTCGCTGCCCTCGCCGCCTGTGCGCGCTTCGCGAGCACCTGGTGCAGGCGGGCCATCGCGTCCACCATCTTCGGAATGAGCGTCGGCCACGTGCTGTCATCTGCCCAGCCACCCTCGAAGCGCACGGCGATGCGACTCGCGCGCTTCGTGTCCAAGCGCTCCCAGGAGAGCGACTCGCCGAACTCCGCCTCGATCGCCGCCTTCTGAGCGTGGAGGGCGTCGAAGATCGCCTTGTTGGACTCGCGACGTGCCGGGTCGATGTAGAGCTCCGACTTGGCGCTGCCCCTGAGCACCGAGTAGTTCCACCAGAAACCTTCCTGGCGCTTCCCGAGCCAATGGTGGACGCCTGGTTGCCTATCGCCGTGTAGACCACCCGACTGCTTGGCTTGCGCGACCAGCGCCGTCCAGAAGCGCCGCCGACACTCCCTGCGCATGCTGCGCGTCTCGGGCTCGGACTCGTCGTCTTCGGCGTCGTCGTCTTCTTCTCCTAGCGGTTCGTGCACGGGCGGCTTCAGGCCATCGAGGTCCAGGCGTGAGGGGTTCCAGACCCACTCGGCGATGCGCAAGTAGAGCTCCTGGCGCTCGCGCTGCGCCTCTGGATCGAAGTCGTCGATCGGCTGGAACCGAAGCCCTGTCTTCTCGACGAGCGCGACGAAGGACGGGTTGTTCTTGTAGGCGTCCGGGTGGAGGCTCTTCGTCAGCAGGCTGCCGCCGTGGGCGAGGTAAGCGTCGCGCTTCTTCGCGTAGGGCAGATCGCTGAGGCTCTGGTTGAACCCACGCTGCAGCAAGAGCAGGCCGCCGAGTCGGTTGCGCGCTTGGTCGAAGTCGCTCGGGTGTTCGAACCACTGCCGGAACCTCTCGGGGTGGTTCTCCCAGATGTGCTCGACCTCGAAGGGGCGGCTCTTGCCATGGTTCACGAACTTCTCGAAGTCACTGGGGATGCCGCACTGGGTGTCCACCCAGTGGCTGAGGCGCGCGAGGATGTGCCGCACATTGTAGAAGTTCTGCGTGTGCGCACGCAGGTTCGGGCTCTTGCCGAAGGTGTCCGGGTCCTCGTCGAGAAGCTTGCGCAGGTGGGCCGAGAGCTCGACCACGCTCTTGCCGCGTAGCTCGCGCGTGAGTGCAGAAAGACGATAGCGGATGAAGCTCTGCGCGGTCTGCTTGTAGCTCCAGATCTGCCGCGTCAGCCAGATGTCGAGGTAGTCGGCCACGAGAGCCAGCTTCTGGTCGATGTCGGCCTTCGAGTCGCTCGGCTCGATCGCCGCGAGCAAGAGCTGCGTCTGGGTCGTGAGAGAGCGCTGCTGGTTGTAGTAGATGGCCTCGAGCCCAGGGGTGAGCGTTCGCCCGGCGGACTCGATGCGGAGCGTCTGCTGCGCGTAGAAGTCGAGGTCGCGCTCGACGAAACGCACGAACTTCTTGTCGTCGGTGAGGCCGAGGTCGGCCTTCTTGTCGCGCACCCAACGGTGGAACTCCGAGCCGATGCGCTCGTAGTCCTTGTGCTCGGCGCCTTTGCCCTGGCGGATCGTCTGCGCATGCCTCGCGCGCAGCCAGTTCTTGAAGAAGTCGACGTCCGCTTCCTTGTCGAGCTCCTTCAGCTCCAGCATTCGCTTCTTCCAGAGCTCGTTGACCCGCCTCTGCTCGGCCTCGATCTCGATGTTCGCGAGCACGTAGCCCTTGAGCATCTCCGGCAGGCTCAGCGAGAGCCCGCGATCGTTCATCGTCTCGAAGATCGTGTAGGCATCGTCGTCCGAGTAGGCCTCGATCTCCACCAGGTGGACGTTGTCGAGCAGCCAATCGACGAAGTACGGCAAGGCTCGGTCGCAGAACTCCTCCGGGAAGTGCTCCCGGATGTCTTCGTACCGCGCGACGATGTTCTGCACCGACTCGATGGCTCCGCTCGGGTCGAAGCTCTCTCCGTTGAGGAGCTTCTCCATGCAGGCCGCGCGTTGCTCGACGTCGATGTTGAAGCTGCGCTGACCGTACTTGGTGCTGCAGATCAGCGTCTCGACCGGCACGGCGTCGTCCCGGTTCTTCTGCAGCTGGCTGAGGTGCATGAGCAGCAGCGTCAGGGTGGTCAGGCGCTGTTGCCCGTCGACGATGAACTTCTGCCCGTTCTTGTGGCAGATGACCACCGAACCCAGGAAGTAGTGGCCGTACTTGCTCACGGCGTGTCGCGGGTGGTCGTCCTCGTAGAAGTCCTCGAACTTCGCGCTGAGGTCGTCGATGAGCTCGTGCACCTGGCGCTGCTGCCAGGCGTACTCGCGCTGGTAGAAGTCGATGCCGAAGCGCGCGCCACCGAGTAGCTCGCGCACCGTCTTCGCTCGACCGTCGATCCGCTTCTGTTCGCTCATGCGTAGCTCCCTTCCGGTGGGTCGATGCTGGTGCTCACCCGCTCACCCCTCCTCACCGTCGGCCGCGTCGTCCTCCGCGGCGTCGTCCTCACTCGCGCCGCCGCCTCGGCCGCTGGGCACGTAGGCGACGGCGCCGAGCTTCTTGGCGAGCTCGACGCGGTCGATGAGGTCGCGCACTTCGCCGATGCGGAAGCGTGAGAGCGGGCCCTCGGGGTCGAGGCCGACCTGCTCGACGTAGTAGCGGTGGAGATCTTGCGGCGGCGCTTCACCGCGGCGGCGCATGTACGTGAGCAGCGCGAGATCGCGCGTGATGAACGAGCGCGCCTTCTTCTCGTAGACGCCCCAGTCGTTCTTCTCCCAGTCGACGCCTTCGGTACCGGAGGGCTCGTCGCTGTTCGCGTCGGTGACGAAGCAGTCGCCCGAGAGCGCGGGCTGGTCGCGGTCGAGCAGCGGAAAGCCCGTGAGCACACGCGCGTACTCGGCCGAGCTGAGGCCGTAGAGCTCGGCGACGATCGCGTCGAGCTCGGCGCGCAAGAGGCCTCGCTTCCACGGGTCGCGTTCGGCCGAGGCGTAGGTCCACGGCTCTGCGGGGAAGACCTCGTTCCAGGCGTCGGCGAGCTCGGGCGTGGTGGAGACGAGCTTCGCGACCGCACGCGCGACCGCCGTGAGCGACGCTTCGGACAGCGCGCCACGGCCCGGTACGACGACGCGTGACACGTAGGTCCAGTTGAGTGTGGTGGAGATTCGGAATCGTACCGCCCAGTCCCAGATGAATGACGCGAGGAACGCTGCGGTCGCCGAGCTGCCAAGCGCGACGTCGGACACGAGGGTCGGCACCTTGTTGCCGCAGCCGAAGCCGTTGGGCAGGAGCGTTGCCAGCATCGAGCGTTCGTTCGTCGCACCCGTCACATCGCAGAAGCCCGCGCGACGCACTGTCGCGCTCGCCTCGAGCTCGGAGATGAAGACGCGCGGCGTGAGCGCCTTCTGGTCGAATGGAACGTCTTCCCACACTGCACGGCGTCCCTCTCCACTCAGGTAGCGCTTCTTGGCGTGGTCGAGGTTGTGCACCATTCGACCCTCGTACAGCGCCGTGTACCGCGCGCCCGGCACGATCCTGTGGCGCATCGTCGCTGCGACGCCTCGCACCTCCGCGGTCTTCGCATCGTCGGCGTGCACGAACACGGTGCGCTTCTCGCCGCCGACCTCTTGCTCTTCGGCGAGGTAGCCGCGTGCGCGGTACCAGGCATCGTCGGCGGCGACCCAATACTCACCTCCAGGCGGCAGCTCCTTGGGGTACTGCGCGGTCGCCGAGCCGTGCTCGCGCTTCTGCACCCAGGTGCCGTCGGCCTGCTTCTCCGGCACGACCCTGAGAAAGCCGCGCGACTGCATCCACTCGCGCGTCTTGAAGCGCCACGCGTCGTTCGTCATGTCGAGCTCGCGTCGGTACTTGAGCCCCCAGCCGCTCTCGGCCGAGCCCAGCGCAGGGTGCTCGGCGTGGAGGCGCCCGATGAGCTTGGCGTCGCCGTCGCTCTGCAGGTCGAGCATCGCCAGCGTGCCTGGGCTGAGCGCCTCGGCGAGCTCGAGCGACATCTCGACCACGCGCTCGGGCAGGCGGGCGTGGAGGGCGCGCAGATCGCGCAACATCAAACCTGCCGGGAAGCGGTGCCCCGTGGGCGCGGGCTCGGCGCGCGCCACCACGGTGGTGAACTTGAAGCGGCTGTCGATGTCGAAGGCCCACTTGCGGTAGTTCTCGAAGACGTAGAGCTCCTCGGTGGTGGCCTCTTGGAGCAGCAACTGCCGGAGTCCGGTGCAGCCTTCGGCTTGCCAGAGCGTTCCGGGTACGACGTAGGCGAAGCGCCCGCCTGGGCGCAGCGCGTGGAAGGCTCGCTCGACGAAGTAGCGGAAGGTGTCCGGGTCGCCGCCGGTCTTCTTGCCGTCGATGGTCACCACTTGGCGCGTGTACTCGCCGGAGCCTCGCAGGTAGGTCGTGAGCTGGGTGACGTCTGCCTCGTAGTCCAACCAGCCCTGGTCGAGGCCTGGGTGCTGCTTGTGCAGCTTGCTGATGAGGCGCTCGAGCGAGGCGCCCTGGGTGTTCGCGACGTCCCAGTCTTTGCCTTGGTCGGGCCGACCGTAAGGCCCATAGAAGTGGCGCCGCTCTGGGCGGATGCGATCCCAAGGCGGGTTGCCGACCACGGCGTCGAAGCCGAAGCCCTCACGAGGCTGGCCGCTCTGGCCAAAGGCCACGTCGGGGAAAGCGAGCTGCCAGTGGAAGAAGCTCTCGAGCCTCGGGCCGTAGCCTCCCTTGCGCGCGGCTTCGAGGCGCTGCACGAGCGGGTGCTCACGCACGGCGGCGAGCGCCATGTGGCGCACGGCGTCGACCTGGATGCCGCAGATCCGCTTCACCTCCGCGTAGAGCCCATCGGGGTGGCAGTAGGCGCGGATGGTCTCTTCGGTCGGGTCGCCGGCGAACCACTGCAAACACCAGAGGTCGGCCAGGAGGCGGTGGGCCTCGAGCTTCTCTTCGACGGCGCGCGCGTAATCGCGGCTCTTCTTCTTCACCTCGTCGGCGGACTGGCTGGGCCGCGCGAGGATCGCGCGGATGCTCTCGAGGATGCCGCTGAAGAGCTGGGTGTCGATCGCGAAGGGCAGCGCGATCTGCGCGGCGTCGCTCGCTTTGCGCTTCTTGCCGGCGGTCTTCTTGCCGGCAGGCTTGATCGCAGGAGGCGGCTTCGAGGCCGTAGGCGGGGGAGGCTCGGGCTCGCTCGGCTGCGCGACCGGCTGCCAGGTCGAGCCTTTGCGCCCGGTCTTGAGCTCGAGGCCGGGCGAAGCGAGGCGATCGTGGCGCGCGCCCACGAGCGAGTTGCCCACGTGCAGGTGATGATCGAGAAACGACAGCGGCCTGCCGTACTCGGCGGTGTGTAGCCACAGCGACACACGCGCGAGCTCGACCGCCATCGGGTTGTAGTCGACGCCGTAGATGCAGCTCTCGACCACCCTGCGTTTCCAGTAGCCGCGCTCGGCCGGGCCGTTGTCGCGCGGAGCGTCAGGGTCGGTCGGGTCGCAGTGCACCGTGAGGTAGTCCGAGATCACGTCGACGGCCTTCACGAGGAAGTGCCCGCTGCCCATCGCGGGGTCGAGTACACGCAGCGCGAGCACCTTGTCGGGGTCGTCGCCCGCGGCCTCGAGCAGCGGCGTGAGCGCGCGGCGCACGAGGTGATCGACCAATCCGTCGGGTGTGAAGTAGGAGCCGCTCGCTTTGCGCTCACCCTTCTGGTTGCGCAGGTGCAGGCTCGGCGGTTCCGAAGGTGTGGCCGTGAGGCGCTGCTCGAGCAGACCCTCGTAGATGTCGCCCAGATCGCGCACGTCGAGGTCGGCGTAGGGGACGGGGTTCTTGCTGTCGCCGTCGAGGTAGATGAGCTCACCGAGGATCTCGAAGAGCGAAGCGTCGACCAGACGCCAGGTGCTGAGCTCGGGGTGCTTCTCGGGGTCGAAGAGGCCGCCGTTGTAGGCCGGGATGCCGTAGGTCGCGCTGCCACGATCGATGTCGGCGAAGAGGCGCAAGAGCTGCTCGTAGCCCTCCGAGAAGCGCGCGCGATCCTCGGCGGCGGTCTCGGCGAGCTTGCGGTAGATGGCGGCCGACGAGCGGTTGCGCGCGTAGGGGCTCTCGGCGCCCTTGTCGTCGCGCATCGGCAGCAGCGCCTGCGCTTCGGCCTTCAGCACGAAGAGCAGGCGGTAGAGCAGCGTGAGCGAGACCTCGCGCAGGTGATCGAGCTCGGCTTGGCTCGGCAGCGCCGGCGCGACCGTGAGCTTGCGGCTTTGGTTGTCGGCCGCGCCCCAGAAGCCGCGCGCGATCGTCTCCACGGCTTCGTGGGCCTGCTTGCGCAGCACGTCGCGCACACGCCGGTTGTTGGCTTCGCTCTCTCGTTCGAGCGCGTCGAGGTAGCCGCCCGCGGCGCCTGGGAACCCGAAGAGGTGCCAGAAGAGCCCGAAGACGAGCAGGTCGTCGTCGCCTACTTCGCGACCGCGCAGGCTCTCGAGAAAGGCGACCAGATCGAAGCGCAGGTGTGCGTGCTCGCGCCCTGCGCGCATGAGGCGGAAGCTCCGACCGTTGGTGAGCACACCCCAGCGTTTGTCGTAGCCACGCAGGTAACGATCGACCTGCTGCACGTCTTCGATCGCCGTCGCTTCGGTGCGCTGCTTCTTCGCCGCCGGCTGGGCCTCTTCATCGGCGCCTACGCCCTTCTGGAAGCGCTTGGCGTCGACGATCATCGCCGCTCTGCGGCAGAACTGCGCGCCGTCGGGCGTCGCACCGCCGTCGGTCTCGTTCGGGCCCCAGGCCTTGAGTACGTGCTCGTAGGCGGCGCGGTCGGCGAAGAGCACCAGGTCTGGGCGCTGACGAGCCTGGATGCCCAGCGCCGCCGCGCCTTGCAACATCAGGTGCCGGTTCTGCACCACCGCGTAGCCGAGCACCTCCTCGACGATCGGGCGGATGAGCCCGTTCTCGACATCGGACTCGCTCGGCCCAGGCAGAGGTTCGTAGTGCTCGGGCAGGCCGACGTAGCGGAGCTTCGCGGCCTTGCCGGTCGCGCGGCTGTCGCGCATCAAGGTGTCGCGCTGCCGCTCCCAGATCGCCGAGAGCTTCGCAAGCCGCTCGCGTGCGTCGCCGGGCAGCGCGTAGCCCGAGGGCAGGCTCGGATCGTCGAGCACACGCTCGAAGTACGCGCTCGCGAAGAGCCCGTCGTTGTGGAAGAAGTCGGCGGCAGTCGGCATCGTGGAGGCTCCGAGGATCGTGCGGGGCGCGATGTTAGACGAAGGCGGGAGCGAACAGGCTTGCGCGCCGGGAGGGCGGTGGATCAGGGGTTGGCAACGCCAGAAGAGCTGCTCGGCGTTGCCTCCGGCTCGGCGCTCGAAGCGGCGTCGCTGCCCGAGCCTTCGGGGCTCGGGCCGATCACGCAGTAGCGCAGGAGCTGCCACCAGAAATAGGCGAGGTGGTCAGTTGCCTCGCCGTCGTCGAGCAGCCCGTGCGCGAGGCGGTTGCGAAGGTTCACACTGTTGCGGTCGGTGAGCAGCTCGCGCAGTTGGAGTGCCTCGTGCTCGCCGAAGAACGCGATGGCTTCTGGGGACTGGAGCAGGGGATCGAGCAGCACCTCCTTCTGGGTGCCGTCGGGCTCGAGCGTGCTCACGACTCCGCCTCGCTGCTCGACCGCGCGCCGCACGGCCTGCTCGAACTGCGGCATCAAGAGATGTGCGGCGAGGGAGAAGTCTCCGTCGAAGCCCGACGCGAGCCCGCGTGCGAACGACCCGACGCGCGAGGTCGGGACGAAGGTGCTTCGCAATGCGATCGAATAGATCTGCGACTCGGGCACGCCGTGCTCGATGCGCATCTGATCGAGCATCGGCAGCAGCACCCCGCACGACAAGGCTCGTTGCGCATCTCTCGTGCGCTGACTGCGGACCGACTCAGCGTACCCCTCCGGGTCCACCAGCGCCGAGGGTCTGCGCGCGACCGTGCGACCAGCACGGTTCATGAACGACAAGGGCAAGATCGCGCTGATCGGTGACGCGGGTTCTTGCTGCGACGTGAGCTCCGGTCGAGCGAGGCTCTCGCTCGCCAAGCGAGCCATCTCACAGACCCAGGCGACACACTCCCCCCAGCCAAGCCCATCGACGACTTCGCGGGCCCGGGCGGCGTCTTCGCTCAGGTCCAGCACGGATGCCCCGGCAGCCCACTGGGACATCGCAGCACCGCTAGCCGCTTGAAGGTGCTGCAGCCGGACCACGGCCGCGGCGCGCTCCGCCGTCGCCTCGGGAACCTTTCTCCACGCGTGCACGGCTTCCGCCTGCAGCCCCGCGGCTGCCATGGCGTCGCCGCGATCAAGCGCGGAGTTGGCCTGCTGCTCGGCGGTCTTCGCGAGCTCGGCCCTCGCTGCGCGGCTACCCGGCTTGTCGCCCATGCGTGCGGCGATGCTGTCTGCGACCGCCCAGTGTTGTCGCGCGCGGTCGTGCTCTCCCGCGATTTGCGCGCGGCGCGCGATCGCTCTGATCTGCTCGAGCATCGCTTCCAGCCTGCGGTGCCGATGTTCGAGCATCAGCTCCGCGACCTTCAGCGAGAAGAACCGCGGGTCGTCGATCTGCGCGAGGGCCAGACGCTCGGCGCGCTCCAACACCTGCGTGGCAAGGGCACTGCCGCTGTGGCCCAGCGACTGAGCGAGCCTGGCGGCGCGGACCAGACAGTCGTGACACAGACTCCACTCGATCGGATCGAAGAGCGGTTCCGCGAGAGCCGCGAAGATGCCAGCGGCTTCCAGCGCTTGGTGCGCCGACGCTCTCCGGCCATCGAACCAACTGATCTCCACCGCTCGCGCCCAGAGCAGACCCCGTCCTTGCTCCGGGGCGTGGTCGATGAGCGCACGCCGAACGTCGATCGCAGAGATCAACCAACGCGGCGAGGGCAGCATTCTCCACGCCGAGCTCCGGGTTGGGGGCCAGCTCACATCCGTCAAGAGCCTGAGCTCTCCGAGCAGCGCAGCCCCGACTGGCGGCGCCGCCTGCTCGGCCCAACTCGCGACGAGCTTCCGCACCCGTTCGATGTCGGCCCGGTCGCGCACGCGCAGCTCTTCCCAAGGCAGCGCCCTCACTTCATCGGGCGTCATGGTGACCACCGAGCGCATGAGCCCGCTTCGATCTGTTGGCTCGCCGTAGCTCTCGTTACCACCCCCCACCTCGCTCCTCTCAGCGTGCATCCAGCTCGCCGCGTGCTCGACCGTGGCGCGTCGTCTTGAGCACGAGGCCACGCGCCATGCGCGCGCGACAGTGTTGCCTCGGTTTGGTTCGTTCGTGCAAGCGCGGAGCGCCCCGGTAGGACAGCGGTTGTCCGGCCAACGCCTCGCCCTCGTTCTGGAGTGTCCTCTACAGAGGACACTCTCGCGCCGCCGGCGCGGAGGTGCTCGTGCCGGGGTACGTGGCAGCAACGCTGCTGCTTGCCTCCGCGCCCACGCACACGCCAGCACGCCTCCGTGCGGAGTCGCGCGCCGTAGCGCGATGTCGGCGCGACGCGTCGCCCAGCCAGACGACATCGCCCAGCTCGACCGCGACATCGACGCTGCCGAGCGCGCGATGAACGAGTACGTCTACGAGCTCTACGGGCTCACCGAGGAGGAGATCCGGCTCGTCGAGGCGGGGTGAGCCGTTCCACGGCGACGCGCATCAGCTCTGGAGCGACCTGCGCGCCGCCCCGCTCATCGTCCCTTCAACTTGCGCCGTACGCGGAGCAACACCTTTCGAGCGGTGTCGTCGAGCGTCTTGGCGTCGACGCTCAATATTCGGTCCCGAAGGAACTCGGGTGCGCGGGCGTTGTAGTTGACCGTGTCTGACCTCGCGCCCTTGCGCACCACGACCGCGCAGCGCTCGTCTTCGGGCAGCTTGAGCGCACGTGCGAGGATCGAGACGTCGGGAGCGGCCAGGTTGAGCGCACGAGCGATGTCGGACTGGCTCAGCGTGAAGCCCATCCCGATCGGGTCGGCGACCGCCACCGCGCTTGCGAGGTCTGGCGCTTCGGAGGCGTCGGCAACGCGGAGCATCGGCGGCACGTCGCCGCGACGCGACGGAGCGACGTGCTCGACCAGGATCTCCAAGGTGCGCTGTACGCGCTCGAGCGCAGCCGCCTGCCGGTTCAGAGCGCTGGCCAGCTCGATGAAGCGATCGCGGTAGGCGTCGGAGAGCTCTCGCTGGATCTCGTTCAGCGCAGCCGTGGTCTCCGGCGACAGTCCGAGTCCCGCCACCCGATGCTCGGACAGCTCGGCGGGCTTAGCCATGGCTGCGGCGCTTCGCTGACGGAGCGGCCTCGTGCATCTTCCGGTCGGCCACGACCAGCTGTTCGACCGCCCGCGCAAGGCGCGCTCGTCGATCATCGTCGTCGGCGCTCAGCTCGCCGAGCAGTGCGCGCGCCACGCCCTCTGCTTGGGTCGAGATCGGGCGCTCGAGATAGGTCTGCGCCAGCACCGCGGTCGGCAGCGGCCCCGCCTTCTCCGCCATCTGGTCAAACGCGCTCTTGGTCTTCTTCCTGATCGAGGTGCTCATCTGCTGTTGCTTTCAGGCTCCGGAGCACCGCCTCCGGGAAGGTAAACGCTAGCATCCCGGGATACGGAACGTTCCAGCCTTTGGGAGTTCGAGCCTCGCCTCCTGCAGTTTCGTAGAAGGCCCTTAACGCCGGAATACAGCGCAGCACGACGCCTATGGCGTTGAGCTCCAACGCTCGGCAGGCGATGAGAGCAAGCACCAAGAAGCCCAGGCCGGACCCACGGCGGTCCGGCCTGAGCTCGATGTGGTCGAGTCGGTAGAACTGCCCCTCGACCAGCGTGATCAGGCCCTTCTCGGAGGTCCACAGCGCGACCGGCCCCTGGCTGTCCTCCATCAACACCCAGGCTTCGCGCGACCTGTGGACCTTCTTGGCCCAGGACCAACTGTGCACGTCGGACTCCGGACGAACCCAGACGTCGGCCTCGCGTCCGATGTCGGTCGAGGCTTCCTCGACCCGGTAGAGTTGGTCACCGTAGCCGTAGGGCGTGTCTCGCGGCATCTGGACGCCCTACGTGCCGACCGGTGCGGGGTTCATCCGTCGCTGTTCGCCAGAGCTTCGTCTTCTTCGCCCCACGGTAGCGGGCTCAGGTCCGCATCGGGCGGTTGCCGGAGCGTGAGCGCCTCTGCGGCAGCCGCGTAGGCACCCAGCGCGCTCGAGCGGAGCATCGACAGCGCACAGGCTCGTGCGCTGTCGATCGCCGGGGAGGCGGCATGCGCGAGCGAGCCCAGGAGCGACACCGCGAGCCCGTAGAGCACCACGCTGCCGTGGAAGCGTTCGACCAAACGCCGGTCTTGATCCGTGCGCGGGTTCTCGGGGCTGAGCGGGCCCACCAACGCCGCCTTGGTGCACGACCGCACGATCGTGCG
>CALKVW010000236.1 GCA_938004785.1 uncultured Polyangiaceae bacterium
GGCGGATCCCCGCCGATCGCAGCTCGAGCCCCTCTTCGAGCAGCGCGACGGCGAGCCCGTCGATGCCCGCTCGCTCGAGCGTGCGCGCCACCGCGGGCGCGCCATGGCCGTATGCGTCGGCCTTCAGCACGCCCCACACGCGTGGACGGCCGCCGCCCTCCTGCTCGAGCGCGCGGCTGAGCACGTGCAGGTTGTGCCTCAGATGGCCGAGGTTGATCTCCGCGCGGGTCGGTCGCACGGCGTCGGCGGGCGCCGCTCGCTTCGGGCGCAGCACCCTGAACTCTCCGGGCTCGGCGTCGACCTGCGAGGAGGCCCAGATCTCGTCGAGCGGCGCTTGCAGATCCCCAGAGGTGGATGCCTCCGGCTCCAGCTCCGCGCGCTGCCCCCGCCCGGCGACGCTGCTCTGCTCCGGCGACGCCGGTAGGTTCTCGGTGGGGGCGGTCATCGCGGGTTCCTCGGTAGTCGTACGCTCGACGGGCGGTCAAGCATCCACGCGGCAACGCGCTCGATCAGCGCTCGCAGCGCTTGAGGCACGGCAGGAACCTCGACGTACACGCTCGCTCGCAGGCGTCGCCTCGGCAGCGCGAGAGACAGCCGGCGATGCTCGCCTCGCACTTCGCCTCGCACGGCGACAGCTCAGGCAGCTCGACCCGAGCCCCGCTCGCGTCCGCGTCGCTGACCGTGCCGGCATCGCCCTGGGCGAACATCATGGGTGGGGGCGCGAAGGCGCTCGTGGGGTCCGGGGTCGCGAGCTTCGTCGCGTCGACGGCGCCCGCGCCGCGGCGCTCGAGCTTCGCGAGCATCGCTCGAGCGTGCTCGATGCGATCACGCGACTGCCCCTCGGCGTAGTACGAGGCCCACTCGGACCAACAGCGACGCTGCACCGTCTCGTCGGCGTCCTGCTTCCAGTCGAGCGCCAGGCAACGCTCGAAGCGTACGTCGCTCTCGTACTTGCGGCTGACGGAGGCGCCGCACGCCAGCAGGCTTGGCAGCAGGGCGAAGCCCGACGCGGTGGCCAAACCTCGTGCGAATCGAGCGCCGGATGGGCCCGATCCACGCAGAGCTGCGGTGAGGCGTGTTCGAGTCGGGGGCACGGTCTCGCTCGGGTACGGAGTCTACTCGGAGTCTAGCGCAGCGCTGGCGAGAGGCATGGCCGGGATGGGCAGCGGAGCGCTCCGCGGGTCGCTTGAATTGTGAGGAGGCGTCGAGTAGGGTCCCGCCCCCCTGCGGCTCACCGCCGCCAGAACCGAGGTCGTACGATGTTCCTGATGCTCTCGAAGGGCCCGCGAAAGACGAACCGCAAGGCTGGAGCTCGCTTCAAGGCGAAGATCAAGGCCAAGAACAAGGCTCGCCGCGCCCGCATCCACCAGACCGCCCGCTGAGCACGGGTCTTCCGTCCCGGCTCGCTCGCTCCTCCGCCTCGCTCCTCGGCCTCTTCGGGCTTCGGCGCGAGCCCCTGCGAATGAAGAGCGCGGCGTGCCGCTCGTCCAAGGCGAGGTGAGCTTGCCGAGGCCGACCGACGACGTGGACGACCTGGCCGAGGTGGTGGCCGACGTACACGACGACCTCGAAACCCGCCGCAACGACACCTCGCGCGAGGGTCTCGGCGCAGCAAGATCGCGGCGGAGGAAAGATCGCTCCCCCGCCTTGCGTAGCATCCCCCACCCGAGTAGGGTGGGAGGGCTTAGAGGCAGTCATCCTTGAGCGCCGAGTCCAGCGAGGTCCACCCAGCTCCAGCGCTGGGGCAAATCTCGATGGGTCAGGCCAATGCACTCTGCAGTCTCTCGGTGGGCAGTCGTTCGACGACCTGACCGGGGCCGCTGAGGGTGAACAAAATCTCCGCCCGAACCCTTCCCTCGGAAGGCTCGGCGAGGTGAGTCCAACGGTGGAGGAGCATCGGGCCCCGCCACCGAAGCCTTCGAGGCGGTCCTTGCCGCCAAACATCTGTCCAGTCTTTTTTTGGAGGTTCTCGCTATGAAGTCGATTCTCTTGAGTGCGGTGGCGATTCTCGGTCTCTCGGTTGCGGCGGGTTGCACGACGACCACGAGCGATGGCTCGGGCGGCGGCGGCGAGGGCGGCGGCGGCACGGGTGGCGGCTCCACCACGAACGTCACCACCGGCACCACCACCGGCACCACCACCAGCACCGGTGGCCTCGAGTGTGACAGCGGCACCGCCGCTGCGAGCGACTCGGCCGAGTGCGACGCCTGCCTCGACTGCGCGATCGACGCGGCCGGCCCCTGCGCCCAGCCCCTCGCGGTCTGCCAGGCCTCGCAGAGCTGCCAGGGCTTCGTGGGCTGCCTTCAGGCCTGCCCGGCCGACGACCCGAACACGACCGAGGACGAGTTCGTCCTCTGCCTCTACGGCACCGAGGACCCGAACGCCGAGCCCGTCGCCGGCAGCTGCCTCGCCGACTTCGCCCAGGGCGCCGACGAGTACCTCGCGATCCTCTCCTGCGGCATCTGCCAGGAGTGCCCGAACAACTGCGACGCGGCGTCGCAGTGCACCGAGGGCTGAGTTGATCTGACGCGCGGCTGCGCGTGAGCGCAGCTGCGGTCGGAACACAGGATGGGCCCCTCTGCTTCGGCAGGGGGGCTCTCTTGCATTTGTGCGACGCCTCCGGCCCTCGGGCTGGGGGCGTTTTCGTTTGCTCGCAGGGCTGCGCACCAAGTAGGCTCGGCGCGTCACGGCCGGGGTGCGCTCCGGTGCAGTGACGCGCGATCCTGTCGCGGGCTCTCCCGCGGGGAACGCACCGGTGACTCCGGGCCCAGCTTTTTCCCCGGCGCGGTCTTCTGCTCCGGGCACGGGTTCATCCAAGCGCGAGCGCGCGGCTCCCCCCAGCCCACACGCTCGTACTGCCGCCCCCTTGGGCGCGGCTCGCGACGATACCCGCCTTCGGTTTCTCTCGTCTGCATACCCTTCACGGTTCGCCCGCGGATCGCCAGCCAGGCAGTCCACGCACGAGCCACGATTGACCCCACGTCGAGCTCGGGCCCAGCCCGAGCAACCGGAGCACCAGGCAGATGCCTGAGCTCCTCCAGGCTCCTCGCTGCGGAGCTCGGCTCGATCAGGCTGCGAGTGCGGCCCGGGCCCCGACCCGCAACGATCTCTTCCTCCGGATCGGAGCCGATCCATGTGCCCAGCACGCCTCGTCGCGGTGCGGGCGCCCCATCCAACTTCGCTCGCTCGTCGCCCTGCGGCGCCCTCCCATGGCCAAGAACCTGCTCGTCATCAACATCGACATCCGCGAGACGCGGGTCGCCCTCATCGAAAACGGGATCATCGCCGAGCTGCACCTCGAGCGTCACAGCGCGAGGGGAACGCTCGGCAACGTCGTGCTCGGCAAGGTGAGCCGCGTGCTCCCCGGCATGCAGGCCGCGTTCATCGACATCGGCCAGGAACGCGCGGCCTTCCTCCACGTCGAAGACCTCATCCGCCCGGACGACTTCGAGGCCTACCTCGCAGGTCAGCGAGGCGGCCACCGACACGAAGCGGTTCCGACCGCGGTGGAGGCCGGGCTCATCGAGGGCGGCGAGACGAGCCCCGGCGCGGCGCTCGCGCCGAGCGGCCACGCGGCCGAGCCCAGCCAGGAGGAAGAGGCAGCTTGGGCCGAGGAGCTCGAGGCAGCCGCGGACGAAGGCGATGAGGACGGCGACGACGACGCCGACGACGACGAGGCCTCGGCCGACGAAGCTGGCGAGCTGGAGGCTGCGCCGAGCGATGAGGACTCGATCGAGGCGAACGCCTCGCGAGACGCTGACGACGCCCAAGACGAGCTCGACCCGGGCGATGACGACGCGGGCGAGCCCGAGGCGGCCGCCGAGGCCGAAGCGCTCCAGGCGAACGGCCCGATGGGCGAAGACGCGGGCGCCGGAGCGTCCGTCGGTGCCGACCCGCTCGAGCCCGCGAAGGCCACCGGCCCCGGGGCCGAGCAGGCCCGAGCCTCGGAGCAGGCAGACGCGGACGCGGACGAGGACGACACCTCCTCTGCCGAGCTCGAAGAGGCAGGCTCCGACGATGGCGCCTCCGTGCAGGCGGGCGGCGCGCCGCTCGGAGACGACGCCGACGAGGCGGGGCAGCGCGCCAAGCGCTCGCGCCGCCGAGGCGGGCGCGGTCGACGGAAGTCGGTCAGCACTGCGGATCGCAAGCTCCCGGATCCGCCTCCGCCCGCGCCTGCGGCGGTGGCGCGCGCCGAAGGCCGAGGTGGCCGAGGCGGTGGTGGCGACCGTGGGCGCAACCGCGGGCGCGACGGGCGCGGTGGAGCAGCCGCGAAGTCCGCGCAGCGAGAGTCGCGGCGCGACCCGCTGCGCGTGTCGAAGTCGACGCCGATCCGCGAGGTGGTGCGCGAGGGCCAGGAGGTCGTCGTGCAGGTCTCCAAGGAGCCGATCGGCACCAAGGGGGCGCGCGTCACGAGCCACATCTCTCTGCCCGGCCGCTACGTGGTCTACCTGCCGACGGTCGAGCACCTCGGCATCTCGAAGCGCATCGGCTCCGACAAGGAGCGCGCGCGCCTGAGAGAGGCCATCGAGGCGATGAAGCCTCCGTCGGGTGGGCTCATCGTTCGCACGCTCGCCGAAGGCCTCACGAAGAAGTCCCTCAAGTCCGACGTCGGCTATCTCGTCCGCCTCTGGGGCGAGATCGTGAAGAAGCGCGAGGGCGCGCGCTCCCCCGAGGTGCTCTACGCCGAGCTCGACCTCGTGCTGAAGACGGCGCGCGATCTCTTCACCGACGACATCGAGAAGATCGTCATCGACTCGCGCGAGGAGTTCGTGCGCCTGCAGCGCTTCGTCGAGATGTTCATGCCGGAGCGGGTCGGCGACATCGAGCTCTACGAAGGCGAAGAGCCCATCTTCGACGCCTACGGCATCGAGGACGAGATCGGCCGTGCGCTGAGCCGCAAGGTGCCCCTGCCCTCCGGTGGTCACCTCATCATCGACCAGGCCGAGGCCCTCACGGCGATCGACGTGAACACCGGCCGCTTCGTCGGCAAGGGCTCGAAGGACCTCGAGGACACGATCCTCCAGACGAACCTCGAGGCCGTCGAGGAGATCGCCTACCAGCTGCGCTTCCGCAACATCGGCGGGCTCATCATCCTCGACCTCATCGACATGGAGCGCGCGTCGAACCGCGAGAAGGTGCGCCGCAAGCTCGAGCAGCTCTTGTCGAAGGACAAGGCGAAGACGACGCTCAACCGCATCTCCGACCTCGGCCTCATCGAGATGACGCGCAAGCGCACGCGCGAGAGCCTCGGTCGCACGATGAACGAGCCCTGCTTCTACTGCGACGGCACGGGCAACCTGCAGTCGAAGCAGACGGTGGCCTACGAGATCCTGCGTCAGATCAAGCGCGAGCGCCGCAACCTGCGCGGCTACACCGTCTTGGTCAACGCGCACCCCGCCGTGGTCGACCTGCTCAAGAACGAGGAGCGCGGCGCGGTCGTCGAGGCCGAGCGCAGGTACACGCGCCGCATCGAGCTCGTGCCGCGCAAGGAGTACCACCTCGAGCAGTTCGATCTCGTGGGCAAGTAGGAGGGACGCGATGGCGAGCGAGGCAGATCAGGAGAGCGAGCCGACGCCGTCGGAACGCAAGGGGCGTGACGAGCGCGTCACGATCAACAAGGAGTTCGAGTCGTACGACGCGTTCATCAACGAGTACGTCACGAACATCTCTCGCACCGGCGCCTTCGTCCGCTCGAAGTCCCCTTTGTCGGTCGGCACCAAGGTGAACCTGCGCTTCACCGTGATCATGGACGACATCGAGACCAT
>CALKVW010000237.1 GCA_938004785.1 uncultured Polyangiaceae bacterium
AGGTCTGCGCCCGCTTGTCCGCGACGATCTTCGCGGGCCCGGCGACCTTCTTCGCGGCAGGGGTGGCTGGGGGAGGGGAGGAGGCCGATTTCTTGAAGATGTCGAAGAGACCCATCGTGGACGATAACCTCGCGTTGCGCGCAGAGCATGGTGACGCGAGCGCGCGAGCGCAAGCGATGGATGCGACGAAGCCCACGCGCCAAGGCGCATGGGCTTCGTGGGAACTCCGTCGGCCGGTGCAGCTTCACCGGAGCCGGGCTTCTCTGCCGGCTCCTCGGAACCGGCTCGATCGGCGAGCTACTCGGAGAGCTTGCCTTCCGGGAAGCTGAACGTGAAGTTCACCGTGATCATGCTGTTGAAGCTGAAGGCGCGGTCCTTGCCGTTGATGGCGTTGTCGGGGAAGGCCTCGTCGGCCCCACCGCCAGCGTTGTCGAAGCCAGCCGTGTTCCACGCGAAGGGCAGCGCTCTCCATTCCGCTCCGAAGCCGAACAGGTCGGTCGGGTAGAAGTTGAGGCCGAGTCCGAAGGTCGGCGCGACGCGCACGCCGCCCTCCAGGGAGAAGTTGCCCGCGCAGGGGTCGAGCCCGTTGCCGTCGTCGTCGCGACCACAGGGGGCGCGCTCCTGCACACCCACGATCGCGGGACCGACGAAGAAATTCACGTCGGTGTCGACGAAGAGCGACGAGAAGAGCGCGAGCTTGCCGCGGAACGGCACGAAGTTGACCTGGGGCGCCACGACCCACTGCAGCTTCGCGAGCTGGTCGTCGGCCAGGTTGTTGCGGGTCAGGTTCACCGCGGTGAGGCGGCACTCCTGGCGCGACTCGTTCGCAGCGCAGTTGCGCTGGTCGATCGCCTTCTCTTGGATCTCGTCGGAGAGCCCGGTGGTGTATTGGAGGCCATAGCCGCCCCAGACACCCACGCCGATCCAGTCGGTGAAGTGATACTGGAGACGGAGGCCCGGCATGATCGTGCGCTGGTACTCGTCGAGCAGCGTGAACGATACGCTCGGAGTGACCTCGAACCGGCCCTCACGGTGCAGGCGAAGCGCACGCACCGCTGGGGCTCCGGCCAGAGGGCCCGTGAGCTGGATTTCCTGGGCGTGCGCCTCGCTCTCCCCGAGAGCGAGCACCGCGCCGAAGCTCGAGAGTGCGCACCCGGCGACAAGCGCGCCGCGAACGAACTGCTTCATGGTCGTCGTTCCCTTCCGCAGCATGGCCATCATCCTCACTTCGGCAGCCGGTACTCCCAAGTGGGAGGCAGGAAGATGGAGATGCCCAGCTGGGCCTGGACGTTGTTGGTGAAGCTCAGATCCTCACTCACCCAGGTGGCCTCGTTCTGAGCGTTCGGCCGGCCTTCGGAGTCGATACCCGTCGCGATGGTCGGGTTCTCGAGCTCGTCGAAGAAGATGTAGTCCCGGAGCTCAGCCGTGACGGCGAACCAGCGGTTGAAGAAGATGCGCAGACCGCCGCCGACGTTGAACGCGACCTTCGGCTTGTAGTCGAAGGTGCGGTTGTCGGGATCGACGACGGCGATGGGGCGCGTCGAAATCGCGCCGACGCCGCCCACCAGGTAGATGTCGTAGTGGAAGATGAAGTCGCTGAAGCCAGCGAACTTGCCGTACGCCGGGACGTACGAGAAGTTGGCGTTCGCGTTCCACTGGTACTCGGTGATCGGAAGACCGACGCGCGCCGCGCGGCTGGTCTGCAGATTGAAGTCCGACGGCGAGTTGAAGTAGAAGTTGCCGTTCAAACCGACGGCGATCACGTTCGTGATGTAGTAGTTCGCGGCGAGGCCCATGCTCGGATGCGACACGAACTGGTCGTTCAGAGTCAGACCGACGTACGGGTTGACCTCGAAGCGGTTCTTGCGCAGCGCATAGATCTGCTGCACTGCGTACATCTCCGGATTGAGCGGCCTGTCGGCTGCCTTCTGGAGGTCGACCGAGGGGCACTGCGACGGGTCGATGGCGCAGATGTCGCTCAGACCATCTTCGCCGCCCTCCGTGCCTTCGGTGCCTTCGGTGCCCTCAGCACCTTCGGTCTCCTCAGCGGTGCCTTCTCCTGCCGATTCCTCGCCCGCTGCAGCGGGCTGAGCCGCTGCATCCAGCGGCATCGCCACGAGCGCGGCCGCCACGAGGAGCCCCACGCGAGCCTGGTTCATCGCCATCCCTTCCGCAACAGGCCGGAGCGCTCCCCGCTCCAGACCGAAGACGTGTCCGACTCCCATGCGAAACCCTTCATCGTCGGAAGCCTTGGCTCGTTCGACGTGAACACAGCCGAGGAACGCTCTGCTTTGCTCATCAGGCCCCGTGCCTCGAGCGAGGCCCTCCCACGAACTCGAACCCCTCGCCGCGGGGCCGACCGATCCGCGTCGTGCGCGGTTCGACTGCCCCTGCTGGCTGCGATCTGCCCTCTGCTAGCTGCGCTCTGCACTTTGGTGGCTGCGATCTGCTCGAGGTTGAGCCGTGTCCCAGTCGGAACCGTGAGAGGCCGACGATGAGCTTGGGCGTTGTACAGCGTTTCCGATCGTCTCGGGTGAGCTTTTCGCGGGGCTGCACGCGATGGCGACCGTGGGGTGTCACCTGACGAACTGCCGCCGCCGGAACGACGGAGGAGGGACACCCCAAGTGCTCGAAATTGTTTAGAAAAACAACAATGTTCGAGCGAGGACCGCACTATAGCACGCTCGAAAATGACGAATCAACACCCAATACGAGGTCTGCTCCGGCCACGTGCTCTTCACGCCGCCTTGTCGGCGCTCTCGTTGCTCGTTCCCAGCAGCGCCTCGACGAATTCGTCCGCGACGAAGTCCCGAAGATCGTCGGCTCGCTCGCCGATGCCGATGTACCGGACGGGGACCGCGTGCTCGGCGCAGATGCTGAGGATGACGCCCCCCTTGGCGGTGCCGTCGAGCTTCGTGAGCACGATGCCGGTGAGAGGAAGCGCCTCTTTGAAGAGCGCGGCCTGCTGCGTGGCGTTCTGACCGTTGGTCGCGTCGAGCACGAGCAGCGTCTCGTGCGGCGCGCCGTCGAGCGCCTTGCCCATCGTCCGATGGATCTTCTTCAGCTCCTCCATGAGGTTCGACTTCGTGTGGAGGCGGCCGGCCGTGTCGGCCAGCACGACGTCCGCGCCCACGTCCCGGGCTTTCTGGATGGCGTCGAAGATCACGGCACCGGCGTTGGCGCCCTCGGCGCCGGTCACGACCTCGCAGCCGGCGCGCTTCCCCCACACGACGAGCTGCTCGACCGCCGCAGCGCGGAACGTGTCGCCAGCGGCGAGCACCACCTTCTTGCCCTGCTGGGTGAGTCGCGCGGCGAGCTTGCCGATCGTGGTGGTCTTGCCCACGCCGTTGACGCCCACGACCATGACGACCGTCGGTGAGCTGTCGAGGGCGAGGCCGCCACCGCCGAGATCCAAGATCTCGACGGCGCGCTCACGCAGCGCGCTCCACACCCGCGCGTCGTCCGCCAGCTCGTTCTTGGCCAGCTGCGCCTTGAGCGACTCGACGAGCGCGTTGGTCGTCTGGACGCCGACGTCGCTCGTGAGCAAGACCTCCTCGATCTCGTCGAGGAGCGCGGGGTCGATATCCTTCTTGCCCGAGAAGAGCGCACGCAACCTCCCGAAGAAGCCCTCGCTGTCGCGGGCCTTCGCGAGCCCCTTGCGCAGGCCCGCCACGTCGCGCGGCGCGGCCGTGGCGGAGGCACGCTTGCCTCGCTTCGAGACCGCGGGAGTCGCCTGTTCCACGTCGACCTCGCGCGCGCGCTCGGCGCTGGGCGGCTCGACCGCGGCGCTGGGCTCGCTCGGCTTGGGTGCGGCCGGTCGCTCCGCCGGAGCTTGCTCCGCGCGAGCCTGCTCCGCGCGAGCCGGGCCCGCCTCCGCGGTCTTCGTGCGCTTGGGCTCCTCGAGCACCTTCGACGCTGGCTGCTCTGCAGGTGTGGCCGGCTTCGCAGGGGACGTGGCCGGTCGCCCGGTGGGAGGCAGCGCCTGCGGCGGCTCGCTCGCGCCCAGGCGGGGCTCGTCACTCTTGCGGAGGAAGAGGATCGCCACAGCGGCCAAGGCGATGATGGCGAGGACGATGAGGATCGTAGTCAAATTCGGCTCCTGGGGAGGCGTGCTCGGCGGGGGTCCGGTCGGGTCGACCGTGGTTACGCGCGGCACGCACGCGACCCCGTCGCTGGCTTCGCGCGGGGGTCGGCGTTGCGCACCCGACTATATGGATGGTCCCGAGCGCGTCAACGAGGGCTCGCACCCGCGCTCACGCCGGGAGCCTCGTCGACGACCCCCGGGCGCACCCGACCTGGCTCTTCGGCGGCCACTTCGCTCTCGAGCTCGCGCGTGACGGGGTCTGGGCCGTAGGCCGCGCGCTCCAGCTTGCCTGCCCACGCGGCGACCTCTGCTGCACCACTCCGGGCCGCGACACGGCGTACGTGCCCCGGCGTCGGCTCCTTGCTCGAGTCGAACGGTGCACCTCGACGACGCGCCCAGCCCACCAAGCTCTCGAGCAGGGCGCGCCGCCGGCTGACCAAGGCGACGCGGAGCACGCTCGGTGCGGGCAAGAGCTGCTCGTGAGTCGCGTGGTACGTCGCCTCGATGACCAGCCTCGCGTCGCGAGGCGCGTCGCCCTCGAGCTGGAAGTTTCCCGTCGAGTCAGAGCGCGTCCGGGTGATCACCTGATCGCCCTGGAACGAAGGGACGATGATGCTGAGCTCGGCCTCGATGGGTGTGTCGTCGTGCGAGTCCCTCACGACGCCGCGCCAGCCGCGCAGACCGCTCGGACGCTCGAGCACGAGCACCTCCGGGCGCCCCGAAGGCGGCGGACCGTCGGCGCTCGGCTCGCTCCGCTGCTTCGGTGCCCTGCGCCACTTCGCGACGACCCACGCCGCGAGTCCGAAGCCAGCGAGCACGAGAACCACCTGTCGCACCGGGCTCGGGCCACGCACCGCGATCATCGCCTCGATCGATGGCCCAGCAATGAAGTGCGGTGAGGCCGGAACGTACCGGAGCGTCACCGGTAGCGCTCCCGTCGTGGCGGTCTCGAAGCTCACCACGAGCGCCGCGCGACCCTCCACGACCGGAGCGCTCCCCACGCTCTCCGCGCCGGCGACAGCTTCCACGACGCCACCGTCGACCGGCCCACGCGAGGTCTGCACGCGCACCTCGACCGGGATGCCCGACGACGGATCTCCTGGAGCCGGCTCCTCGGGAACGGTCAGCGTGGCGACGGCCGTACGGCTCACGAACACCTTGGCGCGTGAGGCTGCGAGCTGCGGATCGCCGGCAAAATCAGCGCGGAGCTCGCCGTCGCCCGGGCCCGCCAAGGCCGCACTCGGGAGCTCGAATCGGGCTCGCCCGTCGCCCCCGGTGCTGGCGCGGCCGAGCTCCTCGCCCCGCTCGTCGGAGAGCACGACGGTCAGTCCTTCGCGGCGCGCGTGTCCTTGCAGGAACAACCGTTGGGCATCGGCACGGTCGACCCGCAGCGCGATCGAGACGGGGTAGCTCGGACGCTCGAGATCGATCGTCGCCGGAACGGACTCGAACCTGATCGAGGTCGCTGCCCTCTGCTCGGACTCGGGAAGTGGTCGTGTATCCGCGCGTGCACCCTCGAAGAGGTTGTTCCCCACGAACTCGGCATCGACGCGCCCCGGCCCCAGCCCGGACGCACGGACGCAGAACTGGCCACGCTCGTCGGTCACCACGCTCCAGCCCGAGCCTTCCGCTCGCGCCGTCCCTGCGGCCTCCGCGCCGACGCAGGGTAGGGGTGGGCCCAAGCGCGCGTCGGGGGCGCCGAGCCTGACGCTCACTCGACCGAGCGTCGCTCCGACGTCGTCGCTCACGACCCCGCGAACGACATAGGCATCCGCGCGCTGGAACGCGCGAAGCTCGATGAGCGTGCCGCCGCGCACCCGCAGGCGCACCGCCCCAGCCTCGCCGCTCCACGCCGAGCTCGCCAAGAACAGCAGCGCTCCCATGCGCCAGTTGCACCTGCTCACGCCAGCTAGGGCTACCACGAACCGGGGCGTCGCGCGGCTCCGTGGCGCTCGGATCCGACGTGCTCGGCGCAGAGCGTGCGCTCAGGACGTGGATCGTGAAGCGTTGCGAGGGCGCTCCGTCTGACCCGTTCGTGCCGTCGCGCTCGAGCAGCCAACCGGATCTTCGCGTCGCGGGCGCGTCCCACGGGTGGGAGAGCGTAGGCGTTGCACGTTCATCATCGTGTGATCTGCGTGGAAGAGCGCGCCGCCCCCGGCTCAGAAAGCACATCATGCGCCGGAGCCGCTCGTGTATCCTCACGGCGATGCGCGTCCGAGGGAGCAGCTTGGCTCTCACCTTCGCGGTGATGTTGGTGGCTCTGCTCGGAGCCCGCATCGCGAACGCCGCTCCTGACGTCGCATACCTCACGAAGCAGCTGCAAACGGCTGAGGACTTCCGTGTCCGGACGCAGGCCGCGCTGGCGCTCGGATCGACCGGCGAGTCGACGGCCGTGCAGCCGCTGTGCAAGGGGCTGGGCGACTCGAACCTCTCCGTGAAGGGCGCGTCTGCGGCAGCGCTCGGCAAGCTCGGCAAGCCCGAAGGGCTGCCATGTCTGAACGCCGCCAAGGCGCGCGAGACGGACAAGAGCCTGCTCGCGACGATCAGCCAGTCGATCGACAAACTCTCTTCGGGCGGCGGCGAGCCTCCGCCTCCCGGGCCGGACGCCAAGCTCTACGTCGCCATCCAGGTGACCAACAAGACCAACCGCTCGAACGCGGACGTCGAGCGCACCGTCCGCACCGCGATGCAGACGAAGCTGCTCCAGAAGAAGGAGTACGCGGTCGCGCCGCGAACCGAGACGGTGCAGCAGGCGAAGGCGCTCGTAGGCTCGAAGAAGCTCAAGGGCTACTTGCTCATGGCGTCGGTGGAGCCGTTTCGGTACGAGAGCGGCAACCTGACGGTCCTGGTTCGGGTGACGATGTGGACCTACCCCGACAAGGCGCTGAAGGCGGAGTTCGCGCCGAAGCTCACGCAGGAAGGCACGCCTTCCGCGGACCCTCAGAGCGAGACGGAGTTGGTGCAGATGGCCTCCGAGGCCGCCGTCGCGAGCTTCCAGAAGGTCGCGGCCTCGCTCTGAAGTCCGACCTCGAGTCCGACGTCCGCGCTCGCGGCCGCACCGTCCGCGGTCGCAGCCGCGCGAGGGATCTTGGCCGGCAGTGTCGCGGTCTTCTACCCTCCTCCCCGAGGATTCCATGAGCCAAGCCGACCGCGCCTCCGAACAGGGCCCGCCGAAGTACAAGCGGAGCGCGAAGAACTACCTCATCGACAAGAACTTCCAGCTCAAATACACGGGCTTCCTGGTCGCCATCGCGATCGTCTTGTCGCTCGGACTGGGGCTCCTGCTCTGGCAATCGGGCTCGCAGGTGATCGCGCAGAGCCGCCGTACGGTCGCCGAAGGCACCGAGACGGTGAAGCAGGGGCAGATCACCATCGAGCGCGGGCAGGAGGTGATCCGACAGTCGAAGAAGGTGTCTCAGGTCGTCTCGATGTACATCGAGAAGGAATACGGCGACAACGTCGACCTCCTGAAGACCTTCCGCGAGGAAGCCGAGAAAGACGAGTCGAAGCTCAACGACGAGCAGAAGCGCCTCGAAGCGGACGCCGTCTTCCTCGGCAAGCGTGCCCAGGAGCTCGAGCAGCAGGCCGCCGACATGCTCGCCCAGCAGCGGCGCATGTTCCTCGGGCTCGTGCTCGCCCTGGCGCTGCTCGTCGTCGGCATCGGCGTCGCCGGTATCGTCTTCACGCACAAGATCGCCGGGCCGATCTACAAGATGAAGCGCCTCTTGCGCGGGATCGGTGAGGGGAAGCTCGTCTTGCGCGAGCGCCTGCGCAAGGGTGACGAGCTGCAGCACTTCTTCGAGACCTTCGAGCAGATGGTGGAGAACCTCCGCGAGAAGCAGCGCGAGGAGATCGCGCGCGTCGATACGATCCTCGCCGCGCTCGAGCGAGAGGGCTCGAAGGAGGGCGCCGAGCTGCTCGCGAAGCTCCGCGCCGAGATGCAGGATCACCTCGAGCCCTGAGCCACGAAGCCGAGCGCTCGCTCACACGGTCATCGCGTGGGTGCTGTAAGCCGAGCGTCAGAATGCGGCTCGCACGTGCTCGATCGACGGGCCTCCGGCGACATCTAGCTCGACGGCCACGAGGTCGAAGCGCATGCGTTGGAGCGAGGCGTCTCGTTTGAAGTGCGAGCGCCAGAGCGCCTCCCCCGCGCGGCGGATCCGCG
The DNA here is from genome assembly GCA_938004785.1 of uncultured Polyangiaceae bacterium. Taxonomy (GTDB): domain Bacteria; phylum Myxococcota_A; class Polyangia; order Polyangiales; family Polyangiaceae; genus CALKVW01. The sequence continues at coordinate 8,250 of CALKVW010000237.1, forward strand.
TCCGCTTGCGGTGGCCCACGCTGTCGAGCGCGCGCTCCCACGCCCCGTCGCCGCGCGTGCGCACCTCGATGACCACCACGACCTCGCCGTCTCGCGCGATGAGGTCGATCTCGAGCCGCGAGACCCGCACGTTCCGGCCGAGCACCGTCCAGCCCAGGCTCTCGACGTGGCGGGCTGCCGCCTCTTCGGCCTGACGTCCTCGGTCGGCGGAACGCCGTGCTCGTTCCGCGTCGCCCGGCTCCGCACGAGCGCTCGATCGGGGGGCCCCGGCCCGCCGTCGGACAGAGTCGTCGCGGGATGGAAGCGAGCCGACCCGAGCTGCTGGCGCAGCCCGGGTCGGGGAGGCGTCGTCCGCTGCGTCTGCGCGTGGACGTCGCGTCAAGGTCTCAGGTCGGGTTACCCGAGCACTCCGTGCCGGTGTACGCGCCAACGATGTCGCCGCAGAGCTGGGGCGCCTTGGCCGGAGAGACCTTGCCGTCCTCCACGATCTTGTCGGTGTTGCGCACGCAGTACTTGCCCGTGAGCTGCTTGTCGCCGAGGCCGACGTTGCGACGGACCTCTGCGCAGGTGAAGCCGTCGGGGCAGTCGCAGAAGTTGAAGTTCTCGTCCTCCGCCTCGCCTTCGGCCACACCGCAGCGGCAGGAGCAGTACACGGCACCGGCGGCGTCGCGGCTCTCGTCGCCCGAGCACTGACCGCAGACGCCGGCGCCGACCGGACGGTCGGTGCCAGGCACGCAGCAGGCCTTGGGCGAGCCATCCGCGCGGCGGTTGCCCGCCTCGTCGTTGGCGGGATCCTGACACTGCCCATCGTGGCACACGTACTGCTTGCACTGCTTGGCGTCGACGTCACAGGTGAAGCCCGCAGGGCAGTGCTCGTTCGTGGAGCAGCTGCAGAACTTGCCGTTGGGATCGCAGACCCCCGCGAAGTCGGCGCACGCGGCGTCATCGGTGCAGTCGGGCGCATTCACGACCGACTCGACGCAGCTGGAGTCCGCCGGGCAGGAGCCGTCGTTCGGGCCAGCACAGGCCTGCAGGGCCTGTTGACCCAGCGGGCAGCTCACGCGCCCCTGGAAGAAGTTCACCAGGCAGATGCGGCTGTCGCACTGGAAGGAGCGCGACTCGATGTTTTCCTGGGTGAGCGTGAACCCAGCGAAATCCGGCCTGTACTCGTCTTCCGGAGTGCACGGGTCGCCGATGCCGCCCGACGAACAGGCCGCGGGGAGCGCGGCGATGGCGGTGACGCTGACCACGGCAAGCAGACCGGAGAGGATCGAACGGGTCATCGTGAGCGGGCTCCTGGAGGGCTTGGAACGGTCGCGGCATCGCCGCGGGGAGTGCTGCGTCGGTGGGGTGATGGCTCGGCTGCTCCCGTCCAGAGCCGCCGCCCAGCCAGATTTTTGGCTTGGTTCGGATCGGAACCAGTTCGGACCGGAACCGGTTCGGACCGGAACCAGCCGTCGTTCTCCGAGCAGCCCAAGCGGCTGCGCTTCGAGACGGGGCCCGGACGTGTCCCCTACGCTGAGTGACCGCGACGCTATTCGATTTCCTTCGCCATCGTCAACAGGACAATTCCCTCTTCGGGTCGTGGTCGGCTCGCGCTGTCAAGTTCGGCGTTGACAATCCGGGAGCGCCGCCGTTACCATCCGCGCTCGCGCCACGTATTTCGCTGGAATGCTTAGCGTTTTTCGTGGTCCACCGCCCTGGGCAACCGAATCCGAGAAGGCCGACCCCGCCACCCAAGCCGCGGGGAGGGTCGATCGGGCCGACCTCAACGACCAACGAGCCAGCCACACACCGTCATCAGCGGCCTCGAGCCATGCAGGGCATCCTGACTCCTGCATGGCTCGCTGACCACCGAGACAGCCTCGGCCGAACGGCTCTCCACCGCAGTCCAACCCCCAGGTCTCTCGAGGCCCGCCACCTCCGCCGGAGGGGCAACGGCCACCGGAGACCACGCTCCGCCCGAAGAGTCGTGCCGGCAGGGAAGGCCCTTCGTGCCGACACGCTCACTTCCTGACCGACGACGAGGAAACGACGATGCGCAAATCGCTCCAGCGCCTGGGTCTTGTGGCCTCCCTTCTCACGGCCGTCGCCCTCGGAGGGCCCCCCGGCGAAGCCTTCGCCCAGCCGAAGAAGGACGACAAGGCCGCCAAGAAGGAAGTCATCGACCTCGACGACGAGGAAGAGGGAGCCCCTGCCGTCGCAGAGGCTCCCGCGACGGCAGGTCAGATGACGGAGGAGGCCGCGCAGGCCAAACGTCTCTTCGACTCGGGCAAGTGGGTCGAAGCCGCACTCGCGCTCAAGCGTGTGACGGCGGGCGAGACGGGCGACGACGAGGGCAACAAGCAGATCGCGCAGTACCACCTGGCGATCGCGCTCTACAACCTCAAGCTCTACCAGGCGAGCTACGGCATCTTCAGCGAGATCGCGGAGAAGGCGAACCACCTCAAGTTCCGCGAGACGCTCCTCTGGCTCGCGCGCCTCGCCACGCAGTTGCCCGAGCCCGCCGACATCGTCGAGCGCGTCGGCAAGTACGATCAGGCCGCGCTCGAGGGCTTCAACAACGACCACCAGCGCAACCTCTACTGGCAGCTGAGCTACCTGCTCGGCCGCTACAAGTACCGGTCGCGCGGCTACGACGAGGCGATCGAGCTCTTCGACAAGGTCGACAAGAAGAGCCCCTATTACGTGAAGGCGAAGTTCTTCGCGGGCATCAGCCACGTGCAGCGGCGCCAGTCCGTCCCGGCCGTGAAGTCCTTCCAGCAGATCGTCACCGCGCTCGACGAAGGCGTCGAGGGTGTCGAGGACGAAGGACGTATGCGCGATCTCGCGCACCTGTCGATGGCGCGCACCTACTACTCGGCGTCGGTCCGGCTCGACGACGCGAACGTCCCCAAGATCGACCCGACGAAGCTCAGCGCGGCCGTGAAGTACTGGAACCGCGTCGACGTCGGTAGCGAGTACTGGCTCGACGCGCTGTTCGAGCAGTCGTGGGCCTACTTCATGGCCGGCGACTACCCGCACGCGCTCGGCAACATCCACACGCTCGAGTCGCCCTACTTCCCGAACGCCTTCTACCCCGAGGCGGACATCCTGAAGGCGGTCATCGCCTTCACGATCTGCCAGTACGACGACGCGACCACGATCGTCGCTCGCATGAAGCGCCGCTACGAGCCCATCAAGAAGGAGCTCGAGGGCATCATGAAGAAGTACGAGGGCGAGAACTCGGAGGCTCAGTTCTTCGAGTTCATGAAGCAGGTGCGCGACGGCAAGGCGACCCTCTCGCCCACCATCAAGCCCATCGTCGAGAACGCGCTCAGCGATCGCCAGCTCCTCCGCAACATCGAGTACGTCGCCGTGCTCGACAAGGAGGCCGCCACCTTCAAGGCGCTGCCGGCGTCGTTCCGCGACTCCGAGCTCGGCGGCGACGTCACCGACGCGCTCGATCTCGCGCGCGACATCGCGGTCCGCAACGCCGGCACCCTCGCGAAGGAGCGCTACCAGCGCTACCTCGACGAGCTCAACGAGCACCTCCGCGACGCGCAGAAGATCCTCATCGACATCACGAACGCGCAGCGAAACAAGCTCGACGAGGAGGTCGTGAAGGGCCAGTTCAGCAAGGAGGACGCCCAGGTCTACGGCGTCGTCACGCCGGACGAAGAGCACGTGCTCTGGCCCTTCGACGGGGAGTACTGGCGCGACGAGCTCGGCTTCTACCGTCAGGTGGTCGTCTCGAAGTGCGGCAAGTGAAGCCGCGCTGAGCTCTCGAAGGCTGCTCTCGCAGCCCGCGGACGTCGCGGGGCGAGGGCGGCCTTCTCGTCGTCGGGGCGACGATGACCGAACCTGACCCCGCACACTTCCGGCGCCCGATGCTCGGCGCCGCACGAGACAGTCGACGTTGATCCAAGGCTCCGCCGCCATGGCGAGTCAGAGGGACCGGAGAAACGAAGGATGAACCAGTCGAAGTTGGAAGCGGGGGACGGCAGGTCGTCGTCTTCGCCGGTGGGCAACCGAGTGCTGCGGTGGGCCGCGATCGGCGTCACCGCGTTCGCAGGAACCCTCACCCTCGACACGGGATCGACCGCGTTCGCTGCCGATGCCTGCATCTCGCAGCAGGCCAAAGCGGCGCTCTCCGAGTGCCCGGCCGGCGCGATCAAGGCCGGCTCTGGCAAGAAGCCCCAGGTGAGCTTCAAGACCGCTCCTCAGAGCGTGAGCCTGAAGAAGCGCGACGACGTCACCAAGCCCCAGAACCCGACGGACATCGCCCAGGCCGCCCAGCGCGACGAGCGCCGCTCCCGCGCCGCAGCACGCTCACGTCAGCTGCTCGTGACGGAAATCCAGGGCCTCGAGAGCCTCTTCGCGTCGACGAAGAAGAACTCCCCCGATCGGCCGAAGCTCGCGAGGCGCCTCGCCGAGGGCTACGTCGAGCTCGAGTCCGCGGCGTTCCGCGAGGCGACCGAGGCCGACATCCGCGCGCAGGACGCGAAGCGGAAGAACCAGGCCAACGTCGTCGCCGAGGAGGCGAAGAAGTCCGCCACTGCGAAGAAGGTCCTCGAGGCCTCGCGCAAGAGCGCGATCAAGTACTACACGCTCCTGAAGAACCAGTACCCGAAGTGGTGCCAACAGCCGAACGCGAACGACCCGTCGAAGAGCCAGGGCTGCGGTGACGAGGTCCTCTACTACCTCGCCTACGAGTACGAGCAGGCGAAGGACCTCGACAACGCACGCAAGGTCTACTTCGAGCTCGTCGATCAGTGGAAGACCTCGAAGTACCGCCCGAACGCCTACCTCGCCTTCGGTGAGCTCTTCTTCCAGGAGGCGACGAGCGATCCGAGCAAGTGGGGCTTCGCCGAGCAGTCGTACATCGAGGTGACCAAGTACCCGGCCCCCGAGAACAAGGTCTTCGGCTACGCCTGGTACAAGCTCGGCTACGTCTACTGGAACCTCGGCGAGTATGGGAAGGCGATCGACGCCTTCAAGCGCGTCATCGACTACGGGACCAAGTTCTCGAACCTCCCGAACGCGACGCAGCTCGCGACCTCGGCGCGACGCGACATCATCCCCGTCTACGCGCTGAGCGGCGACCCCAAGAAGGCCTACAACTTCTTCAAGCCGCTCTCCGGCGACGCCCAGGGCGACAACGAGAAGACGTACAAGATGATGTACGACCTCGGCCTGAACTACCTGGACACCGGCCACTACCCGGAGGGCATCGCGCTGTTCCAGGACCTCATGGGTCGGGACAAGGGTGGTCGTTGGTGCCAGTACCAGGGGCACATCACCGAGGCCTCCATGGCGATGAAGTCTGGCGACAAGAACTTCATCATGAAGGAGCTGAACAAGCAGGTCGAGGTCTACAAGCAGTTCTCGACGGGCAGCTACGCCGCAGCAGACAAGCTCAAGTGCGGAAACATCACCGCCGGCACGCTCTCCGAGACGGCGATGTCGTGGCACCTCGAGGCCGTCGGCTCGGGTGGTGTTCGCGGCACCAACGATCCGAAGACGATGAAGTTCGCCGCCGACCTCTACGAGTCGGTGGTGCAGAACTTCAAGCAGGACGACTTCGCCCAGTTCACCTTCCCCCGCATCCTGAAGGACGACTGGCCGAACATCCTGAAGATCAAGTACGCGATGGCGGACTTGCTCTACGCCCAGAAGGACTGGGCGAAGTGCGGGCCGGCCTTCGATTCCGTCGTCGCCGAGGACCCGAAGAGCCCGCAGGCGCCCGAGGCCGCGTTCGCGGCGGTGCTCTGCTACCAGAACATCTACATGGAGCGTCACAAGGATGGCTCCGACAAGAAGGGTGCTGGTCAGCTGCCCGGCGGCAAGAAGGACGACAAGGCCAAGCCCGAGGACAGCGCCAAGTACGCCGCCAAGGAGCTCTCCCCTGACCAACAGGGCATGCTCACCGCGTTCAACCGCTACGTCTGCTACATCCAGCCCCCGGCCGGCGACAAGGACGCCCAGACGCAGTACGTCGAGGTGAAGTACGCCCGAGCGCGCACCTACTTCGAGACGCGCCGATGGGAGGAGGCCGCGCTCGGTTTCCGAGACGTCGCGCTCAACCACAGCGACAAGGAGGTCGGCATCTACGCCGCCCAGCTCTACCTCGAGTCGCTCAACGTGCTCGGCACGCACTCGCAGCCCGCTCGTCCGAGCTGCTACGAGGACATGGCGACGGACGTCCCGCAGTTCATCAAGCTCTACTGCGACGGCGCGAAGAAGTCCGAGAACGAGGAGCAGTGCAGTGTGCTCTTCCGCATCCAGCGGGATATCGAGCGACTGCGAGCAGAGAAGCTCGTGGAGGCTGCCGACAAGGGATCGGCCGATTCGATCGCCCAGTACCGCCAGGCCGCTCAGCTCTACATGGACATGTGGGAGAAGTACGGCAAGGAGCCGTGCGAGAAGGGCAACAAGGAGGCCTGCGAGCGCAACGACGAGATCCTCTACAACGCCGCGCGCTCCTATCAGGCCGCCCGCCTCGTCGCGCGCGCCATCTCGGTGCGCCGGACGCTGATCAACCCGAAGTACAACCTCCACAACACCGCGCTCGCGAAGAAGGCGATCTACGAGATCGGTGGCAACTACCAGGCCATCGCGGTCTACGACGAAGCCGCGACCTGGTACGAGCGCTTCGCGGCGGAGAACCCGAAGGACGACAAGGCGCCGCAGGCTCTCTCCGACGCCGTCGTGCTCCGCCTCGGCCTGGGTCAGGAGGATCAGGCGATCAAGAACGCCGACACCTTCGCGCGCACCTTCCCCAACAAGCCCACCGAAGCAGCGCAGATCGCGTTCGCGGTCGGCGCCCACTACGTGGATCGCGAAGACTGGGGCAACGCGCGCAAGCGACTGCAGGGCGCGATGGGTCAGATCGACCGCAACGCCACGCTCGACGTCCAGATCCAGGCGCACGCGTTGCTCGGACAGGTTCACGCGAAGTCGGGGTCCACGACGCAGGCTCGTCAGGAGTACGAGAAGGTCCGCGGCATGTGGCGTGATCCGCAGGCAGCGGTCGCCAAGCTCGACGCGATCGGCGGCGACGACTCGCAGAAGATCCGCCGTCTCGGCAAGACGCTCACGGCCGTCGGTGAGGCTTACTTCTTCTTCGCCGAGGAGAAGAAGGCCGTCGTCGACAAGATCAACTTCCCCGAATACAAGGGCTCGGGCGAGCGCAAGGAGGTCGAGGACTTCATCAACACGAAGGTCGTCGACTGGCAGAAGAAGAAGCGCGCCGCGATCGAGGAGGCGGACAAGGAGTACCAGAAGATCCTCGGTCTCCAGCCGGTGCCGCCTCCGCGTTGGGTCATCGCCGCCGGCTCGCGCGTCGGCCAGATGAAGGGGCGCTTCGTCGCCGAGTTCCGCGCCGCACCGATCCCGCGCGACTGGAAGCAGAACGGTCCGAGCCCCTACGGCGACCTGCTGTGGGAGGAGATCCGCGGCGCCTACTACGCCAAGCTCGACGAGGTGAGTGAGCGCGACAAGCAGGCGGCCAAGGGCGCCTACAAGGTCTGCCTCGACCTGTCGGTGAAGCACCAGTACTTCGACGAGAACTCACGCGCCTGCGAGAAGTGGCTCTCGACGAACTACCCGGCGGAGTACCAGCTCATCGACGAGTTCCGCGGCTCGCCCAACCGCCTCGGGAGCGGCCTGAACGAGCGCGTGACGCCACTCAACATCGACGGCACTCCGTTCGTCCCCACCGCTCCGGCTCCCGCCGCGGCTGCTCAGAAGTGAGGAAGCGATGAAAGTCGAACACATGCTCGATTCGATGATCCTCCGCACGCGCCTCGGCGCTTCGACCCTCCTCCTCTCGCTCGGGCTCGCCGCCATCGGTTGTGGCGGCGGGGCCGGCGCGGGCACCGCGGGTGGGAAGGTTCCGGGGCAGCCCGTGGACGCCCACGGTCAGGCCGTCTCGGCGGCGGCGTCCACGTACTACAAGCAGGGTCTTGCCGAGGTCGAGCGGCTGGACCGCTCCAACGGCTGGAACGAGCAGACCTGCGCTGCCACGTCCAAGCTCTTCCTCGACGCGGCGAGCGAGCAGGGAGACAAGTTCTTCGCGCCCGCCTACTTCAACGCCGCCGCCGTGTTCCACCGCTGCGGCAACCGCGCCGAGGCGCGCAAGTACTACGGCATGGTGCTCGAGAAGGACGCGAAGTTCCACCAGGCGCGCGTGCCGCTCGCTCTCTTCGACTTCGCGGACTCCAACGAGACCGCGTTGGACAAGGCGCTCGCGGAGATGAACCGGGCGGTCAACGACTCGGAGTTCCAGAACGTCGAGGCGCTGGTCCACACCGCGCGCCTCCAGATGCGCCGCAACTCGAGCACCTCGGACCAAGACGGACCGAACGACTTCGAGCGTGCGAAGAAGAACCTGCAGCGTGCGCTCGCGGTCGACGACGGCTACATGCCGGCGTTCAACCAGCTCGCGATCTACTACCTCGAGGCCGCGAAGAAGAAGGCCGGACAGAGTGGAAGCAAGGTCACGCGTGGCGCAGCGCGCTCCAAGGTCGATACCCAGGCGCTCGACCTCGCGCTCCTGGTGAGCTCGCAGGCGGTCCAGAAGAACCCCGGCTACGGCCCGATCTACAACACCCTGGGTCTCACCTACGTCGAGATGGGCGACCTCAACCGCGCGGTCGAGTCCTTCAACCGCGCTCGCAAGCTCGATCCGAGCTTCTTCGAGGCACACATGAACGCGGCCTCGGTGAACCTGCAGTTCCGTGGTTTCGCTCAGGCGGAAGAAGCCTACCGAGCTGCCCTCAAGGTGAAGCCGAACGACTACGATGCGCACCTCGGGCTCGCACTGGCGGTCCGCGGCTCGATCGATGACTCCAACTTCGACGCACGCCTCAAGGAGGCCGAGTCGTGGATCGAGAAGGCGAAGGCGCTCGACCCGAACCGCCCCGAGGCCTACTTCAACCACGCCATCCTCACCCAGGGCTTCAAGGCGAAGTCCGGGGGGACGGGCTCCAACGCGGCGCTCGAGGCCGCCAAGGGTCTGTTCCAGCAGTTCGTCACCAAGGCTCAGGGCAAGCCCGAGTTCGCGGACGCGATCGAGGACGTCAAGGCGGTCCCGACCAAGTCGGACTCGCAGTGCATCGGCCCCAAGGCCAAGGGCGACAAGGCCTGCAAGAAGGGACGCATCAAGGAAATCGATGAGATCATCGAGTTCAACAAGCAGAGCGAAGCGGACCGGAAGAAGATGGAAGAGGAGATGAAGAACCAGGCAGCCATGGAAGAGGCTGCTGGTGGCTCCGAAGCGGAGTGAGCGGGGCGCGGTGCCCTCGGGGGAGGCAGCGGACGAAGAGCTCGCGCCTCCCTACCGCCCGCACCCCTGCTCCGGACCGCCGCTCGGCTTTCCTTGGGACGGCGGTGCATTTTTCTGGAACCCGTACAGAGCGCCGATGTCTTGACCCAGCGTTCGGGAGCTTTGGCTCCCACCACACCGAGGATGGTCCCCGGTGTGAGCTTGGGTTCTCCGGTTCGCCGCCCCGCCTGGCCCCACGAGGCCCTCGGGGTGGCGCACAGAGCGATGTGAGCGCGGTCGATTGACGGGTTCGTCGAAGTGCAAGTACACTCGGACTGTATCGGTGAGCGAGCGTCCGCGGCGGTTCTTCCTTCGGGAGAGCCTTCCGTTGCAGTGTCGTGAAGGCCAGTCGATGAAAGGCGTGACGATGAAGAAGACGACCCGTGGTTTGGTGAGCGTGTTCGCGGCCTTGGCAGTGCTTTCGCTGGCGACGGCGGCCATGGCGCAAGACGCGGCGAAGGCGAGTGATTCGGACGGTGGCTATGGCTACGAGTTCTCCGACGACCCGCTCAACGCCGGTGGATTCGGCCCCAACGACGCAACGATCCGCGTTCGTCCCGGGCCGGTGCGAACCACCCTGATCCGCCCGCGCACGTCGTTCGTTCCCGAGATGCTCAAGTCGGTCGAGAACCTCTGAGGGCGTCGCAAGCCGTAGGGCCGCTGCGTGGCCCTGCGGCAGAGTGGCACCACCGCGGCTCGGGTGGTCGCTGCTCCAGTGCAGCCACGCTCACGAGCTCGAGGGCTTGGGCCTCGTAGGAAGGCTGAGGACATGGAAGGCAAGCAGAAAGTCGCACTCACGTTCGGGCTCTATCAGAACGACGCGCTGGTTCGTCGTGAGACGGTGTCGCAAGACATCGTCAAGGTCGGCAAGGACGCCAAGAGTCACCTCCGCGTCGAGGACGAGCTCGCCTCGCGCATGCACGCGGTGATCGAGGTTGCCGGTCCGGACGACATCACGCTGATCGACCTCGGCAACGAGCCGGGGACGATGGTGAACGGCGCTCGGGTCAACAAGTGCAAGATCGCGGTGGGTGACCAGATCCAGATCGGTGGCACCAAGCTCGTCCTCGAGAAGGCCGAGCCTTTGGCCGTCGCGGCTGCGGCCGCTGCGCCGTCGGCGCCCCCGGCTGCGGCTGCCGCGCCTTTCGGAGCTGCGGCGGTGGCTGCTCCCGCTGCGAACCCCTTTGGTGGACCCAGCGCGGTCGACGCGAACCCCTTCGGTGCCCCGGCCGCTTCGCCGTTCGGGGGTGGGGGTGCGAACCCGTTCGGCGACCCCTTCGCGGGCTCGAGCGCCTTCGCGCCCGCTCCGTCCGACGAGGTGCCTCACGACGCGCCGGAGGGCTCGTACACCTACACGATGATCAAGAGCGCCCCCTCGGTTCCGTCCGAGGAGGTGGAGAGCGCTGCTACCTCGGTCGAGGTGATGGTGCTCTGGGATCAGTCGGTGCTGCACGTGTCGCACCTCACCCCCCCGCGCAGCTTCTACGTGGGTGAGGAGGAAGGGTCCAACCTGCGTTGTGACTACTTCGTGCCCGCGGAGCGGCTGGGTACCACCCGTGCGCCCATCGTGCTCGCGGACTCGAACTCGGTGAACGTGGTCCTACTGCCCCGAGCGACCGGCACGGTCGAGATCGGCGGCCAGACGATGACCCTCGAAGAGGTCGTCGCCGGCGGTCGCGCCCAGCCCTGCGCGGAGCTCTCGGGTGCTCATCAGCTGAGCCTTCCGAACGGAGCGAAGGCGCGCATCGTGCTGGACAACGGGCTGACCTTCCAGGTCTCCGCGGTGAACGCCGGTCGGGTGGTCGCCGGCCACATGGCGCTCGACCTCGTCGCCTTCGCCTACGTCGCCCTGTCGCTGCTCGTGCACGGCGGCTTCTTCGCAGCCATCTTCTTCTTCGTGCCGGACCTCTCTGGCACCGAAGACGGCGAGATGAGCGCCGACCAGGCCTACATGATCCAGCAGCTCCTCAAGGCAGCCGCCGAGAAGGAGATGGAGGAGAAGGAGACCGAGCAGGTCACCGAGGCCAACGCCGACAACAAGGAAGGCGGAACGGGCACGCGCGCGAAGGGTGAAGAGGGTTCGATGGGCAACCCGAACACCAAGTCGACCGGCAACCGCTACGGCGTGAAGGGCCCTGCGGACAATCCGGATCCCCACATCGCGCGTCAGGCAGCCCTGCGCGACGCGGCGGAGTTCGGCATGATTGGTCTGCTGAACTCGGGCGCGGGTGGTGATCCCGATGCCCCGACGGCTCCTTGGGGCCGCGACGATTCGCTCGGCAACGATCCGATGTCGGCCCGCGGCAACATGTGGGGTGACGCGATCGGCGACTCGTTCGGCGCGGGTGGCCTCGGCCTCTCGGGTATCGGCGAGGGTGGTGGTGGGCGCGGCGAAGGCATCGGCCTCGGCTCGATCGGCACGATCGGGCACGGCGCTGGGACCGGCACCGGTCAGGGCTTCGGCTCGGGCTCCGGTCGACTCAGCGGGAGCCACCGCGCGAAGCCGCCGAGCGTTCGCATGGGCGCGACCAGCGTGTCGGGTCGACTTCCCCCGGAGGTCATCCAGCGCATCGTTCGCCAGAACTTCGGTCGCTTCCGCCTCTGCTACGAGAACGGCCTGAGGAACAACCCCAACCTGCAGGGGCGCGTCCAGGTGAGCTTCGTCATCGGTCGTGACGGCTCGGTGGGCAGCGTCGGTGGTGGCGGTGACCTCCCTGATGGGAACGTCGTGTCCTGCGTCACGCGCGCGTTCTACGGTCTGTCCTTCCCGCAGCCTGAGGGCGGCATCGTGAAGGTGACCTACCCGATCATGTTCTCTCCGGGCGGTTGAACCCTTCGACCCAGCGATGGCTGGGGCACGGGGTCGGCTGAGCGCGATGGCTCGGCGTTGGTCGCGGTCGCTCCCTCCAAGAGGAGGGGCGGCATCGACCGACGGCGGGCCGTTCGCCATTTGGAGGAACGGCTCGGGAAGCGGTGGATGACGGTGCCGAGAGCCTTCGAAGGCAGCTGCCTGCCGGGCGGGGCGCCTGTTCCGACTCACGTGGTTCCAGGGTGGCGTGAGCGCCCCCTCTGGGGTTCAGTCTGCGATCGGTTCAGGTCGGTGCTCGTGCGCTTGCTGCTTCCCGCGCGAGCCGAGACGACGTTCGGGCGGAAGCGGGGGGGCCGCCCCGCGCGGTGGAGGGGCGGCGCGTCATCTGCTCAGGAGCCTGGACTTTCGCGTGCGTTGCCACCTATTCTCCCCCGCGCTTGGGAGCCGCCGCAGTTTTCTGGCGGGGTGACGATAGCGTTGGTGCTTGGCCTCTTGCTCCAGCCGTGTGGCGGCTGGCGGCTCTCGTGTCCTCGATGGGTACGTACGCCGCCTACCTGCGCACGACCTCCGCGCCTACCCGCACGAGCGGGCGGCGCCCCTCAACGAAAGAGAGAAGCGTCTCGATGAACTCCGGCAAGGTCCTTCTCGCTGCCTCCCTCGTGGTTGCTGGTCTCGTTGGTTGCAGTCGCAACCGTCAGGATGCGATCTTGATCGCGAACGAAGGCGACAAGGCCGTGAAGGTCGACATCGAGGGGGCGATCGCCAAGTACGAGGAAGCCACGCGCCTCGACCCAGAGAACCACCACATCTGGTACAAGCTCGCGCTCGCGCACCGAAAGAAGGAGGATTGGCCGAAGATGGCCGAGGCCTTGGCCGGCGCGATCCGCGGAGACGAGAAGAACCCCGACGACGGCACCTTCGCCTCCTACCACGCGGAGCGCGGCTACGCGCTCGAGCAGCAGGCGAAGAAGAAGGCGCTCTCGTACGAGGAGGCCAAGCAGCCGTACTCGAAGTGCATCGAGCTCGATCCGAATTACGCGGATTGCTACCACCAGCTCGGCAACGTCTACCTCTGGACGGACGACGAGCAGAAGGCGCTCGAGTTCTACACGAAGGCCATCCAGCACAACCCCGAGGAGCTGCGCTACTACGGCCCGCTCGCCGAGCTGTACCTGAACCTCGGCTACTTCGCCGAGGCGGAGCAGGTGCTCAAGGAGGCGAAGTCCTTCGGCAAGTCGGGCGACCGGTTGCTGTGGGGCGTGCATGTCCTCATGTCGCGCGTTCTGCAGGAGCGCAACGATCTCAACGGCATGGTGGCCGAGCTCGAGGCGGCCAAGGCGGTCGCCCCGAGCGACGGCCCGGAGGCGGTGCAGATCCTGTTCAGCCTCGGCAGCACCTACGCGCAGCTCGATCCGCCGAGGAAGCAGGAGGCCATCGAGATGCTCAAGGGCTTCAGCGCGCGCGCGTGCCGCGGCAACAAGGCGGAAGCGTACAAGGTGGAGTGCGAGACCTCGCGCACCTTGGTGACGAAGCTCGGCGGTACGCTCCAGTGACACCGAGTCCGATGCGTGTGCGCGGAGCTCGCTCGACGCACACGCAGAGGACGAATGGAGTCGCCAAGTGGCGACTCCATGCACGCCGGCGGCGAAGTACTCGCGCCGCTCATTTCGCTCGGGGCTGATTTTCGTTCTGTGTCTCGGTGGCCGGCTCGCGGAGCTGGCGTCGAGGTCGAGGGGTCCATGGATCTGGCGCAGCGGCTGAATCTTCTCGAATCCGTTCACGACTGGCAGAGCCTCATCGAGGAGCTCGAAACCGCGATCGCCAATGAGAGCGATCCGGTGGTGAAGGCCGGGTATCACCTGCGGCTAGGCCGCGTCCTCGACGAGCGCTTCCTGCACGGCGTGAAGGCGCTGAAGCACTTCCAGGATGCGTACAAGCTGAACCCTCAGACGCTCGATGCGCTCGAGCTCGCGCGGGCGATCTACTGGGAGCTGGGGAAGGCTCCCATGGTCCAGAAGCTGCTCGAGCTCGAGCTGCGCAACCTCGACGACCGACCCGAAGCGGTCGAGCGTCTCGTCGAGCTCGGCGACGTGCTCAGTGACGCTGGCGATCTCGAGCGAGCCACGTCGACCTACGCACGCGCGCTCGGCGCGTCGGGTGGGGAGAGTGAGGCTGCGCGGGCCGGTCTCTCGGATTCGCAGCTGGATGCCGACAACTGGGTGAGCCACGTCGGACAGCTCGTCGGTGAGGCGCAGTCGCAGGCGGGCGCGGAAGCCTGTCGCACCTATCTTCGCGCCGCGAGGCTCGCCAAGCGTTTCGAGTCGGCCGAGTACGAAGCGCTGCTCGCGAAGGCCTACGAAGCGAGCCCGATCGACCGACAGGCCGCGATGCTGTTCGAGGGGCTGCTCGTCGGTTCGGGGCGCGCCGCTCAGCTCGAGCACGCCCAGCAGGCGTACCTGGATGGCTTGACGCAGCGCGGGCGCGCGACCGCCACTTTCCGGTTCGGAGCTCGATGGGCGACCCGGCACCAAGCGCTCGACGTGGGGGCCCAGCTGCTCGAGGAGTCGCTCGCGCTCGACCCGTCGCGCGACGCTGCACTCCAGTTCCTCAGGGAGTACTGGGGCACCAAGGAGGGGAACTGGGATCGGGCGCTCGGCATCGCCGAGAAGGCCGCTTCCGCGGCCCAGCCGTCGCCGTTCGCGCTCGGTCAGTCCGGGCTCATCGCGTGGCGACAGCTCGGCAACCTCATCCGGGCACGAGAGTGGTTCGAGAAGCTCGCCCAGGTCGCGCCCGAGCACCCGTCCGTGAAGGCCTTCGAGCTCCAGCTCGGCGAGCCCTTGCTCGGTGGTGGCTCGACGACCAGCGACGAGTCCGTCGAGGAGCCGTCCGCATCCGACGAGGAGCCGGCCGTCTCGGCCGAGTCCGAGGCCGAGCAGGAGGCTCCGGCGGAGCCGAGCATCGAGCAGCCCTCGCAGGCGAACGACGAGGAGACCTCGATCGAGCAGACCGTCGCCATCGCTGGCGAGCCGGAGCCCACCGCCGAGGCGCACTCGGCGCCGGAGCCCGAGGTCGCCGAGGCGCCCGCACCCGAGCCCGCCGCCGAGGTGGAGCCCGCCGCTGCCGCGGAGCCGGATGCCGGCGTAGAGCCCGCTGCTGCCGCGGAATCCGCGCAGCGTGGGGAGCCCGTCGTCGAGGCGGGCTCGCAGGCCGCCGAGGCGGACCCTGCGAAGATCGCCGAGCTGCGTGGCAAGCTCGAGAAGCTGCAGGCGGCGAAGCGGATGACGGAGTACGTCAAGACGCTCGTAGAGCTCGCGGAAGCCGTGGGCGATCCGGACGAGAAGGTCGCCCTCTACCTCGAGGCGGCCGACCTTTACACCACGAAGTTCCCGAACGCGGCCGAAGCGGTCAAGTGCTTCGAGGCCGTGCTCGCCATCGACGAGGGCAACGCGCTCGCGCTCGAGAACCTGCGCGCGACCTACGAGAAGCGTCGCGACTGGGAGAAGCTCATCGGGCTCATGCGGCGGGAGGCGGCCCAGCTCGGGCAAGGCCCGGCGCGCGCCGACAAGTCGCTGGAGATCGCGCGGCTCGCGACCGAGCGTGTGAAGAAGCCAGAGGTCTGCATCGACCTGTGGCGCGACGTGCTCGCCGACGACCCGAGCAACGCCGAGGCGCTCGGCGCGCTCGCGGGCCTCTATGAGCGCTCGAAGGAGTGGGAGGCCCTCGCAGAGGTGCTAGGCCAGCAGGTGGAGGTCACCTACGACTCCGCGCAGCAAGAGCAGATCTACAAGAAGCTCGGCCAGATCTACGGCGACCGCCTGAACGACGACGAGAAAGCCGTCGAGGCTTGGCGCAACCTCATCGCGCTGAACCCGCAGGATCGAACCGCCCAAGAGGCGCTCAAGAAGAAGTACCTCGCGCTCGGTCGATGGGATGATCTGGAGGTCTTCTACGCCGACAGCGGCAAGTGGGACGAGTTCATCCGCTTGCTCGAGTCGCAGGAGTCGAAGGAGACCGACGAGCGCGCGAAGATCTCGCTGCTCGTGAAGACCGCGCAGCTCTGGGTCACGCAGAAAGGCAAGCTCGACCGCGCAGCGCGCGCCTACGAGAAGGTGCTCGCGCTCGATGCCGGTCACCTCGGGGCGGCGGAGGCCTTGATCCCGATCTACGAGCAGGCGGGGAACGCCAAGGGGCTCGCGGGCGCCATCGAAGTGAAGCTCACGCACCTCGCAGCGCGCGAGGACGCGGACCCGGAAGAGCGTCTCTCCCTCGTGCGCGAGGTCGCGGGGCTCTACGAGACCAAGCTCCGAGAGCCGGAGAAGGCCTTCGAGCGTTACCTCGGAGCCTTCCAGCTCGCACCCTCCGACGAGCGCTGCGTGGAGGACGTGGAGCGCGTCGCCCGTGCGACGGGCGGTTGGGACGCGCTGGTCGGCGCGTACAAGGCCTGCGTCGCGAACGCCGAAGAGAGCGGCGATCGAGACCTCGGGATCGACCTCCGGCTGCGACTCGGGCGAGTCCTGCTCGACGAGGTCTCCCGCGTCGACGAGGCGCTCGAGCAGTTCCGTGCCGTGTACGAGCTCGACCCCGAGAACGCGACCGCGCTCTCCGCGCTCGAGAGGCTCTACCGAGAGACGAACCGCCACGGTGAGCTGCTCGGCATCTACGAGAAGAAGCGTGATCTGGCGGTCGAACCCGATGACCGCCGCGCGATCCTCTTCTCGATCGCTCGTCTCCACGAGCTCGAGCTCGGCGACAAGCGCAGCGCGGTCGAGACCTACAGGCAGGCGCTGAGCGAGTTCGACCGCGACCCCGAGGCGCTCGCTGCGCTCGACGCGCTCTACCTCGCGCTCGAGGAGTGGCCGGACTACGCGGACGTTCTCCGCTCGCGCATCGAGCTCGACGTACCGGACACGGAGCTCATCGACTTCAAGTACCGACTCGGCTCGGTGCTCGAGAAGCACCTCGGCGATCCCCGCGCTGCGCTCGACAACTACAAGGAGATCCTGTTCCTCGACCCGAGCAACGACGCGGCTCGGGTGGCGCTCGAGAACCTGCTCGAGAACGCGGAGCTCAGGGCCGAAGCGGCCGGGATCCTCCAGGAGATCTACGAAGGCCGAGGCGACTGGACGAAGCTCGTGCAGGTGCTCGAGATCCTCGCCGACGCCGAGGCGAGCAGCGAGTCTCGCGTCTCGCTGCTGCGCAAGGTCGCGATGGTGGCGTCCGAGAACCTCGGTGATCTGCCCAAGGCGATCGAGGCACAGGCCCGAGCCCTCAAGGAGGACCCGTCCAGCACGGACGCGCTCCGCGAGCTCGAGCAGCTCGCCGCGAGCGCCGACGCGTGGGACAGGCTCGATCAGATCCTCTCCGAGATCGCCGAGAACCTCGACGATCCGCAGCTCGCTCGCGCGTATTGGATGCGGCTCGGCAGCATCCACGAGCGGCTCCAGAAGGTCGAGCAGGCGGCCGCGAGCTACCAGCGGGTGCTCACGCTCGACCCCGCCGACGTCGACGCGCTCGAGGCGATGGACCAGCTCTACCGCCGCACGGAACGCTGGGAGGATCTCATCGGCGTGTTCCGCCGCCGGATCGAGCTCGCGGAAGACCCCGCAGAGCGCGAGGGGCTCTACGGGCAGCTCGCCTCGGTCTTCGAAGAGAAGCTCGCCCGTCCGGAGGAGGCCATCGCCACCTACCGCGAGGTCTTGTCGCTCGATCCAGCGAGCATCGCTGCGCTCCGCGCGCTCGATGGACTCTTCGTCCGCGGCTCGAAGTGGTCGGAGCTCGCAGAGAACCTCGAGGCGCAGCTCGAGCTCGCCGAGACCGATCAGGAGCAGACCGCGCTGATGCTCCGTCTCGGCCAGCTCCGAGAGCAGCAGATGGGGCAGGTCGAGCAGGCGATCGAGATCTACCGCCAGGTGCTCGAGCGCGATCCGCAGGATGCGGCGGCCCTCGGTGCGCTCGAGCGTCTCGGCTCGATGCCCGAGCACGAGCTGGTCATCAGCGAGATTCTCGAGCCGCTGTATCGCCAGAACGGCGATTGGCAGAAGCTCGTCGGCGTCTACGAGGTGCAGGTCCGCTGCAGTGACGACCCGACGCGCAAGGTCGAGCTGCTGCACCAGATCGCGGCGCTCTACGAGGACGCGGGCGGTGATCTCGACTCGTCCTTCGCCACCTATGCGAGGGCCTTGGAGCAAGACCCGACCTTCCGGGAGACCCACGAGGGGCTCGATCGTCTGGCGCGCGCGACCGGGCGCTATGCAGACCTCGCGAAGGTCTACGAGGAGCTCGCGGGCAAGCAAGAGGAGCCCGCCGTCGCGGTCGACCTCTACACGGTCTCCGCGCGGGTCTACGAGTCCGACCTGGGTGCGGCCGACCAAGCGATCGCGCACTACCGAAAGGTGCTCGAGATCGACGCACACAACCTCTCGGCTGCAGAGTCGCTCGAGCGCATCTTCCGCACCACGGAGCGTTACCAGGAGCTCTCGGTCGTACTCGCGCAGAAGTCGGAGATCCTCGAGAGCCTCGGCGACAAGAAGCACGCGCTCTTCCAGGCCGCGTCGATCGAAGAGGACGTGCTCGAGCGTCCGGAGTCGGCGATCGCGATGTACCGCAAGGTGCTCGAGCTCGACGCCGAAGAGCTGCGCGCGATCGACGCGCTGATCAAGCTCTACCTCGCGCACTCGCGCTGGACCGAGCTGCTCGGCGTCTACACCCAGAAGGCCGATCTGGTCTACGACGCGGACGAGAAGAAGAACATCTACTACCAGGTCGGGGCCGTCTACGAGCGCGAGCTCTCGGACGTCGCGCGCGCGATCGACACCTACCAACGTGTGCTCGAGATCGACCCGGATGATCTCCAGGCGCTCTCGCGCCTGGACGTCCTGTACCAGGCCGCGGAGAATTGGCCGGAGCTCCTGACGATCCTCCAGCACGAGTCCGAGCTCGCTCAGGACGCGGCCGAGTCGATCAGCTACCAGTATCGCATCGCGGAGCTCTACGAAGCGAAGCTCGACGATCTGCCGAGGGCGATCGAGCTCTACCGCGATCTGCTGACGCAGATGCCCGACCACGTGCCCACGCTGTCGGCGCTGGAGCGCATCAAGGACGGACCGCGTGAGTCCCTCGCCGCGGCCTTGGTGCTCGAGCCCATCTACGACGCCAACGGGGATTGGAAGCGCCTCGTGAGCAGCCTGGAGGTCCAGGTCGCGCACGGTGAGTCGACGGACGACAAGATCTACCTCCTGCACCGCATCGCCGGGCTCGAGGAGGAGATGGTCGGCGACCACAACGCCGCCTTCGCGGTGTACGCCCGCGCGGTCGCGCTCGACGTCTCGAACGAGGAGTCCCTCAAGAGCTTCGAGCGTCTGGCGATGGCCGTCGGCCGGTGGCCCGAGGTCGCGGCGCTCTACGACGCCCAGCTCGCGACGCTCCGCGAGGAGGCCGAGCGCTTCGTGGCGCTCGGCATGCGCCTCGCGCAGATCTTCGAGACGCAGCTCGAGGACGTCGACAACGCCATCGCGCGCTACCGCCTCGTGCTCGAGGTCGACCCGGAGAACTACGAGGCGATCTCGTCGCTCGACCGGCTGCTCGTCATGATGGAGCGTTGGAGCGAGCTCGTCCCGGTGCTCGCTCGTGAGGCCGAGATCGGCCAGACGCCCGACGACATCCTCAACTTCAGGTACCGCCTCGGGCAGGTGCACCAGCACCACCTGTCGGACCTCGGCTCCGCGATCGCTGCGTACCGAGAGGTGCTGGCCGCAGCACCGGAGCACGTCGAGTCGCTCGAGGCGCTCGAGGGGCTCTTCGCGAGTGGAGTCCACCAGCTGGAGATCGGCGAGATCCTCGAGCCGCTCTACCAGTCTGCTGGCGAGTGGGAGAAGCTCTCGAACGTGTACGAGGCCGAGCTCGGTCACAAGACCGAGCGTGAAGACCGCCTCGCCACGTACTACCGCGTGGCGGAGCTCCGCGAGGAGCAGCTCATCGCGCCGGAGGCCGCGCTCGAGGTGTACCTGCGCGCGCTCAAGGAGTACCCGGACGACGACAAGGCACTGGAGGAGTGCGAGCGCCTCGCTGGCTCGGTCGATGGGGGCTGGGAACAGCTCGCCAACACCTACGCCGACGTGCTCGAACTGCACCAGGCCAAGCCCGTGCAGGCCGCGATCGGCAAGCGCCTGGCCCGCGTGTTCGAGGAGGAGCTCGGCGACATCACGAACGCCGAGAAGACCTACCGCTACGTGCTCGGCGTCGAGCCGCTCGACGTCGCTGCGTTGACCGAGCTCGACCGCATCTACTCCTCGCTCGAGCAGTTCCCCGAGCTCGCGCAGGTGCTCGAGCAGCGGATCCTCGCGCCGACCGACCCGCTCGAGCTCGTCGATCTGCACCTGCGTCTCGGTGAGGTCTACGAGGAGCGGCTCGCTCAGCTCGACGACGCCATCCGGATCTTCCGGCGCGTCTTCGACGAGCTCGATCCGAAGAGCACGCCCGCGATCGACGCGCTCGAGCGCATCTACCGGCAGCGTGAGGAGTGGCAGAACCTCCGTGTCGTGCTCGAGCGCCAGCTCGAGAACGCGAGCGGCGACAGCGAAGAGTCCGAGATCCGCGCCAAGATGGCGAACCTCTACGCGGACCACTTGAACGAGCCGCAGAAGGCCATCGAGACGTGGAGCCGCGTGCTCGAGCTGCGCGGTGACGACCCCGAGGCCCTGCATGGGCTCGCCAACCTGCACGAGAAGCTCGAGCAGTGGAGCGAGCTCACCGAGGTGCTCGGCCGACACTTCGACATCGCCTACGAGGACGCCGATCGCGTCGCCGTCCTCCTGCGTCGCGCGCGACTCTTCGAGACGCCCCTCGGTCGTGACGACGAGGCGCTCGAGGACTACACGCGCGTCCTCGACATCGAGTTCAACAACGTCGACGCGCTGTACGCGATCGCGGACATCTGGCGGCGTCGCCAGGACACGCAGGCGCTCGTCGAGGCCCTGCACCAGACGATCGATCGGGCCATCGACGCGCTCCCGCCGGAGCACCAGGTCGCGCTCTTCCGCGAGCTCGCGAAGCTCTACCAAGACGTGCTCGGCCAGCCCTTCGAGGCCATCGAGGCGTGGAGGAAGCTGCTCGCCGTCGATCCGCGCGACTTCGAGGCGATGGCGGCGCTCGAGTCGCTCCTCCGCAACGAGGAGCGCTGGGTCGAGGTCATCGACGTCAAGATGGCGCGCGCGAGCGCCTACGAGGACGACCAGGAGAAGGTGCGCGAGTACCTCGAGGTCGCCGAGATGTGGGAGCAGAACGTCGGCGACGCGGATCGAGGCACGCCGGCCTACGAGGCGGTGCTCGAGATCGACGCCGCGCACGACCGCGCCTTCTTCGCGCTCGAGAAGCTCCACGCGGCGGCGAAGCGCAGCGAGCCACTGATCGAGCTCTACCTCGCGCGCCTCGACACGCGCGAGCAGACCTCCGAGAAGACGGACATCCTCCGGAAGGTGGCGAAGGTCTTCGACGAGGAGCTCGACGACAAGGGCCAGGCCTTCGACGCGCTCTCCACGGCGCTCGAGCTGGACATCGCCGACAACGACACCGTGCGCTACCTCGAGCGCATCACGCAGGCGACGAACAAGTGGCCCGAGCTCCTGCAGACGGTCAACGGTTGGCTGCAGGGTGAGACCGAGCCGCAGCGCAAGATCCGCCTCTGCTTGAGGCTCGCCAAGTGGTACGCGGAGGACCTCAGCCGCATGGAGTACGCGCAGCCGTACTACCAGCAGGTCTTGGCGCTCGACCCGAACAACGTCGCGGTGTTGCGCCAGATGGCGAGCTTCTACAAGAAGCAGGGCCAGTTCCAGCAGCAAGGCCAGATGCTCCAGCAGGCCTTCAACAACGCCATCACCGAGCAGGACCGCAAGGAGATCCTCACGGACATGGCGGAGGTCCTCGAGAAGAGGATGGGCCAGGCCGAGCAGGGCATCAGCTACTACAAGCAGGCGCTCGACGTCGATCCTCACTTCGTGCCTGCGCTCGAGGCCCTCGAGCGCATCTACGCGGAGCGTGGTCAGAACGACGAGCTCGTGACGGTGCTCGAGGCGAAGGCCAAGGGGCTCACCGAGAGCGACGAGATCGCGAACACGAAGCTACGCGCCGCGGGCATCTACGAGACGACCCTGGGGCAGGCGGAGCGGGCTGGTCAGGTGTACCGCGAGGTGCTCGAGGTCGATGCCTCGAACCTGCTCGCGATGCGAGGGCTCGAGCGCATCTACACGGCGGCGCAGCAGTGGCCCGAGCTCGTCGGCGTGCTCGAGATGCAGCTCGACGTCGTGCAGACCGAGAAGGAGCGCATCGACGCGCTCATGAAGATCGCGCGCATCCAGGAGGAGCTCTTCGTGAAGCCCGACCTGGCCGCCGCGAGGCTCGAGCAGGTCGTCGAGATCGACCCGAACTACGAGCCTGCCTACGAGGGCTTGGCCCGCTGCTACCGTCAGCGTAGGCAGTGGCTCGACCTCATCAACACCTACGATCGCCACGTCAACGCCACGCTCGACCGACCGAAGAAGATCGAGCTCTGGAGCTCGATGGCCGAGGTCTACGCCGTCGAGGTCGAGGACGTCGAGCGGGCGATCGACACCTACCAGAACATCGTCGACGTGGAGCCGCAGCACGTGCCTGCGCTCGACGCGCTCAGCCGCCTCTACGAGAAGCAGGGCGACACGAGCCGCGCGATCGACTTCATGACGCGCGTCGCGGAGCTCACGAGCGACGGCAAGCAGCGGGTCGAGATGTACTTCCGCATCGGGCGCCAGCTCGACGAGAAGCTCGGCGACCGCATGTCCGCGCAGGACAACTTCGAGCGCGCGCTCGATCTCGATCCTTCGCACCAGCCGACGCTCGCCGCGCTGCGCACGATCGCGGCCGACGCTGCCGACTGGGATCGAGCCGCGCGGTACCTCGATCAGGAGCAGCTCGTCACCGAGTCGCCTCGCGTGAGGGCGCGCCTGCTCACCGAGCTCGGCAAGATGCGTCAGGAGATGCTCGGTGAGCCGGAGCTCGCCGTGCAGTCCTACGAGCTCGCGCTGCAGTGCGACGGCGAGGCCGAAGACGCCGCGCTGCCGCTCATGCAGGAGTACGTCTCACGCGAGGATTGGGAGCGCGCGGAGCCGCTCGCCGAGATGCTCGCGAAGAAGGCGGGCAAGCGGGATCGTCACGAGCAGCACATGCTGCAGGCGACGCTCGGCAAGGTGCTCGCGGCACGCGGCAACTGGCAGGGCGCGCTGAAGGCCTACCAGGCCGCCAACCAGCTCGACCTCACCAACCAGGAGACGATCCGTGGCCTGGCGGAGGTGTGTTTCGAGCTCCAGGACTGGCCTGGCGCGCTGACCAACTACCAGAAGGTGCTCACCAGCCTCGAGGAGCACGACACCGAGCAGCGGGCGCAGGTCTACTACAAGCTCGGCTGCGTCAAGCAGGCCCAGGGGCAGCCGAAGCAGGCGATCAACAACTTCGAGAAGGCGCTGCAGGTCGATCCCGCGCACCAGCCGACGCTCGAGGCGATGGTCCAGCTCTACGCCCAGGCCAAGGACTGGGCGCAGGTCTGCCACTACAAGCGCATCATCCTCGACGCCGTCTTCGACGGGGAGCAGCGCTTCAAGCAGCTCATCGAGATCGGCGACATCTGGGCGGAGCAGGGCAAGAACGCGGTCAAGGCGATCGAGGCCTACGAAGAGGCCATCGACATCAAGCCTCAGGACCACGTCCTGCTCCACAAGCTCCTGCCGCTCTACTCGTCGGCTTCGCAGTGGGAGCGCATGGTCGACGTGCTGCAGCGCATCGCGGATCTCGAGCCGAGCCCCGAGAGGCGCAGCAAGTACTTCTTCACGATGGCGCAGCTCTACCGCGACAAGCTGGAAGACCAGCTCCGAGCGGTCGATCTCTTCAACCAGGCGCTCGACCTCAACCCGGGGTACCTCGAGGCCTTCGAGCGCATCAACAAGATCCTCACCGCCCAGAAGGACTGGAAGCAGCTCGAGCGCGCCTACCGCAAGATGCTCCACCGCGTCGCGGGCAAGGGCAACACGGAGCTCGAGTTCAACCTCTGGCACGCGCTCGGGCTCATCTACCGCGACCGCATGCAGGAGGTGGAGCATGCGCTCGAGGCGTTCCGCATGGCCTCGACGCTCCAGCCCGAGAACATGACGGAGCACCTGATCCTGAGCGAGCTCTACGAGAGCTCCGATCAGATCGACCTCGCGATCGACGAGTTCCAGGCGATCCTCAAGCTCGACCCGATGCGCGTGGAGCCCTACCGGAAGCTCTACGGTCTGTACCTCACGAAGAACGCCTACGACGAGGCCTGGTGCCTCGCCGCCGCGCTCAACTTCCTCCACCAAGCCGGAGACGAGGAGAAGCGCTTCTTCGAGGACTATCGGACGCAGGGCTTGCCCCAGGTGAAGAGCCGCCTGGACAGCGACGCGTGGATCCGGCGCCTCTTCCACGAGGACGAGAGCCCGGTGCTCGGCAAGATCTTCGAGTTCGTGACGCCCGCTGCGTTGCGAGCGAAGATGGATCAGCTCAAGGCGAAGAACGAGCTGCCGGCGCTGCCGCCGCAGTTCAAGCAGGACCCGGCCACCTCGACGGTGACCTTCGCGCGCACCTTCGGCTGGGCCGCGGGCGTGCTGGGGCTTCCGGCCCCGGCGCTGTACGTGAGGAGCGACATCCCGGGCGCCTTGTCGCACGTGCCGGCCGACCCGCCCGCGAGCCTCGCGGGTCAGACCGTGCTCACGGGCTTCAACCCCCTGGAGCTCACGTTCATCGTCGGCAAGCACGTGGCGATGTACCGCCCCGAGCACTACATCCGCGCGCTCTTCCCGACGGTGACCGAGCTCACGGTGCTCTTCTTCGCGGCCATCAAGCTCGTCGCTCCCGAGCAGCCGGTTCCCCCCGAGCTGGCGAACCAGATCAAGGCGACCTCCGAGGCGCTCGCGCGTTACGTGCAGCCGATCCACGTCGAAGGCCTGAAGCTCGCCGTGAAGAAGTTCGTCGCTGACGGCGCGAAGGCGAACATCAAGCGCTGGGCGCAGGCCGCCGAGCTGACCTGCACGAGGGCTGGCTTCCTCGTGTCGGGTGATCTCGACGTCGCGAAGAAGATCATCGCGGCGGAGCCCCAGCTGCCGGGCGACCTCACCCCGCAGGAGAAGCTGCGAGAGCTGCTGGTGTTCTCCGTGTCGGACCGCTACTTCAAGCTGCGCGCCCAGCTCGGCACGAACATCGTCGTGCAGGAGTGAGGCGCGGCCGAGCTGGCCGGGGCTGAGCGAGCGGGGGGCTGGGGCTCCGGCGCGACTCTGCCGACGGGCGGGACGGGAGCCGCGACGAGCGCTCTCCTCCCGCCCGTTCGCTTGACTTCTCGAGCCAGGCGCGGACCATGTCGGTTGCAGTGTCTTCGCTTCCGGGAACGATCCGGCTCCTCGACGGCGTCGCGCGCGAGTTCGGCGACTTCGAGCTCCTGGCCAAGCTGGGTCATGGCGGCATGGCCGACGTGTTCCTGGCCGCGCGCAAGGCGAAGCGGACCGAGCTCGTCGTCGTCAAGCGCCTGAAGGCGGACTACGTGGACGACGGAGAGCATCGCGCTCTCTTCGAGGACGAAGCGCGCGTGGCACCGCTGTTGCGGCACCCGAACATCGTGCGCACGTGGGACTCCGGGGAGGCGGCCGGCTTCCCCTACATGGCGATGGAGTACCTCGAGGGGCAGGCGCTCGACCGGCTCGTCTCGGTGGTGCAGGCGCTGGGCCCGCGTGCTGCCGTGCACGTCGCCTCCGAGGTGCTCGATGGGCTCCACTACGTGCACGAGCTCTGCGCTGCCGACGGCCGCCCACTCGAGATCGTCCATCGTGACGTGAGCCCCCACAACGTCTTTCTCACCTACGAGGGGCGAGTGACCCTCGTGGACTTCGGCATCGCCAAGTCGAAGACCCGCGCGAGGC
This sequence comes from uncultured Polyangiaceae bacterium, assembly GCA_938004785.1. Classification (GTDB taxonomy): domain Bacteria; phylum Myxococcota_A; class Polyangia; order Polyangiales; family Polyangiaceae; genus CALKVW01. The sequence goes on from CALKVW010000237.1 coordinate 34,321, forward strand.
AGACGGCGACGGGCGTGGTGCGCGGGAAGATCGGCTACATGGCGCCGGAGCAAGCGCTCTGCGACGAGGTCGATCGGCGCGCCGACGTCTTCGCGGTCGGCGTCGTGCTGTGGGAGCTCCTCACCTGCGAGAAGTTCTGGGGAGACGCGAGCGACGTGCAGATCCTGAAGCGCATGACCTTCGGGGAGGTCCCCTCGCTCGTGGAGCGAATGCCGGAGCTGCCCAGCGCGCTCCACGAGGTCGTGGCGAGGGCGCTCGCGCCGAAGCCGGAGGATCGCTACCCGACCGCGCGTGAATTCCGCGACGCGCTCGGTCGCGTGTACGACACGCCGTTCCGGCGCGTGGAGCTCGGGCAGGCGGTGGCGGAGTACGCGAAGGACCAGCGACGCGCGATGCGGGCTGCGATCGACGGCCACCTCGCGCGCGCCTTCGGCACGCTCGACGACGGCTCGGCGCGCGAGGACGAGCGTGAGGCGACTGACGACGGGTCGATCGAGACCGCGCCCGCCTCCCGGGGAGCGAGCTTGCAGCCCGAGGCGCCGGGCCAGAGCGGCCCCGAGAGCGGCTCGGGCTTCGAGGCGCCGATCGTTGCGGGGTCGAGCATCGGCGGCCTGGCGACTCCAGCGGCTTCGGGCGAAGCGTTCGCGCCTGCGCACTCACGCTCGAGCGGCGCGGGCCCCACGCCCGTGGCCTTGGAGCTCGCGCCGGGCGCAGAGCGCGCGCAGGGAGGCCGCCCCCGCGCCGTCTGGGTGCTGCTCGCCTCTACGCTCGTGATCGCTGTCGGGCTCTGGTTGTTGCTGCCCGTCTTGGGCGCATCCTCGACCGCGCCCCGCCAGCCCGGCAGCCCGCCCGAGGCCTCCGCGGTCGCCGCCGCCGCGACGACGAGCGCACCGACGTCGTCCTCGGACGCCGATCAGGTCGAGATCCGGATCGACGTCGCGCCCGAGCTCGCCGTCACCACGCTCGACGGCATGCGCATCACGACGCCCTTCTCGGCCAGGTTCCCGCGCGATCGTTCAGCCCGCTCGCTGAAGGTCGAGGCGCCCGGTCACGTCGGACAGACGACGCTCATCGTCTTCGATCGCGACCACAGGCTCGCGGTGAGGCTCGCACCCGAGCAGCCCACGCCGCCGACGAGCACGGCGAGCGTGTATCCGACGGGCTCCGGCCCGCGCGTCGTGCGTCCGAGGCCGAGCGCCGCGCCGTCAGCATCGACCGGCAGGCCCTTGGTCGACGATCGCGATCCCTGGGCTCCCAAGCCGCGCTGAGGAGCTGCGCGCGTCGGGGCAGGGGAGGCGCTCTGGCTCACCGTGGCCAGCCGGGCCCGCAGTCGGTAGAGTGAGCGCGTTGAAGCGTCGCAGTGAGCGAACGATGGGGCTCGCCCTCGCCGCCTTCCTGGCGATCTCGCCAGGGGTGGCGCTCGCCGCCCCGGAGGCGTCTCGGCCCGCGAGCGTCTCACCTACGCCCGAGGCGCGGGAGGCGAACGCCCGCGCCATCGAGCTCGTGCGCGCGCGCGACTTCGTCGGCGCGCTCGCCTACTTCCAGAAGGCCTACGATCTCAGCCCGAGCTACCTGATCCTCTACAACATCGGGAAGATGGCCTCGGCGACGCGGGATCCCGCCCGGGCGCTCGAGGCCTTCGAGCGGTACCTGTCGGAGGGCGCCGACGAGGTCGAGGCCGAGCGACGGGCGGAGGTCGAGGCCGAGCTGAAGGCGCTCCGTCAGCAGGTGGGCGCGCTCAGCGTCGAGGTCGACGAGGTCGGCGCCGAGATCGAAGTCGACGGTCGCTTGCTCGGTCGTGCCCCTCTCGAGCGACGGGTCTGGCTCGAGCCCGGCGACCACCGCGTGGTCGTCGTCGGCTCTCGCACCGAGACCCGGAGGGTGCGCGTCGAGGCGGGCGACACCCAGACGCTGAAGGTCGAGCTCGCCACGCGCGCCGTCGAGCCGCCCCCTGCAGAAGCAGGGGGGATCCCCGTGGGCTTTCGCACCGCGGCGTGGGTGGCGGCCGGCGTCTTCGCCGTCGGCGCCACCGTCACGGGCACCCTGGCGCTCGTGACCGACGCGGACCTCGAGGACGACGTCTACGTCGGCCCTGCGAGGCGGCCTCCCGAGGGGTCGAGCGTCGCTTCGAAGGCCTCCAGGCTCGAGGCGCTGGCGACGACCACCGACGTGTTGGTGGTGCTCGGGGCGGTGACCGGCGCGGCAGCCATCACGCTGTCCATCCTCGACGCGGTGGGGGCTCCGTCGCCCGTGAAGGAGCCCGAGGTCGCGCTGCGCTTGGGCCTCGGCGGCGTCGTGCTCGAGGGGAGGTTCTGAGGTGCGCGCACACCCTCTGGAGCCGGCGCGGAGCGCCACCGTGCGACGTCGCCCCCGCCGGAGCGGCGCCGCCGTCGGTCTCGCCTGGCTGCTCGGGGGCGCCGCGGCCTGCACGTCGATCGTCGACTGGGACCTCGGCGCAGGGATCGGAGCTCCTTGTAGCAGCGACGATCAGTGCCAAGGCTCCAGCTGCATCGACGACATCTGCGCGAGCCCCTGTGAGCCCGACGGGAGCTGCCCGAGAGGTACCGTGTGCGCCGACCGCGTCTGTCAGGTCCCGACGTCGGTGGCGTTCCTCGTGCCCGGGCCTGTGGGGCAGGAGGATCTCAGCTACTCCTTCGAGCTCGCTCGACAGGAGCTGGAGCTCGCCCTCCGCTACGTGTCGACGAGCCTCGAGGACGAGCTCTTCCTGTCGAGTGAAGCCGCCACCGCCGCGCAGTCGGCGATCGCAGACGGCCACGGCGTCATCGTCGGGGCGAGGCCGGCCTACGCCGCGGCCTTCGCCGAGCTGGCCGACCAGAACCCCGACGTGTCCTTGCTGGTGCACGGAGCGGCCATCACGAGGCCGAACCTGGTGTCCTTCGACGTGCGCGCCTATCAGGGGACCTACCTCGCGGGCATCGCGGCGGCCCGAAAGACGAGCTCGAGACGGCTTTGCTTCGTCGCTTCCGCGGTGACCCCGAGCGTCGTCGCGAGGGTGAACGGCTTCGTGATCGGCGCGCGCTCGGTCGATCCATCGATCGTGGTCGAGGTCGTCTGGATCGGGGACTGGCACGACACCCAGCCGCCGGTGAACGGACAGACGCGTGAGCGGACCGAGACCTTGGCGATGTTGGGGCGGGGCTGCGACGTCGTCGCGCACTCACTCGACAACAACATCCCGGTCAGCGCGGTCGGCCAGCTCGCGACGCCCGGCGTGTTCGCGATCGGAGCGAACGTGGCGACCGCCTGCGAGCTCGCGCCCGGCAGGTGCATCGGCAGCCTGGTGTACCGTTGGTCGCCGATCCTCGAGGAGCTGGTCGACGACGCGCACCGCGCCCGCCTCGCGGGTGGGCGTCGACTGTACGGGTTTCGCGTCAGCGACACCGACAGCCCGATGAGCTTCCGCGTACCGAGCAACCTCGTCGGTGCGCAATCGATCTCGGCCGAGCTGGACGCGGTGCGCGCCGAGCTCGCGAGCGAGCAGGGAGTGGGCTCCGTCTTCCAAGGGCCCCTGCGCAGCACCGGTCAGTGCGAGGCTGCTCAGGGCGACGGGGTCTGCGTCGCGGACGGTGAGCGCCTCGGAGACGGGCAGCTCGAGAGCATGTGCTGGCTGGTCGAAGGCGCCATCGCCTACGACACTTCCCTGGCCCAAGACGTGCCGGCGCTGGTGCCGCCCTCGGGCGACTGCGCGCCTCCCGACGGCGGTTGAGTCAGGAGCGGCGCCGCCTGGAGAGGATCGCGCGCTCGAGCGTCTCACGGTCGACCGAGTGGCGCCGCGCGAGCTCTTCGAGCACGACCCCGACGGTGCGTCCGTCGGCGGGCGACACGAGGCGCCTCAGCAAGCCCGCGTCGATGCCGAGTTGCTCGCGCGAGTCGAGCTCCTCGGCGAGCGTCTCGAGTCGTTGGTCGGCGAATGCTGCGCCTCGCGCGCCCGGGCGCTGCGGGCCGAGCGCATGACGAACCGCGTGGGCGCAGCGCAGGAGCGCGTGGTACTCGCCGAGCCACTCCATCCAGGCCGCCGGCTCGGCGCCGGACGCAGCCTCACGACAGGCGAGCGCGCGCCGCTCCAGCTCGTGGATGGGGAGCCGGTCGAGCTCGTTCAGGCACCCTGGGAAGCGTCGTGAGAGCTCTCGGAAGTACGCTTTCGGCGGCACGGGCTCGCCTCGCTCGTGCTGGCGGCGCAGCTCCAAGAGCGCCTCGTACTTCTCGGCGAGCGCCGACGCCGCTCGGCGTCGCTCGCCGAGGCTCGCTCCGCGGCTCGTGGGCGCGCTCAGGGCTCGAGCTCCCCGGGGGGAAAGGCCTGCAGCTCGTGGATGTCGTCGGTGCCGAGCGACAGGGCGAGCAGTCGGTCGAAGCCGAGCGCGTTGCCCGCCGAGGGCGGCATGCCCGCGCCGAGCGCCTCGAGGAAGCGTTCGTCGAGTGGGTACACCTCGAGCCCTCGCGCTCGACGCTCCTCGCGGTCACGCTCGAAACGAGCGCGTTGCTCGACGGGGCAGGTGAGCTCCCCGAAGCCGTTGCACAGCTCGAGGCCCGCCGCGTACACCTCGAAGCGCTCCGCGTAGCGCTCGTCGTCCGGGCACAGCCGCGCGAGCGAGGCCATCGGGGCCGGGTAGCGGAGCAGGATGGCTGGCGTCTCCAGCTCCGCGAGGCTGGGCTCGATCGTGTCGACGAGCGTCCGGAAGAAGCGCTCCTCGTCGTGGTGCGCCCACTCGAGCATCGTCGCCTCGGCGACGCCGGCGAACCGCTCGAAGGCCTCGGCGACGGTCCAGCGCGGCCACGGGCGACGCACGTCGAGCTCGCGACCTTTCAGCGTGCGGCGTGTGCTCGCGCCCATCGCGACGAAGACCTGCTCGACCAGCGCTTCGGTGTCGCGCACGACCTCGTCCATCGCTGCGAAGGCGCGGTACCACTCGAGCATCGTGAACTCGGGGGTGTGGTGGACGCCGAGCTCCCCTCGGCGGTAGCTCCGCGCCAGCTGGTAGACCCGCGGGAGCCCACCGACGAGCAACCTCTTCATCTGGAACTCGGGCGAGGTGATGAGGTAGCGCGCTGGCTCGGCCACGACACCGAAGGCCTCGAGGTGCAGATCGAGGCCAGGGCAGGGGACGAGGCTCGGCGTCTCGACCTCGAGGAAGCCTTGCTCCTCGAAGTACCGGCGCACGGCCGCCAGCGCGCGGGAGCGCTCACGTAGCCGCGCGGCCACGCCGCCATCACGCAGTCGTGCGACGTCGCGCCCGGTGCCTTCCGGCGCTGCGCCGGGCTTCGGGTGGAGCTCCACGAGCGTCGCTTCGGTGATGCGGCCGCCTCGCACGGTGCAGCTCAGCACGGCGAGCGCCGCAGGGACGAGCCCATCGACGGCCGGGAGCGCGCGCTCGACGTAGGCATCGGTGAGGTACCACGCGTCGCCGCGCCGCTCTACGCGGCCGCCGATGAGGCGCATCTCTCCGTCGCGCCTCGCTTCGTCGTCGGAAGGAGCGAGGACCCGCTGCTCGCTCACGACCGCGCTCGCTCGAAGGGCACGACGCGCGATGCTCGCGGCCCCTCGACCGACGCGATGCCCTCGGTCGCTCGCTCCACGATCAGCCGCCCGAGCCGCCGACGCCACCCGAGCCGCCGGCGCCACCCGAGCCGCCTGCGCCGCCCGAGCCGCCGCCGCCACCCGAGCCGCCGGCGCCGCCCGAGCCGCCGGCGCCGCCGCCTGTCGACGAGCTGCTCGTCGTCGTGCTCGTCGTGCTGCTGCCTCCAGGGATGCACGCGGGGGTCTCGCTGACCCCGCCCGGTGGGCAGCAGATGTCGGCGTTGCCACCGAGCTGCTCGGCCGAGGTGCAGACGAGCCCCTCCTGGCAGTCGTCGTCGCCGTTCTCGATCTCGCAGCGCTCACCCTCGCCCTGGTTCGAGCACGCGACCGAGCCGAGCGACAGGCCGGCAGCAGCGGAGAGCGCGAGCAGAGCGACGAGGAGGGAGGGCCGCAGCGAAGACATGCGAGTGCTCCTACACGATGTCGTAGCCCGCCGGAACTCCCCCGCCGTGTGGCGACGAGACCGGCGCGAGGCCTGGCTCAAGGGCGGTGGTTCTTGTCGTCGATCGCCTCGGCGAACAGACCGATGTAGCTGGCCGCGCTCGTCAGCGAGAACACCAGCGAGGCGTACACGAGCAGGCGACCTACGTGCACCAGATCGACGACGCCGAAGTCGTAGAAGAGTCCGTGCACGCGGTAGGGGAAGCCCAGGATCAGGCAGATGATCCCGATCATCTGCAGCGCGGTCTTCGCCTTGCCGCCTTCACCCGCGGCGATCACGAGCCCCTCGCTCGACGCGATCGAGCGGAGCGCGGTGATCGAGATCTCGCGGCTGATGAGCAGGGCCACGGCCCAAGCGGGGATGCGCCCCATCGAGACGAGCCACACGAGCACGGCGGCCACGATGAGCTTGTCGGCGAGCGGATCGAGGAACTTGCCGAGCACGCTCACGAGACCCTGGCGACGCGCGAGCCAGCCGTCGAGCGCGTCGGTGATGGCGGCCGCGGAGTAGACGATCGCCGCCCAGAAGCAGTCGCGCGGTGTGCCTCGGCTGAGGAGCACGAGCACCGCCGGGATCATCAGGATCCGCGCGAAGGTCAACAGGTTCGGGAGGTTCTTGGCGTCCTCCCAGAGCGTCTTGGTCTGGCGGCGACGCAGCTCCCGGCGTGGGAGGACCGGCGGCTCGCCCGTCGGTTCGGTTCGCTCAGCGGCCATCGACGAACACCATGCCTTCACCTTCGAAGGAGCAGAGGCCCCGTACACGCGCCGGCGCCTCGCTCGCCTGCAGGGACCGGAGCGTGAGCTCGGAGGTCCAACCAAGGACGTTCCGCGCGCGGGCCAAGAGGCCCGACGGGAGAGGCACCTCGAGCGACTGCATGCTCGGCGGAACGGCGAGTATCGCCGTGCCGGAGCCGCTCAAGCCCACCACGTGCGCTGGATCCGCGTCGCCCTGAGGCAGGCGCGCGTTCTGCCAGATCGCCTCTCCTTCGAGCGCGACGAGCGCGCTCTCGCGGAAGTACACGACGCGTGGACCGAGCTCGAGCACCACCAGCTCGAGCCCCGGAGGCGGCGCCAGCACGAGCGCGCTGCTGCCGTCGAGCGACACCAGAGGCGCGGCGGCGCCACCGAGCACGCCGTCCGCGTCGAGCCCTCGCGCCCGCCTCGGAAGCGGCGTCGCCGCGCAGTCGGGGGCGATCCTGCCGGCGCGAACGGCGTCGAGTCGGAGCGCCACGCGACCCCCTCCGCGCAGGAGGACCAGCCCCGACGCGGTGCGCTGTGCCGCGAGGTGCTTCGGCCAGACGAGCAAGAGCCTGCGCGCGAGCGACTGCGCGTCCACCGGCCCCTCGGCTCCATCGGCGCGCTGCGCGAGCGGAGCCTCGGGCCCGATGCTCGCCGCGCGCTCTCGGCCGCGTTCGACCTGGGCCTGCGCAGCCTCCGGGCGTCGCTCCAGCCCGCGTGGCAGCTCGGAGTTCGCGGTCAGGGTCTCGACCGCCGCCTCGAGCACGCCGCGCGCGCCGCCGCGGGTGGGCCCGCGAAGCCGGCCGCCGGGCTGAGCCGGGTGATCGACCGGCTCGCCATCTGGCTCGGGCGCAGGCTCGTCGATCCCCACACCGAGCAGCTCGCGTGGGATCGGCGTCGGCTGGAGTGGAGAGACCCCGGAGGGTCCAATGCTCGGGGGCTGACCGAGATCGCTGAAGCCGGGTGGCGGGAGCGAGCCCGGACGCGCCGGCGCCGGCGCGAAGCTCAGCCGCGTCGCGGGCGCCGGCGAACGGTCGCGCCCCGGCTCGAGCGCGGCCCACGACCCGGAGGACGCGGAGCTCGTCCCTGCGTCGGGCACGAAGTCGACCCCTCGGCGATCGAGCTCGTCGAAGACCTCGGCCGCGGCTGCGCGGGAGGCAGCCGAAGCGCCGTCGACCGACGTGATCGACGGGATCGTCTCGGCCAGCCTCCGGGCCATGCCCTCGTGCCCACCCATCTGGAAGGCGTAGACCGCCCGCTCGATGTCCCCCAATCGCTGGAAGGCGAGCCCGAGGTAGCCCCACGCGCGGGCGTGCTCCGGGTTTCGCTCGAGCACCCGCTCGAGCTCCATGCGCGCGGCCTGCGGCTGACCGGTCTTCAGGTAGCAGAGCGCGAGGTTGATCCTGGGCGTGGTCGTCTCGGGGTGGGCCTCGACGAGCCGCTCGTAGATCGCGATGGCCCGCGGATACAGCCCGAGGCGGAAGTAGACGATCGCGAGCAGATCCTGACCCTTCGCGTCGCGCGGCTGCAGCCCCAGCGCTTGCTCGAGCTCCTGCTTCGCCTCGTGCACGCGGTTGTCGAGCAACAGCTCGCTCCCCCGGTAGAGGTGGAAGAGGAAGTCGTCGTTCGCGAGGTCCTGGGAGGACGGGGGCGACGCGTCGTCGTCGAGCATCGGAGCGCCCTCCTACTCCACCACCGAGCGCGCCGCACCAGGCCCGTCACACCTCGCCTGAGTCCCCCGCGCTCTCGTCGCGCGGCGCGTTGTGCTACACGAGCTGCCACCATGCTGGGCGAGCGAGGTTCGAATGGGGCGACGCGCCGCGCAGCGCGAGTCTTTCGTCGCGCGCTGGATGGCGACGCTCGGGTGAAGCGGGCGCTCGCCCGCGAGGGTCTCGTGCTCGGCGCCGCCATGGTCCTCCTGGGTCTGGTGGCGGGCTGCGGCGCGAGCGCCACGGAGCGCGGACCCGGCGACGCGCTCCGTGCCTACGCCTCGGCGATCGAGGAGCGACGGATCGACGACGCGTACCGCATGCTCTCGGAAGACGCCCGGCGGACGGTGTCGCTCGAGGCGTTCCGGCGCATGGTCCTCGAGAGCCCGGACGACGTGCTCGAGATGGCCCGCGCGCTGGCGCGCCCCGCCGCCGAGCCGGAGGTGACCGCCACGGTCGTCTTGCCCGGAGGGGACGAGATCCTCCTGGTGCACGAGGCTGGGCGCTGGCGCGTGGACGCGTCGGCCATCGACCTCTACGGGCAGTCCACCCCTCGGCAGGCCCTCGCGGGTTTCGTCCGAGCCTACGAGCGCAAGCGCTACGACGTGCTGCTGCGCTACGTGCCGGACGCCGAGCTCAGCGGGCTCGCCGATCGCAGCGTCGCTCCACCGAGGCCACCGGCCGCCGAGGCAGAAGCTCCCGACGCGCAGGGCGAGCCGCCCGCTCCCTCAGCCTCGTCGTCGACGGGCGCGGACGCGCTCACCGCCGACAAGCTCCGCGCGACCTGGGAGGGCCCGCAACGCGAGGAGATCGAGCGCGTGATCCAGGCGCTGCGCGCCGCGCTTCCCACCGCGACGATCGAGGAGACCGGCGACGTGGCGTCGATGTCCTTCGGGTCCGGCGGCACCGTCAGCCTGCTGCGGGAGCGCGGCGCCTGGAAGATCCGCGATTTCTGAGCCGCGGACGGCGCGCGACGCGGCTCTCCTGGGGACGCCGAGGCCCCGTTCTCCGGCGGGCTCGTGGAGCTGCGCTCGAGCCGTGGCGAGGCGCGATGCAGCGGATGCGTCCTAGCAAGAGCCCCGTCGCTGTACTAGCTTCCTAGCGAACATGTCAGGGCACGCACCGTCCAGGCCGCCGCCGATGGATCTCGAAGGGGTGCCGATCCTGCCGCTCAGGAATTCGGTCCTCTTCCCGATGTCCGTCGTGCCCATCAACGTGGGCCGCGCACGCAGCGTTCGCCTCGTCGAAGACCTGCTCGGCCGAGAGCGCGCCGTCGTCGGCGTCGTCAGCCAGCAGTCCGCGGAGGTCGACGAGCCCACGTACCGCGATCTCTACACGGTGGGCACCCTCGCCCGCGTCGTGAAGGTGATCCGGCTCGGCACCAGCAACTACTCCGTGGTGCTCAACGGTCTCGGTCGCTTCCGCGTGATGGAGCCTTCGACGCTCGAGCCCTACATGCGCTGCCGCGTCGAGCGCGTACCCGAGTCACTCACCCGCGACGTCGAGCTCGACGCGCTCGGCACGACCTTGCGCGAGTCGACGCGCGAGGTGCTCGCGCTCATGCCGAACCTGCCCAAGGACACGGCTGGCATCCTCGACAACGTGCGTGAGCCGGGCGCGCTCGCGGATCTCATCGCGTCCAACTTCCCCCAGGCGCAGGCCTCGATCGCCGACAAGCAGGAGATCCTCGAGGCCTTCGACGTCAAGGCGCGCGTGCGGCTCGTGCTCGCGATGGTGAGTCGTCAGCTGGAGGTTCTCCGCGTCAAGAAGGAGATCAGCCACATGGTGCAGGAGGAGATGGGCAAGTCCCAGCGCGAGTACATCCTCCGGCAGCAGATGAAGAACATCCGCGAGGAGCTCGGCGAGGGCGGAGACGACGACGAGATCGAGGAGCTGCGCGAGCGCATCCGCCTCGCGAGTCCTCCGGCGGACGTCGAGAAGGTCGCCCGCAAGCAGCTCTCCAGGCTGCGGGGCATGTCGCAGCAGTCGGCCGAGTTCAACGTCACGAAGACCTACCTCGAGTGGATCGCCGACTTGCCCTGGTCGAAGTCCACCCAGGACAAGATCGACGTCGGCGACGTGCGACGCTGCCTCGACGAAGACCACCTCGGCCTCGAGAAGGTGAAGCGCCGCATCGTCGAGTACACGGCGGTACGGCAGCTACGGGCCGACAAGAAGGGGCCGATCCTGCTCTTCGTCGGGCCGCCCGGCGTCGGCAAGACCTCGCTCGGTCGCTCGATCGCGCGCAGCATGGGCCGGCGCTACGAGCGCATCGCGCTCGGCGGCGTGCGCGACGAGGCCGAGATCCGCGGGCACCGGCGCACCTACGTCGGCGCCTTGCCGGGTCGCATCCTCCAGGCCCTGAAGAAGGCCGGCACCAAGAACCCCGTCATCGTGCTCGACGAGGTCGAGAAGATGGGCGCCGACGTGCGCGGCGATCCGACCGCCGCGCTGCTCGAGGTCCTCGACCCCGAGCAGAACGGGACCTTCCAGGATCACTACCTCGATCTCCCCTTCGACCTCTCGCAGGTCACCTTCCTGGCGACGGCCAACGACCGCGACGCGATCCCAGGCCCTCTGCTCGACCGCATGGAGGTCATCGACGTCCCGGGCTATACGCGCAACGACAAGCTCGGCATCGCGAAGGAATTCCTGATCCCCAAGCAGCTCTCGGCGCACGGCCTCACCGACGAGCGCCTCGAGTTCACCCCCGACGGCATCGCGGCGATCGTCGACAACTACACCCGCGAGGCCGGCGTGCGCGGGCTCGAGCGCGAGATCGCAGCCGTCTGTCGCGCCACCGCGGTCAAGCTCGCCGAAGGACAAGACGTGCGTGAGACCGTCGACGTCGAGCACGTGCAGCGCTGCCTCGGCCCCTTCCGCTACAGGCCCGACAACGCCGAGCCTCGCCTCGATCCGGGCGTCTCGACGGGCCTCTCGACCTCGGCGGGCGGCGGAGACATCCTCTTCATCGAGGCCTCCAAGATGCCCGGCCGCGGGCAGGTCGTGCTGACGGGCAACATGCGCAACGTCATGCAGGAGTCGGCGACCACGGCCGTGAGCTTCGTGCGCAGCCGCGCCGAGTCGCTCGGCCTCGATCCCGAGTGGCTGCGTGAGCTCGACCTGCACATCCACGTCCCCAAGCACGGCACCCCGAAGGACGGCCCGAGCGCAGGTGTGACGATGTTCGTCGCGGTCTGCTCGCTGCTGCTCGGGTGCCCCGTCAGAGGCGACGTCGCGATGACCGGCGAGATCTCGCTGCGCGGCAGGGTGCTGCCCGTCGGTGGCATCAAGCAGAAGCTGCTCGCTGCGCATCGGGCCGGCATCCGCCACGTGCTCATCCCGCTGCGCAACAAGCGCGACCTCGACGAGATCCCCGAGGACATCCGCAACGACCTCAGGGTGACGACGATCTCGTCGCTCTCGGAGGTGCTCCCTCTGGTGCTGCTGCCGCCCGAGGCGCGCGACGATGACGGAAGCTCGGCGCACTCCGACAAGCAGGTCTCCTACGGCGGCTGAGCCCGAGCAGCCCGGCGCGCCGAGCGGTGCCGCCGAGCCGGGCTCAGCGTTCGTCACCGTCGTCGGGGCCTCCGCGTCTGCTCCCGTGCGGGCGCTCGCGCCGCTACTGCGCCGACGCGGCATGCGCATCGCCGCTGCCTTCGTCGGCGTGCTGGCCGCGCTGCTCGGCTTCTTGCCGCAGCTCGGCGCGCTCGCCTACGAGAGCGCGCTCGTGATGGGCATCGTCTTGCCGCCGGTCGTGCTGCTCGCCTCGAGCGCCGAGCTGCTCGACGCCGAAGAGGCCCCCTTCGACCACTACGCGCGCGGTCTGGCGAACGCCGCCGCGCTCTTCGCGATCGTACTCTTCGTCGACGTGCTCCACGGACTGCGGGTGGGCTTCTGCGACCCCTGGGGCGGACTCGAGAACTGGCTGCTCGGCCCAGGCCTCGGCGCGCTGCTCGCCGGCGCGTGGAGCGCAGTCGTCGCGGAGGTGGCGCGCGCGCGTCACGCGAGGCGCTCGCTTCGCCTCGTGCTCGCGCTCGCCCTGCCGATCGGCAGCATCGCGCTCAGCGTGTGGCGCTTCTACACGAGCCCGATGGTGCACGCCTACGATCCCTTCGTCGGCTTCTTCAGCGGCACGCTCTACGACACCATCGTCGAGCTCGCGGGCCTCCGCTCCTACCGGCTCGGGACCCTGGCGACGCTCGGCGCGCTCCTGGTGGCCTCGGTCGTGTCGAGCCGCGACCGCAGGGGTCGGCTCGTCTTGCGCGAGCCTCGGCGCCTGGGGTTCTGGGCGGTGGGCGTCTCGCTCGCGGCGTCGAGCGTCGCGCACACCGCCCTCGGCCCACGCCTCGGTCACTGGCACAGCTCGGCGAGCATCGCCGAGGCGCTCGGAGGTAGACGGGTGGTGGGCCGCTGCGAGCTCGTGTACGGCCGCGGGATCGCCACGCGCGAGATCGAGCGACTCGGCCGCGACTGCGATGCCTACGTCGAGGAGATCGAGGCGTGGCTGGGGGCCCGAGGGCCCGAGACGATCCGGGTCTTCGTCTTCGAGAGCGCGCGGCAGAAGCAGTCCTTCATGGGCGCCGCGCACACGAACATCGCGAAGCCGTGGCGCGCAGAGGTGTACGTCCAGGGCACCTCGTACCCGCACCGGGTGCTCGGGCACGAGCTCGCCCACGTCATCGCGGGCGCGAGCGCGCGTGGCCCCTTCGCGGTCGCGGGCAGCCTGGGAGGGCTCCTCCCCGACCCGGGCCTCATCGAGGGGCTGGCCGTGGCGGCCTCGCCGCGGGCCGAGGACCTCTCCGCGGAGCAGTGGGCCCGCGCGATGAAGGAGCTCGGCTTGCTCCCTTCGCTCGAACGACTCTTCGCGCTCGGCTTCCTGGGTGAGAACTCGAGCACGGCATACACGGCGAGCGGCGCCTTCGTGAGCTGGGTACGCGACACGCACGGCAACGAGGTGCTGCGCCGCTGGTACGGGGGCGAGCCGCTCGAGGCGCTCACGGGCGAGCGCTGGGCGGCGCTCGAGCGACGCTGGCATGAGGGGCTCGACCTCGTCGAGCTACCGGAGTCGGCACGTGTCGTGGCCGAGGCACGCTTCAAGCGCCCGGGCTTCTTCGCGAGGAGCTGTCCGCGTGCCGTCGACGCCTGCCGGGAGCGCTCGGAGCGGCTCGCCGATCGAGGCGACGTGGGAGGCGCCATCGCGGAGCTCGATCGTGCCGTCGCGCTCGATCCGAAGGATCCTCGCTTGCGGCTCGACCGCGCCGAGCTCTCCGCGAAGCTGGGCGACGGGACCGAGAGAGTCGCCGCGCTCGCCGCCATCGTCGCGGACGAGAGCCTGCCGCGGCAGTTCCGCGACCAAGCGCTGCAGGCGCGCGCGGATCTCGCGCTCTCGGCGGGCAGCGTCGAGGAGGCCGCCGCGCTCTACGAGGAGCTCGTGCCACGCACGCTCGACGAGGCGAAGCTTCGGACCCTGCACGTGAAGCTCGCGGCGGCCCGTGACCCCGTGCTCCGCCCCGCGCTCTCGGCGCTCTTGATCGACCGCGAGGCCGACCCTCAGCGCGTCCACGCCTACGCCTTGCTCGGGGAACTTCGCTCCCAGAGGCCCGACGATGGCCTCGCGTGGTACCTGATCGGCAGAGCGCGCTACGAGGCCGGAGATTGGGCGGGCGCCTCGGAGGACCTCGAGGCCGCGCTCACGCGCCGGCTCGAGATCCCGCGCGTCGAGCTCGAGGCGCTCCGCCTCGCCGTGCTCTCGGCGTGCAGCGCCGGTGCGCCTGGGCGAGCGCGCCTTCGGCTCGAAGCCTACTTGGCGCATCCCGACGCGCGACCCGCCCGCAAGGACACGCTCCGTCGCTTGGTGCACCGTTGCGATCGCGACGGCGCGGGCGCGGCCCAGCACCCTTGATCGGCGGCGTCGACCCGTCTCGCGCGACGCAGCTCCGAGGCCGAGCGCATGCGGGCTCAGCTGGTGCCCCGCGGTCTGCTCGCCATGTCTCCGATCCACACGCGTCGTACCGCACGACGCGAACCGCCTCTCGTGCAGGCTGTCACCGCGTCCCGTTCGCGGTAGGCTCAAGCCTGGGGCGATGGGCTGCGCGTTGAGTGAGATCCTCGAGGTTGCGCTCCGACATCCCTCCGTCGTGGGCGGAGGGCCGGTGTCGGAGCTCTCGCGCGCGCTCGAGGCGCATGCTCGTTTCGAGGGCTTCGGCCTCGCGTGCTGCCTCGCCGACGGCTCGGTCGAGCTGCTCGCCGCGCCCGACGCAGTCCGAGCGCTCGTCGAGCGAGCCTGCGCGGCCTTGGCCACGGCGCCATCGATCGGTACGCCGCCCGCGACGTGGACCGGCGCTCGGTCCGTGGTCTTCGACTCCGGTGCCGCTCGCCCGGTCGCGGTCTCGGTTCCCTGTGTCGTCGGCGAAGGCTCCGTCGAGCTCGTCGAGGGCAAGATCGACCCACGCGCTCGCGTCCCGCTGCTCGTCTTCGTCTGCGACACCGACGCGAGCGCGCGCGCGCTCCCCGAGGAGCTCCTGAACGACGTGGCGCGCGCCCTGCACCCGAGCATCGCGCGAGGCAGCCACTGCGCGCGCACCGCCCACGCGGAGAGCGCCTTCGAGGCGTGGGGTGAGGCCATGCTCGCGTGGGACGAAGCCGGGCGGGTTCGAGCGCTCAACCCTGCCGCAGAGCGCCTCCTCGGCGCGCCTCGCGACGCGGTGCTCGGTCGCTACGCCAGCGAGCTCTTGGGCTCCACACCCGACGCCCTGGCGAACGGGGCGCGGTTGAGGCTCCGCCGCCCCGACGGCAGCGAGGTCGTCGTCGCCCCGACGGTCGGTCGCGTGCAGGGGAACCCGGAGCTCTTCGCACAGGCCTGGTTGCGCGACGTCTCGGAGGTCGTGGCCGCCGAGCAAGACGCCTCCGAGCGACTCGAGCTGCTCCGCGAACTCACCGAGCAGCACATGGTCCTGCTCGACAACGCCCCGCTGCTCATCTTCCGGCTCGACCCGTCGACGGTCGAGCTTCTCTACGTGAACCGCCACGTCGAGTCGATGCTCGGCGTCTCCTCCGCGCAGGCCCTCTCGACGCCCGGATTCCTGCGAGGGCTGCACATCGACCCCGATGGTGTGACGGCCTTCGACCACGCGCTCCAAGAGGCGCGCGCGGGTCGGGTCGGTGGGCCCTACGAGTCGCGCCTCGCGCCGGAGGGGAGGGAGCCCATCATCGCGCGTGGCACCATCTACCCGATCCTGGGCGATGGTGATCGGGTGGTGGGCATCGAGGGCATCTTGCTCGACGTGACGGGCGAGCGCGCGGTCCGCTCGCGTCTGCTCGAGTCCGATCGCCTCGCCACCATCGGCGTGCTCGCCGCGGGCGTCGCCCACGAGATCAACAACCCCGCCGCCTTCATGCTGCTCGGCCTCGACCTCTTGAGCCGCAACATCTTCGGCCCGGAGATCCACATGAGCGCGAAGGCCGAGCCTGTCGTGCGTCAGCTCATCGACGATCTCAAGGACACCGGGCGGCGCATCGTCTCGATCGCGCGCGACATGCGCACCTTCGCCAACCCCACGACCGCGTCTTCGGGTCGACGCACGATGGTCGACGTGAACCGCGCCGTCGAGAGCGCTCTCACGCTCGCCCGCGGTCCGATCAGCGAACGTGCGGATCTCATCCTCGAGCTCGGCGACGATCTGCCGATGGTCGCGCTCGACGAGGGGCGGCTCGCGCAGGTCGTCGTGAACCTGCTCGTCAACGCGGCGCAGGCGGTCGGGGAGGCGCGCAGCGCGCGCGGGGCCCTGGTGCAGGGCGACAAGGTCCGGGTCGCGACCCGCGCAGCGGGCGCCGCCGTCGAGATCGTCGTCGAGGACACCGGCGTCGGGCTCGCGCCCGAGCTGCTCGAGCGCGTCTTCCTGCCGTTCTTCACGACGCGTGAGCCGAGCGGAGGCAGCGGCCTCGGGCTCGCGATCATCAAGACGATCGTCGACGGGGCGGGGGGCCACATCCGTGTCGAGAGCCCCGGTGAGCTCGGCGAGCCGAGGTGCGGAGCGCGCTTCGTCGTCTCTCTCCCGGCGGAGCTCAACACCTCGCTCGACGACGCCGCGCCCTCCGGCGAGCTGCTCGTCACTCGCTCAGCTTGAACGGGATCCAGAGCGCACGCATCTTCGACATCGTGCCCTCCCGCGTGTAGCCCGCGAGGCCGTAGAGCACGTTCCACCAGTGGCCCTGCGGCGAGTTCCCGAAGCTCAAGGCGGGGAAGAAGTGGAACTCCCACTCGGTGCCGCCGCGCACGTTGCGCTCGGCGTAGTAGGTGTTGAGCGCGAGCTGCTGGGTGCTCTCGCGGTCCGCGAAGCGGAAGAACACGGGCAGCACGACGGTGGAGCGAGACTTCGGCGTGGCGAAGTCCCAGAGCACTGGCGGCACCACCAGGTGGGTCGACTCGTGCGTGCGCCCCGTGAAGAGGAAGGGGTAGAGGTGCGTCGACCAGCCGGTCACGCCGTGCGAGTGGCGGAAGAGCGGCGTCACCCACGTCGTCTCTTCGAGGCCCGGCCTCGCGAAGCGCGCGTAGAAGGGGAAGACCGCCAGGTCGTCGTGCTTCGGTGAGTGACTCTCGTAGTAGAAGGGCGCGAGCACCTTGGTGTCGAGGCCGACGTCGGGGTCGCGGAACCACCAGAAGAACGGCGTGACCATGTCGAGCTCGGTGCGGCCGCGGTAGCGCGCGTAGCCCCAGGTCGCGAAGGTCTCCTCCCCATCGTTGCCTTCGGCGTGCACGAAGAGCGGCGTGACGAGGCGGTGACTGCGGTCTTCCCACCCGTAGTGGAACAGCGGGAGCAAGGTGGTGCTCTCGCGGTTCTTGCCCCAGCTCCGGTAGAAGAGCGGGAGGATGTCGAAGACCTCGCCCTCGGGGTGGCGCTGCCAGAGCAAGGGCCCCCACAGGTTCGTCTCGCGGTCGGTCGACTCGTCGTAGCTGTAGTAGTGGAGCAGCGGCGGGATGAGCTCGAACTCGCTGCGACGGTCCTTGCCGTAGAAGTAGAGCGGCGCGACGCCGAAGCTCAGCTCGTCTGCCGTGCGCGCGTCGCAAGCGGGGCCACCCTTCCACTTGCAGAACAGCGGGCCGACGAGGTTGAAGCCGTCGTGGTCGGAGTGCTCGGTGAAGGTGAGCAGGGCGGGGATGTGCAGATATCCTCCGCCGTCGTCGGTCTTCGCCTCGAAGAAGAAAGGCGGAAGCCAGTTGAGGTGCGTCGCCGGCTTGCCGGGCGAGGCCTCTCGCTCCTGATGCACGAAGGGGCCTGCCACCGTGGTCGTGGTCGTCTGCTCGCGCAGGCGCCAGAAGAACGGGAAGAGCACGTCGGCGTCCGCGTCGACGCTGCGCCGCTGGTAGTAGAAGCCGAACAACGAGGCGCGATCGCCCGGCTGTGTGCGCTCCGCCCAGAAGGGAAAGACGGTCTGGAACCGGTACTGGCCGGTCGTCTCGCCGTAGTAGAGCCCGTAGAAGTCGATATCGGTCTCGCCCTCGGCGCCCTTCGGCGCATCGTCGCTCTTCGCGTCGGTGCCGATCTGACCGGCGACCCGATCGGGCACCGCCAGCGGATCCTCCGGCAGGGTCGCCTGGGACTTGGGGAGCGCAGAGTCGGCGCCCGAAGCGGCGTGGGTCTCGGGCGTTCCAGGGGGAGGCTGAGATGGAGGGGGCGCTCCGCCGCCCGGGCCGCCGAAACCGGGGATCTGGGCGCTGGCCTCGGCGCTCAGGAACAGCGCCACGAGCGTCACGAACGCGCTCGAGAGCGCGCGGCGCCTGCCGCCGGCGGCGCCCCCGAGTCCGCTCACGCGCCGGCCTCGCTCGAGCCCAGCACGGACCCACCACTCAGCACCGCCCCGCCGCCGAGCACGCGGTCGGCGATCGTGGCGCCGGCCTCGGCGATCGCGATCGCCTCTTGGCTGTGGGCACCGAGGTCTTTGAGCGTGACCTCCCCACGGGCGAGCTCGTTCGCGCCGATCAGCACGCAGAACCTCGCGCCGAGGCCGTCGGCGCGACGCAGCATCGCCTTCAGGCGGAGGTCGCGTGCGTCGAGCTCGACGGCCACGCCACGATCACGCAGCTCGCGCGCGAAGGCCAGGGCGCGCGGCGCCGCCTCAGGATCGAGCGCCGCGACGTAGACCGGCCGGGCGGCCGCGCCCGTGTCGCGGTCCTTCGCCGCGATGAGCAGCCGCTCGAGCCCCATCGCGAAGCCGATCGCCGGCACCTTGGGTCCGCCCAGCCCCTCCACCATGCCGTCGTAGCGCCCGCCGCCGCACACCGTGCTCTGCGCTCCGAGGTCGGCGGTGGTCGCCTGGATCTCGAAGAGCGTGCGGGTGTAGTAGTCGAGGCCGCGCACGAGCTTCGCATCGACGACGTAGTCGACCCCGAGCGCGTCGAGCCCGGCGCGCACGCCGTCGAAGTGGGCGCGGTCCTCGTCCGAGAGCACCTCGAGGATCGACGGCGCGCCCTCGGCGATGGCGCGATCGCGAGGGTCCTTCGAGTCCAGGATGCGCAGCGGGTTCTTCTCGAGGCGACGCTGCGAGTCCTCCGAGAGCTCGGCACGGCGTGGCTCGAGGTAGCGCACGAGCGCGTCACGGAAGGCCTCGCGGGTGCCCGCGCCTCCGAGCGAGTTGAGGTGCACGCGCGCGCCTTCGACGCCGACCTCGCGCAGGATGCGCAGGCACATCTCGATCATCTCGGCGTCGCAGAGCGGCCCCGCGTCACCGAAGAGCTCGCAGCCCGCCTGATGGAACTGGCGGTAGCGACCCTTGGCCGGGCGCTCCCCGCGGAACATCGGGCCGATGTAGTACCAGCGGCTGATCGGCTCGCGGTTCGCGACGGCGTGCTCCACGTAGGCGCGCGCAGCGCCTGCCGTCCCCTCGGGCCGCACGGTGAGCTCGTCGTCGTGCCGCGAGAACGAGTACATCTCCTTCTCGACGACGTCGCTCGTCTCGCCCATCTGCTTGGCGAAGAGGCTCGTGTGCTCGATGGCGGGCGTGCGCACCTCGCCATAGCCGTAGAGCTCGACGGTGCGGCGGAACGCTGCCTCGAGGTGCTGCCAACGCTTGGCTTCTTCGGGGAGGATGTCGTTCATCCCCCGGACTGCGCGGATCTTCACTGGTTGGCTCGCGGAGCCGCGCTTATGGTCGGCCCACGCGAGCGGGTCAAGCAGCTCCGCAACGAGCTCTCCACGATGCGCCTGCGAGGCGGCAAGGAGCCGAGCATTCCTTCGATGAAACAGCAGGTTGTGCGATGAAGACGGCCGGACGTGTCCTGGCGCTCGATCTGGGCCGCGCGCGCGTGGGCGTGGCGCTCGGCGATCTCGACTCCACGATCGCGCATCCTCGCCCGCCGCTCGACGGCTCCGACGAGCGGCGGCTCCTGCACGCCATCGCCGCGCTCTGCCGCGACGAAGAGGTCGGGTACGTCGTGCTCGGTCTGCCGCTCGAGCTCGATGGTCGCCGAGGTCCGGCGGCCACCAAGGCGATCGCCTTCGCCGGTCGCCTCGCCGACTTCACCGGCCTCGAGGTCGAGCTCTGTGACGAGCGACTCAGCACCGTCGAGGCCTCGCGGCGCCTCTCCGAGGCCGGGCGCAGCGGGCGCGAGCAGCGTGCGCTCATCGACGGCGCCTCGGCCGCGATCGTGCTCGAGGCCTGGCTCGCTCGCCGCAGCCGATGACCGCGGCCTGCGCTCGCTCGGCCCCGCGGTTGACGGGCGCTCTGGCTCTGGTAGGGTGCGCCCCCTTCGCGGGTTCTACCCGCACCACGGCCTCGGGAGGCGCTGGGCGCCTACCATCCGCATCGCATCGTCGAGGCGGGCTGGGCTGGGGCATCGCAGTCTGGCGGTGCTCCTCCCGGGGCGGCAGCGGCCCGCAGTCGCGGGCCTCGAGGTAGTCAGAGCCATGCTTCATCCGGACAAGAAGAGCGACATCATCGGGCAGTTCCGCAAGCACGACGGCGACACGGGCTCGCCCGAGGTGCAGATCGCGCTGCTCAGCGAGCGCATCACCCAGCTCACCGAGCACTTCAAGACCCACGCGAAGGATCACCACTCGCGCCGCGGTCTGCTCAAGCTCGTCTCGCAGCGTCGTCGCCAGCTCGACTACCTCAAGCGCATCGACGTCGTGCGCTACCGCGACGTCATCACCAAGCTCGGCATCCGCAAGTGACGAGCGCTCCGCGCTCCTGAGCTCCGATCGGATGACCCCGGATCGGAGCGAGCGCGGGCGGGCCTCTCCGAGCTCGGCCCACGCTCACTCCGCTCAGCCCCGGAGCGGCCACGAGGCCACGCGCACCCAGGTGCTCGTGGCCTCTCGGCGTTCCATGGGCCGTCCCGGGTCGTGCGGGTCGCTCCGGAGCGAAGCGCGCGGCGCGAAGGCGCGTCCGACGAGCCCGGCGCGAATCCTGTGGCGGCGCGGAGCCCGCCGCTCTAAAGGCGCTCCCCGGTCCATAGGTTCACCCTAGGGGCTGAGGCGCGCAGCTTCTGCTTCGCTCCCTGCCGAGCACGCACTCCCGGCCGCTGGCCTCCAGGCACGGCGGGCGCGGCCTGCTCGGTGGAGATCGGAGAAGAAGAGCCGCTCTCGGTCCCGCGGCGCGGCGGCGCAGGCCGTCGCCACGAGAGAAAGGTCTCCCCCATGTACGTCCGCGAATCCGTCAACTTCGGCGGCCGCCCGCTCACCCTCGAGACGGGCCGCCTCGCCAAGCAGGCGCACGGCTCGATCCTGCTCACCTACGGTGAGACGGTGCTGCTCATCACGGCCGTCTCCACCGAGGAGCGCCCCGGCCTCGACTTCTTCCCGCTCACCTGCGAGTTCGCCGAGAAGACCTACGCCGCGGGCCGTATCCCGGGCGGCTTCTTCAAGCGAGAGGGCCGCCTCCGCGACGAAGAGGTCCTCACCTGTCGCATCATGGACCGTCCGTTGCGACCGCTCTTCCCCGAGGGCTACCGGAAGGACACGCAGATCATCGCGTCGGTCCTCTCGAGCGACCGCATCCACAAGACCGACGTGCTCGCGCTCACCGGCGCCAGCGCCGCGCTCACGATCTCCGACATCCCTTGGAACGGGCCGATCTGCGGCATCCGCGTGGGCCGCATCGGCGGTGAGCTCGTCATCAACCCCACGGTCGACCAGCTCGAGACGAGCGACATCGATCTCGTCGTCGCCGCCAGCCGCGACGCGATCGTCATGGTCGAGGGCGGCGCCGCCGAGGCGACCGAGGCCGAGATCATCGACGCGCTCATGTTCGCCCACCGCGAAGCGCAGCCCGTCATCGAGCTCATGGAGCGCATGCGCGCCGCCGTCGGCAAGCCCAAGCGCCCCTTCACGGCGCCGACGCTCGATCCGTCGGTCGCCTCGCGCATCTCCCAGCTCGTCGACGCCGAGCTCGACAAGGCCTCGCGCGTCGTCGTCAAGAAGGCGCGCTACGAGGCCTACTCCGCCATCAAGGCGAAGATGACCGAGACGCTCAAGGCCGAGCTCGGCGACGAGAAGTTCGCGGCGAGCGCGGGCCTCATCAAGAACGAGTTCGAGGAGCGCAAGGCCCACGTCGTGCGCAAGATGGTCACCGAAGAGGGCGTGCGCATCGACGGCCGCGACGGCCGCACGATCCGCCCGATCATGACCGAGGCAGGCATCCTCCCGCGCGTGCACGGCAGCGCGCTCTTCCAGCGCGGCGAGACGCAGGCGATCGTCACGACGACGCTCGGCACCAGCAGCGACGAGCAGAAGATCGACGGCCTGCTCGGCGAGACCTGGAAGCGCTTCTACCTCCACTACAACTTCCCGCCCTTCTCGACCGGCGAGACGAAGCCGCTGCGTGGCCCCGGTCGGCGAGAGGTCGGCCACGGCGCCCTCGCAGAGCGCGCGCTCGTGCGCCTCATCCCCCCGGCCGAGAAGTTCCCCTACACGATCCGAATCGTCAGCGAGACGCTCGAGTCGAACGGCAGCTCGTCGATGGCGGCGGTCTGCGGCGGCTGCATGTCGCTCATGGACGCCGGCGTGCCCATCAAGGCCCCGGTCGCAGGCATCGCGATGGGCCTCATCAAGGAAGGGGAGAAGTTCGCGATCCTGAGTGACATCCTCGGCGACGAGGACCACCTGGGCGACATGGACTTCAAGGTCTGCGGCACCTCGCGCGGCATCACCTCGATCCAGATGGACATCAAGATCGAGGGCCTCTCGCGAGAGATCCTCGAGAAGGCGCTCGACCAAGCGCGCGAGGGGCGCCTGCACATCCTCGGCAAGATGCTCGAGACCCTCGCGGAGTCACGCCCCGAGCTCTCGAAGTACGCCCCGCGGATCACGACCTTCAAGGTCAAACCCGACCAGATCCGTCTCATCATCGGGCCCGGCGGAAAGACCATCAAGGGCATCGTCGATCAGACGGGCGTCTCGATCGACGTCGAGGACGACGGCACCGTGAACGTCGCCTCGAGCGATCCGGAAGCCGTGAAGAAGGCGCTCGACATCATCAAGGGCCTCACGGCGGAGCCCGAGGTCGGCACCGTCTACCAGGGCATCGTGAAGCGGGTCGCCGACTTCGGCGCCTTCGTCGAGATCCTCCCGAACATCGACGGCCTCGTGCACATCTCCGAGCTCGCGCACCACCGCGTCGACGCCGTCGAAGACGTCCTCAAGGAGGGCGACACCGTGGAGGTGAAGGTCCTCTCGGTGGATCGCGACGGCAAGGTGCGGCTCTCGCGCCGCGAGCTGCTCCCGCTCCCCGAGGGCGAGGAGGGCGAGGCGGCGCGCGAGCGCATGCAGGCCGCCCGTGAGGGTGGCGGCGATCGTCCCCGCGGCCCGCGCGGTCCGCGTCGCGACGGGCCGCCGCGTGGTGGAGACCGCGAGCGCCGCCGCTGAGCGGGCGCTCGAGCTTGGCCGCCATGTTGACGAGAGACGGGTCGGGAGCCGCGACGCTGGGAGGGCAGCGCCTCTCCGACCTGCTCGATCGCGAGCGCCTCCCGACCCCCGTCTACGTCTACGACGTCGACGGGATCGTCCGGGAGGCGCAGGCGCTCTCGGGTGGATTCGACGGGCTCGACCACCTGGTCGCCTACGCGGTGAAGGCGAACAGCGCCGGTCCCATCCTCCGCGCGCTCGCGCGGGAGGGGGTCGGCGCTGACGTCGTGTCGGGCGGCGAGCTCGAGCTCGCCCTGGCCTGTGGCGTCGCTCCCGAGAGCATCGTGATGAGCGGCGTCGGCAAGACCGACGCCGAGCTCGATCTCGCCATCGGCGCAGGAGCTCGAGGGATCCTCTCGATCCACGTCGAGAGCATCGAGGAGATCGCGCGCATCGACGCCAGGGCCCGCGCGCTCGCACGCAGAGCGAGGCTCAGCTTTCGCATCAACCCGGGCATCGAGGCGGACACGCACGCGTACATCGCGACGGGGCACGACGAGGCGAAGTTCGGGATCCCCCGCGCCGAGGTCGGACTCGCGATGGAGGCCGTCGACCGCAGCACGTCGATCGATCTGGTCGGAGTCTCGAGCCACATCGGCTCACAGCTCACCGACACCGCGAGCTACCTGAGCGCCGCGCGCATGCTCCTCGACGTCGCTCGAGCCGTCGAGGTCGCCGCCTCTGGCTCCGGTCGACCGAAGCTCGAGCTCGTCGACTTCGGCGGAGGCTTCGGCATCGACTACGGGTCGGGGTGCGGAGCGCAGCCTGCCGACTTCGCGAGAGCGCTGTCGAGCCTCGTGCGTGAGGTCGGTCGGACCGATCGACGCACGCTCGTGGAGCCCGGTCGTGCGCTCGTGGCAGCGCACGGCGTGCTGTGCGCTTCGGTCATCGGCACCAAACGTGCGCGGCCCAACGAGGAGGAGCGACGCTGGCTCGTCATCGACGCAGGCATGAACGACCTGCTGCGCCCGGCGCTCTACCAAGCCGTGCATCGCATCGAGCCGCTCGAGCACGCGCCCCCCGCGGAGCGTGCGGGCATCGACATGCGCGTCGTCGGGCCGGTCTGCGAGAGCAGCGACGATTTCGGTACCCACCGCATGCCCGAGAGCGCCCCTGCGCGCGTGTTGATCCGCGACGTCGGCGCCTACGGTTTCACGATGGCGAGCGAGTACAACGGGCGAGCGATGCCGATCGAGGTCTTTCTCTCGGCCGGTCGTGTCGTCGACGTGCTGCGTCCTCGCAGCAGCAACGAGTGGGTGCGCGCCCGTCTCGGCACCCGCGGCGCTTGAGGCGCTCGGCCCTCGCGTGCTGCCGCGGTCCCGCATGGGGGAGTGGGTGCGCCGCGCCGCTCGTGGAGGTCGAGCGGACGAGGCGCTGATGCTCCGGTCCCGTGCTCAGCGCGGCGGGCGCCGCGCTTCCGAGCCTCGCGCCGTGCTCCGCGCGCGAAACCGCCACAAACCTCGCCATTCCGAAGAATCGACGAGGCGCGCGAAAAAAGATCTTGGCAAGTCGAGCGCCGGGGCGTAAAAGCCCCCTCGTCGTTCGGCGCGGCCCATCGCGGCTCACCGGCGACCGCGGCTCCAGGCCCTCCCCAGCGGAAGGCACCTCGACAGGCGAAAGCCCGAAGAGAGCAGAGCCCTCCCAGCTCGGAAAGCACGCCGAAAGGCCCGCCGAAGAGCTCGCGAGACACGCGGTCGAAAAATCGGTCACGAACGAGAAAAAAGACTTTGACAAAGCGAGGCCTGAGAGATTAGGTTTCGCCTCCCTTCG
>CALKVW010000238.1 GCA_938004785.1 uncultured Polyangiaceae bacterium
ACGTGCGCGCCCTGGTAGCGTAGCGAAGTTGTCCAAGGAATCGGGGGAGGCCCAGCACGTCTCCGCGATGCTGAGCACGACGGGGAGCATGCGCGGCTTGTTGACGCGTGCAGGACCAGCCGGCGAACGCGATCGACGAGCCGCTGCCGGCGCTTGGGCCGCAGGGGCCTGAGCGGCGCGACATCGCGATGACCGGAAGGCGCTGACCGGACGGTTGGCCGCAAGTCGTGCTAGCCTCGGCTCGTGAGCGCCGCCAAAGACCTTCGACGAGAAGCACTCAGCCTCTCCCGGGCGGAGAGGGCCGGGCTCGCGCGAGAGCTTCTCGAGAGCCTCGACGACACCTCCGACCCCGATGCCGAACAGGCCTGGCTCGACGAGGCCGAGCAGCGCTCTGCGTCACTCGAGGCTGGCGCTGTGCAGCCCGAAGACTGGGCGAAGGTTCGCGATCGCATTTCGCTGCGCCTTCGCGCCATTCGACCGTGACGGTCCGCTTTCACCCAGATGCAGCGGCGGAGCTCGATGCCGCGGCCGTCTGGTATGAGACTGAGCAAGCTGTCCTCGGCCAGGCCTTCATCTCGGAGGTCTCGAAGGGCATCGCTGCGATCGAGGAAGCGCCCACTTCTTGGCCGACGGCGCGAAATCAGCGGGCTATCAGGAGTTTCCTGCTGGCGAGGTTCCCGTTCGCCATCCTATTTCGCGCGAACGCCCTCGGGGTCCTGGTCCTTGCGGTCGCTCACACCCGACGTCGCCCATTCTACTGGCGCGCCCGTCGCCTACCTTGAGACTCGCTGACGAGGTTGCGCTTTCGTCGCGACGGCAGAAAACTGGCCTGACACGAGCGGTGCGTGCGATGGGTCCCACACGTCGCACGCCGTCGCGACGAGGGCTCGGAGGGTGGAATCTCGGGGCCCTACTTTTTGCCGTCGCCGGGGTCCTCCACACCCGCGGCCCCGACGGCCAACTAGCCGGCGCGCTCAGAAATCCGCGGTTCTGGCGGCCCTACGAAGCTGCTAGCTTCGCCCTCTCGGCAGGCTCGCCGAACACCAACCGGGCGCGACGCGATGGTGACCCTTCGACCGACCCAGAAGCTGCGAAGCCTGCTCCCGCTGTCGGCCGGGCCGAGTGTCCCGTCCGACACTGCCCTCGGCGACTGGTACGTGAACCGGCTGATCGTCGACCGGCGGCCGCTCTTGCTGCTGATCAGCGCGAGCTCTCTGCTCCCGCTCGTGGTCCCGGCGCGCGACGTCCGCAGCCTGCCAAGTCGGCTCGGCGACCTCGTCGCCGCCCGGCTGAGGCGGCTGGGGGTGAGCGAGCCCGTGCTCGGAGCCGAGCGCGATGCGATGGGCACCGTGAGCGTGGGCCCGACCATCGACCGCTCGGTGGTGGGCATCCTCGTAGACTTCGCAAACGGGGTGCCGCACTACCTGGATCAAGGGCGTTGGGACGAGGCGTCGCTGACCGACGTCGAGGCGCGCCTGGAGAAGACGCCCTGCTTCGCCTCGAAGCGGGCGAGCGAATGCGTGTTCCCGGCACGGAAGGCAGTGGAGCTCCTGAACGCGAAGTGGCCCGGAGGCGCCGGCTGAGCGCTCGGGGGCAACAGCGACCGGTCCGCAGGCGGCTACTGCGCGCGACCACGGTACCCACCCGAACGAGAGCGTCTCGAGTGGATGGGGAAGGCACGCGCGACCCGCCGCTCCGCAGGCTACGCTGCCGCCCCGTGCGGCACGCTTTGCTCCTGAGTCTGCTGGTCCAGCTGCTCGCCACGGGCGCAGGTTGCGACGAGCGCGATACGCCCGAGCGAGCGCAGACCGCGACGGCCTCCGCTTCGCCGTCGTCGGCCACGCTGGTCGACCACCGCGCGCGGCCAGGCGATGGCGCTGCCCATGGCGCGGCTACGAACGAGGCGCCGCGCGAGGGTTCCCGCGTGGAGCTTCGAGGCACCTACAAGGGCCCCACCAAGGCGCGCGAGCACATCGTGCTCGACGTCGTGGTCGAGCCGGGCTCGCGCTGGGTGCAGTGTCTCGCCGGTCTCGAGCACACCCAGGCCATCGGCAACATCCCGCTCGATTCGTCGATCGTGGTCACCGGGAGGCCCTTGGCCGAGCGACCGGCGACGCTCGCCGACTGCACCTATACGCTCCCGCCGAGGTGAGCCTCGGTCGTTCAACGCGGCGGTGCGCGGCGCCGAAGCGGCCGACACGCGAAGCGCGACGACGTCGCCCTGACCGTCGGTCGCCGGGCCACCAGAACCGTCACTGAGTCTTCACGCGAGCTCTCCCACCGCGAAGGCGCGCCGGCCTTCGGCCCCAGTCTTGCGGAGGAGCGACGCTACTTGGTTCGCCACCGTGCGCACCGAGACCCCGCGGCGCGCGGCGATCTGCCGATTGGTCAGGCCTTCGGCCAACAGGGTGGCCACCTCGCGCTCGGCCGGCGGCAGCGCGTCGAGATCGAGCGCGCGCTCCGAGCTGCCGGCGACGCCGAGCCCCGCGAGCAGGCGCACGAGCGCCCGAGTGCTCGTGAGACCCAGCTTCGTCGCCGCGCGCGACAGCCGCCGCGCCGTCACGCTCTCCGTCCAGCCGAGCGAGTACGCGATCGTCTTGTTGGTGAGGCCGCGCGCCGCTTGCAGAGACACCGTCGCTTCCTCGCGCGTCAGCTCGCGAAAGCTCCGCTGCCGCGGCGGGCTCTCGCACAGGAGATACCTGCGCTGCCCGCCCCGCTCCACCCGCTCCACCAGCGAGATGAACCCCGCCGCCAGCGCCTTCCACACGTCGAGGGCCTGCTCCCCGTCGCCCCGGTTGCGGCGCGTCCTCACCCGCTCGATCTGTCGTACCTGATCGGCGAGCCCGTCGCGCGTCGACTTCGGAAGCTCCCCCGAGAGCTCCAGGCGCCCCGTAGGCGAAACCGTTCCGATCACCACCTCCGGCGCCACCCGCACACGGAGCGCCGTCTCCAAGTGGAGCGACAGCTCAGTCAGCCGCGCGCGCTCTGCCCTCCGAGGTACACGCCTCACCTGCTGCGGCACCGCGAGAACGACTCCAACGTGTGGGGTCGGACGCCCCGTGAGCACGACAGCTTCCCCCGCCAACATCGTTCCCATCGTGACGCGGAAGTGTCCCTGGATCTCCTCGGCCTCCCGTTCGGCGCTTCGGGCAAGCGTCTGCGAAAGACGCTCGCTCACCAACCCCGCCGAGACCCGATCCGGAAAGAAGGCGTCGAACACGCCCCCCGTGAGAGTGCTTGCCGAAGCGAGCGCGTGGCCCACGAACTCCGGTTTGTACGGTGCGTCGGGCCCCGTCGAATGCGCATGAAGTACTGCGCGCCCGCCTCGGTCGACGGCCCACAGCGTTGCCCCGCGCCCCTCCCCGACCACCGGCAACGCCGCGTCGACCGCGTTCTCCGCCCACGCCTCGAGCGAGGCAGCCTCGTGGTGCAGTGTCTCCAGGAAGGGCACGACGTGTGCGCGGTTCATCGTTCGAGGAGCGACGATTGGAACCACGAACCCGCCAAAGCGACAAGGCCTCACCGAGGCCTCGATCGCCGCGCGGTCCCAGGAACTGACCGACCGTCCTCGGATCCACCCTCGTGCTGCAGCAAATGACCATGGGCACCGCGTCAGGAGCTTGGGTTTCATCAGCGCCATGCGCACACTCCGGAGTACGTGCTTCTTGGCTGGGCTCACGCTCGCCGCATTCGCCTGCGGTGACGACGGCGACGGGAGCTCGGCGGGCCAAGGCGGCTCGACGAGCCAGGGTGGATCGGGCGGCGAGGGTGCGGCGGGCGGGGCAGGACCAGCGGGCTCCACGCTGAGGGTCGCCTTCGTGCAGCGCGGCAACGCAACGCCCCTCGCGGGCGCTCCGTGCGCGCTGATGGCGCCGGGCGGTCAGAAGCTCGACGCGACCACCGACGAGAGCGGCCTCGCCGTGTTCGACGGGCTCGACTGGTCGCTCGGAGCGGCCTCGATCACCTGCCTCCGCGGCGCGCGCTATGCCGAGAGCTTCGTCGGGTTCACCGAAGCGGACGCGCCCGGGGGGATCTTCACGCTGCGCGCTTGGAGCACCACCGACCACTACGCCCCGCAAGACCCCGTCACCGTGACCGGGCTCGGGCTGAACCGAAGCACGCCCTCCCTCGGCTACTACCTGAGCGCGACGAACAGCGCGTCCGCCCTGAGCACCTTCAGCGGGCCCTTCAGCCTCGAGGTCGCCCGCAGCGAGCCCTTCACCCTCCTCGGCGCCGCGTACGTCTCCTTCGACGAGACTCCGCAGAGCCTCCAGAGCGAGCTCGAGTGGACGCTCAGCTCGAGCGGCCCACTCGAGGACGACGCGACGCTCGACCTCGACTTCGCCGCAGCCGTCACGCCAGAGGTCACGAGTGGCTCCATCGCCCTGCCCGACGAAGACGTCGACGCGTTCATGCCCCCGTTCATCTGGATCACGTCGCAGAGCCAGCCGCTCCTTCGTTATGCCGGCTTCTCGACGCGGATCGTCGTCGACCCCGACGCCCAGCGGATCGAATACGACGTCGAGTTCCTCGATGTGCTCGAGGGCGACGAGGTCACGCTGCTGCAGTCGTACACCCCCGACTTCCTACAGGGCATGCAATGGGCGGTCCTCGGCCCTCCGCCGAGCGGCGCCCAGACCGACGGCCTGCTCCACGGGCCGCCCGTCGTCACCTCGCCCACCAGCCCCGTTGCACTCGAAGGCGCAGATATCGCCTGGGAGCCGAGCGCGTGGCCTCACCACGGCTTCTGGGTCTACAGCTCCGACTTCAGCGTGCAGTGGAACATCGAGACGAGCTCGGACGCCACCTCCCTCGTCGTGCCCCAGCTCCCCACCGGTATCTCCGCCGCCGACTTCTTCGGCGAAGCCACGGTCTACGGCGACGTCCAGGCCTTCGACGAGCTGCTCCTGGAGGATGTCCCGATGGCCGCGCACGCGGCATACACGTCGGTGGAGCTCGTGCCCTGAAGCCGGTGAGGTTCGAGCGCCGATAGCAGAGCGGTGGAGCGGCTCCTTCATCGCTTCGGACAAGGCGAGCGCCGGACGCCGCTCCGCAGCGGTACCATGCCGCCCGGTGCGGCACGCCGTGGTCCTGGGTCGCATCATCCAGCTGCTCGCCACGGCCGCAGCTAGCGACGAGCGCGACACGCCCACGTCGATGGCCCACCGCCCGCTGGGTTCAGTGTCTCGCCGGTCTCGAGCACACCGGCGTCGGCTCGGCTCGGAACCGGAGTCGTGGTCAGCCGCCCGTGATGCGTGCCCGGCGCGACTCGGGCAGTGCGGCGAGCAGAGCCGATAGCGGCTCGTCCGAAGGGCGCCTCCGGTAGCCGAGCGCCAGCAGCGCGTCGACGTCCTCGGCTGCGTCTGCACCGAGCAGCGCGACGACCAGCAAGGCGAGCGCGAAGGGGTCGCGGTCCCCAGGGGAAGCTGCGCGAGCCGCGACCGCAGCGCGCGCGGCTGCGTCGTCGGCGTGGGCGCGCGCCCAAGCCTCGAGCAGCCCGGCCTGCCGCGCCGCGAGCTCCTTCGTCCACGGGCCCGGGGCGCGCACGAGCACGCCCCGCCTACCAACCGTGAGCGCGTCGACCGCCTCGCTCGGCGTCATGGCGGCGTCGATCGCGGGAACCAGTGCGGAGACCGCGAGCGCTCCGCGTGTGAGCTCGCCCCACGCGCGCCCGAGGTGCCAACGATGCCCTTCGATCGAGAGCGGCCGGAAGAAGGGCGACTCGCCCGCGAGGAAGGGAGCGACATCCTCCTGAACGCCGAGCCCGAGCGAATGAAAGAGCTCGAACGAGCTCGAGAAGGCCGGCGCCCGCAGCGCCTCGACGGCGACTCTCTCGAGCGGACCGAGCTCGGGCGCCGCGAGCCCGCAGGGCGGGATGCTGGCCCCATGGTCGAAGCCGAGGCGCGTCAGGATCTTCTCGCCGAACCAACCGTAGTCGGCCAGGGAGGCGAGCGCCGAGAGCACACGCTCCGGGCTCGCGACCTCGGCCCAGACGAGCACACGCGCCGCGAGGCCGTCGCTCGTCTCTTGCTCGCCGTGCCATTGGAGCCCCCACGAGGCTGGGAGCGCCTCGGGCGCCTCGATCGCCGCGCACAGCGCTCGCTCGGCGCTTGCGTCTACCGAGCCTTCGACCAGGGCGAATGCACAGGCGGCCGCCACGGGTGTGAGTCCGCGCGCCTCGTCGCTCAGACTCCGATCGCAGGCCCCGCGGACCCTTTCACGAGATGGCGTGCCTTGCTTCACGTGCTGCGCCGCAGCGGCGAGCAGCGCCGCAGCGAGCGCGCTTCGGTCGTGCTCGTCGTCGAGCGCGCGATCCAGCACCGCGGTGAGCTCCGGACCAGCGGTGGGCAGCTGGCCCACGGCGAGGTAGCCGGCCGCACGCACCGAGGCGTTCGGATCGGTGCACCACCGGCACAACAGCGGTGCCCGCGACTCGAGCACTTCGAGGTTGGCGCGCTTCACGTCGTAGTCGAGCGCGGCGCTCTCGTCGCGCATGAGCAGGTTGCCCGGGTCGCGCACACAGGCGCGGGTCGCGAGCGCAATCGACAGCGCGCGATCCTCGGGCGCGTCGAAACCGAGGGCCCTGTCGAGCACCGCGCCGACGACGTTCGGCGCGAGCTCGTCCTCCTCGAAGAGGCCGTCGGCGAGGCGCCCGGTCCCGAGCAGAACCCAGAGTGCCGGCCCGTTCGGCGCGCTCGCGATCCGTTCGAGCAAGAGCGCGTCGAGCGCCTCCCAATCCTCGGACTGGAAGCAGCGCTCGACCTCGAGCTCGAAGGCTTCGTCGAGCGAGTCGTCGTCGTGTTCGTCGTGCATCGGTCGGTGCTTGCTCAGGGCGGCAGGGCAGTCCGACGTGGAGAGTCACTCCCCCCCGCCGGCTACCCCTGCCCTCCGGGCCCGGCTTCGCCCTCGGCCTTCGTCGCGAGGCGCGGCGTATTGCCGAGCACACGCGCGCGCTCGTGCTCGGCGAGCAGCGCCTCCGCGGGCAGACCGTGGATCGTGGTCGCGACGATGAGCAGCGAGCGCTCGACCTTCTCGATGGGGTTCGTGCTCCGCTCGATGAGGGTCGCGAGCAGGGTGCGATCGAAGCGGTGGGTCGACGCGATGACGACGTGCAGGCTGGCGTCTTCGATCGGCAGGGTGCCCGAGCGCGAGAGCGCGTCGAGCAGGTCGAGCGCGCGGTGGCGCTCCTTGTCGAGCGCGTCGCCGCGCAGCGTCTCGGTGGTCGGTTCGGCGAGCAGGCTCTTCTGCGAGCTGCGCCGGAAGCTGTCGCCGACCTCGAGGATCGTCGGCCGCAGCGCGGAGTCCTCGTCGATGGCGTCGAAGCGGCGGTCGAGCAAGGCCGGGATCGCGGTGTAATCGATGGGCCCCTCCCCGCTCGCGCCTTCGTCGGCGTCGCGCGCCTGCGCGTGCTGCGGTGGCCGATTCTCCGTGGCGCGCGTCTCGGTGGAGGCGGTGATCGCGCCGGCGTCGGCGACCGGCATGGCCTCGAGCGCCATTTCGGGGCGGGCGCTGCGCTTCATCGCGGGCGCGCTCTTCGCGCGTGTGGCGCTCATGGGCGTGGCGCGAGACGGGGGCGCAGGCGGCATACCACCAGGCGACGGCGGCGCCGGCATGGCCATCGGCATCGGCGGCGGCCCGCCCGGGGGCCCGGCCGCGAAGGCCATCGCGGGCGGCCCGAAGCCGCCGACCGGCGAGCGATCGGCCTCGGCGAGGCGATAGCGCTCGCGCTCGCGCGCCTCTTCGAGCTCACGCGCCTTCGACGCAGCGATCACGTCGAGCATGCGCTGCACGTGCCCTCTGACGCGCGCGAGCTTGTCCTCGGGAGGTGCGTCGCCCGGTCCCTCGTAGGTGATGAGATCGCTCGGGATCTGGTAATCGAGAAACAGGCTCATGAGGTCCTGCGTGAGCTGGATCTCCTTCGTGAGGGCACCCTGGGGCAGCCGCAGCAGGCGCTCCAGCTGTGGCTTGATCTGCACGATCGCGATGCCGAAGAGCGTGCTCTCGAGCTGCATCTGCCGGAAGGCCTTCGCGAACTCGCGCTGCTCCGGAGAGAGCGACTGGACGGCGTCGCGGAACTCCTTCGGTGTGGGGATCGTCTCGAGCAGGAGCGGCACCTCGAGCAGATCCTTGTTCTCTACGATCAATGCGTGGCTCGGCTCGAAGACGTCGGCCGAGGCGATGCGACCGAGCACCAGCACGAAGCTGCTGAACTGGCGCGCTCGCGCGATGAGCTCGAGCGGCAGCTTCGGCGAATCGGCGAAGCCGTGCGCGACCCAGGCGTGCAGGTGGCGCTCACCCGTGAACGGAATGCGCGTCGCCGCGTCGATCGGCAGGAACATCGGCCTGGTCGCGGCGCGCGAGGTGCAGATGGTCGCGATGGGTCGACGCTCCTTGCCCTCGCCGAGCTCGAGGCTCAGCGCGCCCTCGGGCGCGTGCTCGGGGCGGCGCACCGCGTACGAGAAGGGAGCGGGGCGGAAGGCCGGCGCGAAGAGCCGCTGCTCGTGGAAGCGCATGAAGGCGCGGAAGTCGCCCGGCGTGATCTCCTTGCCGATCGCGCTGCGGAGCTGCTTCTCGAGCATCGCCTCGAGGTATTGGATCGCGTCGGCGTAGGCCTCGGCGACCGCGCGCGCGTGCAGCAAGCAGACGAGCAGCGTCGCCTCGCTGAGCGTCGCGACGCCGCGCTCGGGCAAGATGCGCCCGAGCTCGGCGATGCGGTGC
Source organism: uncultured Polyangiaceae bacterium (assembly GCA_938004785.1). Taxonomy (GTDB): domain Bacteria; phylum Myxococcota_A; class Polyangia; order Polyangiales; family Polyangiaceae; genus CALKVW01. The sequence goes on from CALKVW010000238.1 coordinate 8,719, forward strand.
GCGAGCGTGCGCGCGTGCTCGGCGAGCATCGGCGCCGCGAGCGCGGCCGAGGCCTCGAGGTCGGGCGCTTCGCCTTCGGGCGCGTCGAAGAGCGGCAGGACCGGCACGAAGACCCCGTCGGGCGCGAGCTGCTCGAGCGCGACGGCGTGCGGCGGCGCGATGGGGAAGATCTCGCGCGTGAAGTGCTCGTCGACCTTTCCGACGAAGGCCGCCAGCTCGAGGAAGAAACCGAAGGCCTCTTCGGTGGCGCGGTTGCGGCGCGGCGTGTGGCACGAGGCGTCGGTGCGGTCGATCGAGAAGCTCGCGGTGCCCTCGTCGTCGAGCTCTCGGAGCAGCCAGGTCAGCGCCACCTCCTGCGTCGGGCGCAGCACGTGCTCGGGCCTCGGCGAGGTCTTGGCGGGCGTCTTGAGCTCGAGCTCCGACTTGCGCAGCAGGACCGGGAAGCGCTCGCCGTCGTTGCCACGCTGCACGTAGAGCTCGTAGCCGAGCTCGAGGCGCCAGACGTATTCGCGCACCGTGGTGACGACCGAGGCCCGCGTCTCCTCCTTGCCGAACAAGCCGCGCTTCTCGACCACGAGCTTCTGGTCCGACGCGACCTCGCGCACCTCTTCGCGCACGAAGCTGCAGCGCTCCTCGGCGTGGAGCCGGAGGAACACCGCGCTGTCCTTCGCCCACGCGTGCACGCGCCTGAAAGGCTCCGGCCCGAGCCCGAGCTGGCGCAGATCCTGGAGCGTGGCCGCGCAGGCGACGCGGGTCAGGGTCTCGGCGAGCGCGAACTTGTCGTCGTAGCGATGGGGGACGTCTTCGGCGAGCGAAGGGTTCTTCGTCGCGTCGAGCACGCCGCGCAAACGCGCGAGCGCCGCCATCACCCGAGCCCTGAGCCTCGCCTCGTCGTAGCTGTGCATCGTCGGTTCTCCCTGCTCGTCGTCGTACACCCTGCCGCACGCACGTGACAGTGCCGTCTGCCGAGCGGGCTGCGAGGCGTGCCGCCGAGGGCCCAGGAGCCGGTAGACTGAGGCGCATGAGCACCTCGGGCAGGAGTGACGTCGCCGGCGAGAGCGCAGCCGCGCAGGGCCGAGCGCGCGTCTCGCTCGCCGAGTGGGAGGCGGCCGGCGGCTCCTTCACCCACCGCGGCCACAGGATCTACACGCGCAGCGAGCTCGGCGCGGGTGGCGAGGCGCTGGTGCTGATCCACGGCTTCCCCACGGCCTCGTGGGACTGGGAGGCGTTGTGGCCGGAGCTGGCGAGGCGCTTCGACGTGTACACGCTCGACATGATCGGCTTCGGCCTCTCGGCCAAACCCGCCGATCACGCCTATACGATCTTCGATCAGGCCGAGCTCTTCGAGGGCTTCCTGCGCGAGCGAGGCGTGGCCGCCTACCACGTGCTCGCGCACGACTATGGCGACACGGTGGCGCAGGAGCTCTTGGCTCGACAGTCCGAGCCGGGCGAGCGGCCCGAGCTGCGCAGCGTCGCCTTCCTCAATGGGGGCCTGTTCCCCGAGACGCACCGCCCGGTGCTGCTGCAGAGGCTCCTGCTCTCCCCGCTCGGGCCCTTCATCGCGAGGCAGACGAGCCGCGCGAGAATGGCGCAGAACATGCGCAAGATCTTCGGTCCCGCGACGCAGCCCGACGAGCAGCTGCTCGACGCGTACTGGTCCTTGCTCACACGAGAGAACGGCGTGGCGGTGATGCCGAAGCTCATCCGCTACATGGTCGAGCGCCGCGAGCACCGCGCGCGCTGGGTGGGCGCGCTCGAGCGGGCGCGCATCCCGCTCGCGCTCATCGACGGCGCGGCGGATCCGATCTCAGGCAGGCACATGGCCGCGCGCTACGAAGAGCTCGTGCCACGCGCCGACGTCACGCTGCTCGAGGGCATCGGCCATTACCCGCAGGTCGAAGCGCCGCACGAGGTGCTGAAGCACTACCTCGGTTTCCGTGAGCGCGTCGCGGCGGCGAGCACGGCGTAGCGTCAACCCCCCACGATCGCCTGCGTGCGAGGCGGCGGATCGGCGAGCACCGGCACGAGGCGCTCGCCTTCGAGCACGCAGCGCACGCGACCCTCCGGCATGGGGCGCACACGCCCGAGGCCCACGACCTCGCCTCGGAGCGCTTCGACCTCGCTGGAGGAGGTCGTCGTCGGCGGCTGCTTGGGGTCGACGTCGTGGTAGCCGACGGTGATGGCCTCGGGCAGGGTCGCGAGCGAGATTCGATGCAGCCGCCGCCTGCCGTCAGGGCTCACACCGAGCTCGACGCGCCTGGGCGCCGACGCTGAGGCTTTGCCGAGCAGCCGCCCACCGGCGTCGATGGCGAAGCGCTCGCTCGGGCGGCTCTCGGCGCAATGGCTGCCCGCGTCGATCGCCGTGTCGGCCGTCCACACCCGCAGCTCGTCGCCTGGACCGAAGACGTCGTCTTCGACCTGCACGAAGAGCGTCTTCGAGGGTGCGTCGATCACGGCGGCGATTCGCAGGTCGGCGCTCGGATCGGCCTCGGGGAGGCGCAAGGCGCAGGCGGAGAGATCGATGCGCGCCGCCTCTGCCGGGGAGGCCTCGAGCAAACGCGCGGGCAGAGCGAGCGCGGGCACCGGCCGCGACTGCACCTCGACGCGCTCGGGGTCGGGCACGTCGGGCAGCTGCCCCTGGGCGTCGCAGCGAGGCAGCTCGAGCGAGGTGCTCGCGCTGAACGCGAGGTAATCGGCGCTGCTCTCGCCGTGGTGCGCGTCGCTCAGAGCCCACCAGCTGCCCCAGCTCTCGCCGACGACCGCCGGTGGGTCGAGCCGCACGCTCGTCGTCTGGTGCCAGCGCCACGCCGAGCCGCCCGTGCGCCTGTGCACGAAGAGGTTGTCGCTGATCTCGAGCTCGTCTTCGCCGATACCCGAGGCGCCGTAGCCATCGTTGCAGCTCTCGAGCAAGAGGCGCGGCGGCGGCGCGCCCGGCCCCTGGTGTACGAGCCAGGCCTCGCGCTGCTCGCAGGCGCGCGCGTACGAGGCCTCGTCGCTCGGCGAGCCGAGCGAGACCTCGAGGACGAACATCGCCTGAGCCGCTGCGCTGCGGCCGGCCTCGTGGCGCCGATCGACGCTGCAGGGCGAGCGCCCACGGCAGGGGTCTTGGCTCGGTAGGGGCGCGCTCGGCGCGTCGGCCGAGACCACGGGCAAGAGCTCCACCGCGCTCGTGAGCGGCACGGGCTTCGGCGGAGGCGCGCCCACACCACAGGCCGCGACCGAAACGAGCGAGACGAGAGGGAGCACGGAAAGGCGAAGCCTCATGGAACCTTGCCCCCAACGCTCGGCGAGCCCGGGCTGATTCCCTACACGCAGGGTTCGCTGCTCGCTGCGGCGGCTCATCGTGGCCCAGAGCTAGCAGCTTCGCGCCGCAGCGGCGGCCCCGCCGTGAGTGCGGGCCTCGGCAGCACGCGCGCCTTGACGTGCACGGCACGGAGGTACAATGTACCTCCCGTGAAGGCGCGCCTCGTGAACATGGGCAACTCTCGGGGGGTACGGATCCCCAAGCCGCTCATCGAGCAGGCGGGCATCGTCGATGAGGTCGAGCTCCGCGTCCACGACGGTGCCATCGTCATCGCGGCCGCTCGGGTTCCGCGGGCTGGCTGGGCGGAGGCGGCGGCTGCGAACTCCGAGGGGCTGATCGATCCGGAGCTCCCGACCCGCTTCGACGAGGTCGAATGGCAGTGGTGAAGGCCTCCCCGCCCCGGCGCGGCGAGGTCCACTTGGTCTCTCTCGACCCAACCCGCGGTTCGGAGATCCGAAAGACGCGACCTTGCGTCGTCGTCTCTCCAGACGAGCTCAATCTCCACCTGCGGACCGTCATCGTCGCGCCGCTGACCTCCGCGGCGCATCCCTTCCCGTTCCGCGTGGCGTGCAAGTTCGAGGGCAAGAGTGGCTTCGTCGTGCTCGATCAGCTCCGCACGGTCGACAAAGAGAGGCTGACACGCAAGCTCGGGAGGCTCTCCGCCCCCACGTTCGAGAAGGTCCTCGCGCTGCTCCAGGAGATGTTCGCTCCCTGAGGCGCCCCGCCCCCGTCGTGCGCCTCGCGCGCGGGAAGTTCTCCGTGGCGCTCCCGCCGCGTCGAGCCTCGCCCCTACCTTGCGCTCATCCGAGGTAGCTCGCCAGGTGCTTGCCGGTGAGCGTGGACTTCTTCGCGACGAGCTCGCGCGGCGTGCCCTCGAAGACGACGCGGCCTCCCTCGTGGCCTGCGCCTGGGCCGAGATCGAGGATCCAATCGGCGTGGGCCATCACGGCCTGGTGGTGCTCGATGACGATGACCGACTTGCCCGCGTCGACGAGCCTGTCGAGCAGCTCGAGCAGGCGCGCGACGTCGGCGAGGTGCAGGCCCGAGGTGGGCTCGTCGAGCACGTAGACGCCGCCCTTCTCGCCGAGGTGCATCGCGAGCTTGAGGCGCTGACGCTCGCCGCCCGAGAGCGTATCGAGGGGCTGGCCGAGCCTCAGGTAGCCGAGGCCCACCTCGGAGAGCTGCTGCAGCAGCTCGTGCGCGGCGGGCGTGCGTGCCGGGCCTCTGCCGAAGAACTCGAGCGCTTCGTCGACAGGCAGCTCGAGCACCTGGGCGATATCGAGGCCGCCGAGCCGGTAGGCGAGCACGGAGGCCTGGAAGCGTTTGCCTTCGCACTCCTCGCAGACCGTGCTCACGCTCGCCATCATGCCGAGCTCGGTGTCGATCACCCCTGCGCCATTGCACACCGGGCAGGCGCCCTCGGAATTGGCGCTGAAGAGCGCGGGTTTCACGCCGTGGGCCTTGGCGAAGGCCTTGCGGATCGGCTCGAGCAGCCCGGTGTAGGTGGCGGGGTTGCTGCGCCGTGAACCGCGAATGGGCGCCTGGTCGACCGAGACGACGCCCTCCCTGCCCGAGACCGAGCCGTGAATGAGCGAGCTCTTGCCCGAGCCGGCCACACCCGTCACCACCACGAGCACACCGAGCGGGATGTCGACGTCGACGTTCCTCAGGTTGTGCGTGCTGGCGCCGCGCACCTGCAATGCGCCGGTGGCCTTGCGCACCTTGCCTTTGAGCTTGGCGCGATCGTCGAGGTGCTTGCCGGTGAGCGTGCCGCTCGAGCGCAGCCCCGAGACCGGGCCCTCGTACATGAGCTTTCCACCGGCGGCGCCAGCGCCCGGGCCCAGGTCGATCACGTGGTCGGCGATTTCGATGGCCTCCGGCTTGTGCTCCACGACCAGGACGGTGTTGCCCTTGTCGCGCAGGCGCAGCAGCAGGCCATTCATGCGCTGGATGTCGTGCGGATGCAGCCCGACGGTCGGCTCGTCGAAGACGTAGGTGACGTCGGTGAGCGAGGAGCCGAGGTGGCCCACCATCTTGGTGCGCTGCGCTTCACCGCCCGAGAGCGAGCCGCTGGGGCGGTCGAGGCTGAGGTAGCCGAGGCCGATCTCGACGAAGGAGTCGAGCGTATGACCGAGCTTGGCGAGCAGCGGCGCCACCTTGGGCGCCTCGAGCTTGCGCACCCACTCGGCGAGCTCGCTGATCTGCATCGCGCAGGCCTGGGCGATGTCGATGCCCGCGATCTTGGACGAACGCGCGAGCGCGCTGAGGCGCGTGCCCTCGCAATCGGGGCAGGTTCGGAAGGTGACGGCGCGCTCGACGAAGGCGCGGATGTGCGGCTGCATCGCGTCTTTGTCTTTCGAGAGGAAGGACTTCTGGATGCGCGGGATGAGCCCCTCGTAGGTCATGTTCGCGCCGGCGACCTTCACCTTCACGGGCTCCTTGTGGAGAAAATCGTGGAGCTCGCGTTTGGTGTACTTCCGGATCGGTTTGTCGCCGTCGACGAAGCCCGACTCGGAGTAGATGCGCACGTACCAGCCGTCGGCGGTGTAGCCGGGGATCTTGAGCGCGCCTTCGCGCAGCGATTTCGTGTCGTCGTAGAGCTCGTTCAGGTCGATATCGGTCGCCGAGCCCATGCCCTCGCAGCGCGGGCACATGCCGCCGGTCACCGAGTACACCCGCTTCTCGGTCTTGCCCGCGCCCTTCTCGAGCGTGATCTGGCCCACGGCGCGTACCGAGGGCACGTTGAAGGAGAAGGCGTTCGACGAGCCGATGTGCGGCTGCCCGATGCGGCTCCACAAGATCCGCAGCATCGCGTTCGCGTCGGTCGCCGTGCCGACGGTGGAGCGCGCGTTCGCGCCCATGCGCTCCTGGTCGACGAGGATGGCCGTCGTGAGCCCCTCGAGCAGGTCGACCTCGGGGCGCGCGAGGGTGGGCATGAAGCCCTGGAGGAAGCTGCTGTAGGTCTCGTTGATGAGCCGCTGCGACTCGGCCGCGATGGTGCCGAAGACGAGCGAGGACTTGCCCGAGCCCGACACACCCGTGAACACCGTGAGGCGCCGCTTCGGGATGTCGACGCTCAGATCCTGGAGGTTGTTCTGCCGCGCGCCTCGCACGCGAATGAGATCGTGGCTGTCTGCGCGCATGGCGTTCTCCGAGGCGCAGTCTGCCACGGAGCGGCGCGTCGCGGGTGGAGCGGCGAGCGCGAGCGCGCCTCGCACGATGGCAGACTTCAGCGCTGGTCGGCGCCGACGTCGGGCGCCGCGGGGCGAGGCTCGCCGTCGACGTCGAGCGGCGCGAGGCTCGCGCCCTGGGCGATCGCGGACACGTCCGCGCGGCAGCTCGAGCCGCTCCTCGCAGGCTAGCGCGCCGCGGCCTCGAGGCCCGCGCAGATCGCTTCGCGCTCGAGGCCGAAGCCGATGATCACCAATCGACAAACGCGCGCTCCGGGCTCGAAGGGCTCGCCGAAGTCGACCGCGATCCGGTCGGCGACGCCCTGCACGATCATGCGCCGCTCGAGCCCGGCCACGGCGAGCACGGCCTTCACGCGCAGGAGCCGGCCTTCGTATTGCGCGAGGGTCTGCTCCACCCAGTCGCCGAAGCGCTCGCCACAGATCTCGCCGTCGTATTGCCACGCGATCGATTGGATCACCCCGGCGTGCTCGGAGCGCGGCAGCTCGCGCGGGAGCTCGCCGCGGTTCTCGAGCAGAGCTTCGAAGCTCGCTTCACGGAGCTGCCCTCGCACCGAGGCGACGATCGCGGCCGTGGGGTTCTTCGTGAGCACCTCGAGGCGCACGACGTCGAGCGCCTCTCCGGAGCATCTGTCGGCGTTCGAGATCACGACGGCGTCGGCGTAGCCGAGCTGCTCGTCGGCGAGGCTCGCGAGGCTCGCCCCTGTGCCGGGCGGCCAGCGGGTCGCGTCGACGACGGTCACGACCCCACCGAGCGACAGGGCCTCGTTGCGCGTCACGGCGCGGACCACCCCCGCGGGCGAGGCCGCGCCGGAGGTCTCGACGAAGATGCGGCGCAGGCCACGCTCGGCGAAGTGGGCGAGCGCGCGCACGAGCTCGGCCTGGGTGGTGCAGCAAGCGCAGCCGCCGGTGATCTCGCGGAAGGCGTCGACGCGCGCGGCGAGCTGGTCGGCGTCGAGCGCGACCTCGCCGAGCTCGTTGACGATCACGGCGACCTCGTCGCGCGCGAGCTCGCCGAGCCAGCGGTGGAGGAGCGTGCTCTTGCCCGCGCCGAGGAAGCCCGTGAGCACGACCACCGGCACGCTCGCGTCGGGCGATGGCTGGGTCCCGCTCATGCGCTGCCACGCTAGCACCCGTGGGGCAGCTGGGCGCGGCGGCGCGGATCCATCACGTGGGCGCCTTGCGCCAGGCGCGAGCGCCCTTATGCTCCGGCCTCCCATGTCGAAGTCGCTCGATCTCGTCGTCTACGGAGCCACCGGCTACACGGGCCACCTCGCGGTGCTCTACCTCGCGGAGCACGCGCCTCCGGCGCTCAGGTGGGCGATCGCCGGGCGCGACCGTCGGAAGCTCGAGGCGATCCGCGACGAGCTGCGCGCGCGCTTCGAGCGCGAGGTGGAGATCCTGGTCGCCAGGAGCGACGATCGCGCCTCGCTCGACGCGATGACCTCCGAGGCGCGCGTGGTGCTCACCACGGTCGGCCCCTACGCGCAGCACGGCGAGCCGCTCGTGGCGTCGTGCGTGGAGCACGGCGCCGACTACCTCGACATCACCGGCGAGCCCGAGTTCGTCGACCGCGTGCTCGAGGTCTACGGCGAGCGCGCCGCGCGCGCGGGCGTGCGCATCGTGAGCTGCTGCGGCTTCGACAGCATCCCGCACGACCTCGGCGCCTACTTCACCGTGCGCGAGCTGGCGCCCAAAGGCCCCGTGACGATGGAGGGCTTCGTGCAGGCCAGCGGCGGCATCTCGGGCGGCACCTGGCACTCGGCGGTCGGCGCGATGAGCCGCCTCTCGGAGCAACGCAAAGCCGCGCGTCTCAAGGCCAAACCCGCGGCGACGGGGGGCCGCACGGTGCGTGGGCTCGCGCCGAGGCCTCGCAAGGAGCCCGAGGTGCGCGGCTGGGTCCTCCCGATGCCGACCATCGATCCGCAGATCGTGCTGCGCAGCGCGCGTTCGCTCGAGGTCTACGGTCCCGACTTCCGCTACGGGCACTACGCGCGCGTGGGCTCGCTCGCCACGGCCGCGGCGCTGGTCGCCGGCGTGGGCGCCGTCGCGGCCCTCTCGCAGCTCCGGCCGACGCGCGAGCTGTTGCTCAAGGCCAAGCGCCAGGGCGAAGGGCCGAGCGAGGAGGTGCGCCGCAACGGCCACTTCCGCGTCACCTTCGTCGCGCGCTCGGGCGGCGAGAAGCTCGTGACGCGGGTATCGGGTGGGGAGCCCGGCTACGCGGAGACCTCGAAGATGATCAGCGAGTGCGCGCTCGCGCTCGTCTTCGATCGCGAGCGTCTTCCGAAGGCCGCCGGGGTGCTCACGACGGCCGAGGCCCTGGGTGAGGTGCTGATCGAGCGCCTCGTGCGCGCGGGCATCCGCTTCGAGGTCCTCGAGCGCAGCCGAGAGGCCTGAGGCGCGCGGCTCCGGAGGCGGCCGCGCGCGGCCCGGGTCACTTCTTGCAGCTGAGGTGCGCGGCTGCGTTCTGCCGATAGTCGGCGGAGTTCACCGCGGGACACTCGGCGGCGATGAGCGACTTGAGATCGCGCACCTCTCGCCAGTCGAGGCTCATCGCGTCGAACACGATGGGGATCGTCGTCTCGGTGCGGATGGTGTCCATCAGGGCCTCGAGCTTGCCCTCGCCCGTCGACCACATCGACTCGAACTTCTCCTCGTAGTCGCCGACGAGCTCGCGGAACTCGGGCCCGCGGAAGACGAGCATGTTCTCGAAGGTGTTGTGCTCGGCGTTGTCGGAGAGGTTGTAGCTCCCGGTGTAGAGCGCGTCGTCGACGATGAGGAACTTGTTGTGCATCTGGGCCGCGTAGGACACGTCCCAGCGGTACGCGTAGTACTTGTAGCGCACGTCGATGCCCGCCTCGCCGACCGCGAAACCGAACAAGAAGCCCTTGTCGCGGCAGGAGCGCTTCTTGGCCTCGGTGGTGGCCAGCTGGAGGCAAGCCTCGAGGTCGGTCACCTGCTTGGTGTGCGTGGAGGCCGAGATGTACTCCTGGCCGTCGAGGTAGACGCGGATCTCGAGGTCGGGATCCTCGGCGCGCTTGCGCATGAGCGCCTCGGACACGGGGCGCGAGCGCAGGTGGCCGGAGGCGACGAGGATGCGCTCCTCCGCGGCGTCGATCGCCGCGACGAGGCCGTCGGCCACGGTGTCGGCCCCGGTGAGCGTGAAGGTGTCGCCGTTCGCGGTGAAGTTCGCGCTCGTGAACAAGGCGTCGAAGCCCGGAGCGACGGGGATGTCGGCGTCGCTGATGTCGATCGACGAGGCCTCGAAGACGAGCTCCGGGTTCGCGACGAGGTCGCGTGAGCCCTCCCAGAGCGTGTCGAACTCTCGCTGCATGCGCAGCGCGACCTCGGGCATGGCGCTCAGGAACAGGGTGTTCTCGTCGTACTTGGTGGCTGCGCCGTTCGACCAGTTGCCGCTGCCGGAGACGACGTGCGCCGTCTTCGCGGCGTCGAGCGAGTCGCGTGGGCCGTCCACGATCATGAACTTGTGGTGCATGATCTTGTTCACCCAGCGCACGTCGACGCCGATCGACTCGAGCCTGCCCGACCTCGACGACGAGAGCTGCGCTCCGGTGAGCTTGCGGTCGTTGCTCGCGGTGTCGAACAAGAAGCGCACCTTCACGCCGCGCGCGGTCGCGTCGGCGAGCGCCGCCTGGATGCCGGGATCGGAGTAGCTGTACATCGCGACGTCGATCGAGCGTTCGGCGCCGTAGATGAGCTCGGCCACGCGCGCGTTGTGGCTGGTGGCGATGGGCTGCGGGGAGAAGATGACGCTCACCTCGCGGCGGCGCTGCGCCTCGAGGTAGCCGCGCGCCTCGGCGAGCTCGGCGAGCTTGCGGATCGTCGCCGTGCCGACCTGGGGGACCGCGTCTACCTCGGCGAGCATGTCGAAGGGATCGTCGTCGGCGGTCCGTGCTGCGCCGTCCGCGCCGTCGCGGTGCGCGAGCAGGTTCGTGGCCGCGCGCGAGCTCACGCCGCCGCCGCGCAGCACCTCCGCCGTCGTGGCCGGGTCGTTGACCATCGCCACGATCGAGAGCGCCTCGTCCGAGGCCGCGGGGAAGACCTCGGTCGCGTCGGACTCGACGCTCGCCGTCGGGTCGGCGCTGCACGCGAGCAGGGAGAGCGAGGTCGCGAGCCCGCCGAGGGAGCGGAGGATCTTCATGGGCGCCGACCTGAGCAGCTTCCGTGCCACCCGCGCGAAGACGCGATTCTGCGCGGCGCTCGCCCTCGCGCCCGTCCACGAGGGCGCGTGCGAAGGGGGTGGATCGACACGTGCCCACCTCTGCCGACCACCCGTGCGCGCTCGTGCTGGCGACATGGGCCCTGCCCGGGACCATCGAGGGGTGCGGCCGAGCTCAGGGGTGGGCGCGGCCGGCGAGCCGACGTCGGTCCCCGGCGAAGTCGATCTCCACGCTGGTCTCGAACAGCGCCACGACGACGCCGCGCCCGAACTTCGGGTGGCGCACGACGTCCCCCACGGAGAAGCGCGTCGTCGGTGCGTAGTCGAGCTCACCGACCGCACGCGCGAGCGCGTCGGCCGTGGCGGAGCCTCCCGCCACCGTGCGGACGCCGAGCGCCTCGAGGGCCTCGGCGACGACGAAGGCCGCGTCGGCCCGGCACGGGCTGAGCTCGTAGGTGCGCAGATCGCCCTGCTTCGTGATGCTCCGGGCGAGCACCGCGAGCAGGCTCGACTCGTGGTCACGCGCGCGAGCGACCGCCTCGGACAGCGCCGCGGCGCCGAGCTCGAGCGAGGCCTGCACGAAGCGAGGAAGCATGCGCTCCACCACCTCGAGCGGCCGCGTGTCGGCCTCCAACACGTCGAGCGCGATTCGCTCCAGCACGGCGCGGCAACCCTCGTCGATGGTGCCCGACTCGCGCTGGAAGCGAACGCCGAGCACGCGTGCCACGCGCTCGCGAAACCACGCGAAGGGTTTGGCGCGATGCAGGACGCGGGCATCATCGGCACGGAAACCCGCGAGCAGCGCGGTCGCGAGCTCCGCCTCGAGCCCGGGCCGCTCGATCGCGCGCCGCAACGCCGATCCAGGAGGCAGACTCAGCTCGTCCACGAGCTGCCCGAGCTCGTTCGACGGCTCGCCGGCGAGACGCTGCGCGATCCAGTTCGGATCGAGCTGCTTCATGCTGCACGCTGCGTCCACGCGACGGGCGAAGGCCGCCCAGACGTGCGGAGGCCACTCGGAAGCCGAGGGGCTGGGCTCGGGTGCGGGCGCGCGACGGGGCACTCGTGGGAGAGGCTACACCACGCATCGGGCGAGGCCGTTCCAGCGCTCTCGCAACGCCTCGTCTCTCGTCGTTTCAGGCTCCACCGGTTCAGCTGCGAATTCGCCCGCGCTGCGCGTCGGCACGGCGCCTGCTAGACCCGGGGCATGTCTCGCGTCCTGCTCGTCGCCCTCGGTCTCTTCGCGCTGACCGGCTGCTCGATCGCCTCCGGCAACGAGGAGGCCTCGAAGCAAGAGAGCGGCGCGCGGCCCTCGCCGCGTGAAGCCGTGGCGCAGGCCGCCGTCGTCGTCGACGTGCGCACGCCTGGCGAGTTCGCCGGCGGCCACCTCGAGCGCGCGATCAACATCCCGATCGACGAGCTCGAGGCGCGCCTCACCGAGCTCGATCGCGCGCTCGACGGCGACCGCAGCAAGAAGCTCGTCGTGTACTGCGCCTCGGGGCGCCGCTCGGGCATCGCGAAGGACCTGCTCGAGAAGAAGGGCTACGGCGCGGTGACCAACGCAGGCGGCTACGCCTCGCTGCGCTGAGCGGCGCGCGCGACTTCAGGCCTCGAACACACCTCGGCGCTTCATCATCCTCGCGATCGCGCGGAAGCCCTCGGCGCGCCCGATCTGCAGGAGGTGCCCGCCTGGCATGAGGTGGAGCTCGGCGCCGAGGTGCTGCGCGAGGCGCTCGCCGTGCGCGCTCGGCGTGATGCGGTCACCACGCCCGGCGACCACGACGGCGGCGCCACTCGCGAGCTTCGAGCTGCGCGCGAACGGGCTCACGACGCGGTGCACGCGGTCGAGCAAACGGTGCTGCTCGGCCTTCTGGGCGGTCGTGCCGACGAAGCGACCGGCCTCGTGCGCGACGTCGGCGAAGGAGGCGAGCGGGATCACGGGCGCCACGAAGTCGAGCCTGGGCTCGACGGTGGCGAGCAGGCTCACGGTGTAGCCGCCGAGGCTCATGCCCATCGCGCCGACGAGCGGCGAGCCGCGCTCCTCGAGGTGCGCGACGAGGCTGCGCAGCTCGAAGATGGCCTGGCGGAAGCCTTCGTTGGAGAAACGAGGATCACTGCTCGGGAAACGATGCGGCGCGTCGGGCTCGGCGCGCACGGCGTGGAAGGGCAAGACGAAGAGCGCCACGTCGACGCCGCGATCGAGCAGGAAGCCCACGGGCCAGATGCGCTCTTCGACGGCGTAGCGACCGGCGAGGTAGCCGTGTACGACGATCACCGTCGGGCGCTTGCCACCCCGGTGCGCGTAGAGGCGCGTCGCTGCGTCTCGGTTCTCGCGCGTCGAAGCGAAGCGCGCGCCGAGGGCCTCGTCGGGGTGGAAGGTGTCGACGCGTGAAGGCCAGCGCAGATCGAAGACGTCGACGAGCCCAGCGCGCGTGCGGCGCGTGCCGACGAGCGTGTGGCGTGGGTCGATCGGCGCCGGCGCTCCGAAGAAGCGTTCCACGTCGTCGAAGGGCTCGGCCGGCTCGTAGGCCTCGGCGATCGCGGTGAGCTGTGCGGCGCGCTCTTCCGGCCCGAGCGCTTCGGGGCCGGAGCGCGGCTTCTTGCCGCGACCGGTGATGGCACGCGCGAAGCGGTCGTCGATCGACGCGGCGAGCGGCGTGATGAAGCGTGAGAGCACCACGCCTCAGCCCTTCTTCTTGGCTCGGCTCGCGTTCTTGCGCCGCTTCGTGCGCCCGCGGCCGTCGTAGTCCGGCAGCGTCGTCGGGTAGGCCGTGACCGAGAGCGGCCCCTCGCTGCTGAGCAGCCACGCCCACTCGGGATCGCGCAGGGCGTCGCTCAGGCGGAGCAGCTCACCGCCGACCTCGAGGCGCTGGTCGACGAGGCGCACGCCGTGGCTGTAGTCGGCGTAGCGGCACGAATGCAGCGTGCTCACGGGCTGGATGACGTCGCCCGCGCGGCGGTGCCAGCCGTAGATCGCGACGCGGTCCGGCCGCTCGACGAGGCGCTCGCAGAGCACGATGTCCTTCTTGTGGCCGGCGGTGAGCACACCGAGCGGGTGACCGCCTCGCAGGCGGTGGGTCTCGAGCTTGCGGTGGTGCAGCGCGTAGTCGGCGAGCGTGCCCTCGGTGGGGCCGCCCTCGATGAAGCTCGGCGGCAGGCGCACCTCGGCGTGCTCGTAGATGGTGTCGACGAGCTTCGGCGTCGGCAGCGTGGCGCCGAGGCGGTTCGCGATGCGCTGCGCTGCGGCGGCGGTCATCGGCATGCGCACGAAGTCGTCGTCGGAGCCGATCGCGAGGTAGTCGCAGGCGACGTGCAGCGTCGCGACGAGGCCGCGCGCCTCGAGGCGGATCGGAGCGAGCGTGCGCAGGTAGTCGGGCACGTTGCCCTCGAGGATCGCTTGCGCCACCGCTTCGTCCATCGCGGCGCGCCCGAGCCCCTCGGTGCGCTCGAGGAAGGCCGAGCCCGTCTCGGCGCCCGGCGTGCGCGCGGGTAGGTCGAGCGTCGGGCGCCTGGGCTTCGCGGGTGGCTCGGGCGCAGGCGGCGACTGGGGCGGCTCGGCGTTCGAGGCAGCCGGCTCGGGCGCAGGCTGCTCGCCGCCGTGGAAACCATCGTCGTCGGCCCTGCGCCCGCTGCCGGCGCGGCCCACGTTCGAGAGCATCGCGCCGCCTGCGGCCTGGGGCGCGCAGCCGACGAGCGCGAGCCCGAGTCCCGAGCCGAGCATGGCGAGGAGGCTGCGTCGCGTCGTGCTGCCCGCGTGCATGTCCCACCGACTACACAGGATCGCGCGGCGCGGCAAAGTCGCTCGCCGTGGAGCACGTCGGCGTCGCGCGCCGCGTGCGACGCTCGAGCCTGGCTCGGCGTGCGCGCGTCGAAGCGCGGCTTGCCACGCGCAGAGCGGCTGCGAGTAGGATCGTCACGCGTGGATGCCGACCCCGAGCCCTCGAAGACGAGCACGCCCGAGGCGGCGCTGAACCAGAGCGGGAAGGCGCTCGGCGTCGAGCGGATCGTCGTGGGCGTGGGCGCGGTCGGCCTGGTGCTGCTGGCCTCGACGGTGCTGCTGCCGCTGTGGGCGCCGCTCGTCTTCGCGATCTGGACCGCCGCGATCCTCGACCCCCTCACCGGCCGACTCGAGCGCGTGGTGCGCGGGCGGCGGTCGATCGCGGCGGGCATCTCGGTGGTCCTCGTGGCCTCGCTGCTCGTGCCGGTGGGGCTGCTCATCGCCTCGCTCACGATGAGCGTCCTCGAGTTCACGCGGAAGGTCTTCGCTTCACCGGAGGTCCGACACGCCTTGCTCACCGTCGTCTCCTCCGAAGGCGAGACGGGGCCCACCGAGCTCCGGCTCGAGCATGCGCTGGATCTCGCGCGCCAGCATGGAGCGACGGCGTGGCAGGCGATCTCGAGCTTCGCCGGCGCAGGCGCCTGGGCCACGGTCGTGCTCGTCGTGTTCTTCGTCGCGCTCTACGACTTCCTCGCGGAGGGGCGCGCGACCTGGCGCTGGGCGGTGGCGCACCTGCCCGTGTCCGAGAAGGTGACGCGCCGCCTCGCCGCGGCCTTCCTCGAGACCGGCTACGGGCTCTTCGTCGGCGGTGGGCTCACCGCGCTCGCGCAGGCCCTGCTCGCCACGGTCGCCTACGCGGCGCTCGGTGTGCCGCGCCTCGCGGTGCTGGGCGCGCTCACCTTCGTCGCCGCGTTCTTGCCGACCTTCGGCACGGCCGTCGTCTGGGGCCCGGTCGCGGTCGGCCTCGCGCTCTCCGGCGAGCTCGGACGCGCGGCCTTGCTCGTGCTGCTCGGCTTCTTCGGGGTCGGCACGATCGACAACCTGCTGCGCCCGCTCTTCCAGCGCTGGGGCGGCAAGCTCGACCTGCCCGCTTCGCTCCTGCTCTTCGCGGCCTTCGGTGGGCTCGCCGCCTTCGGGCCGGCGGGGCTCGCGCTCGGACCGCTCGCCCTGCGCCTCGCGCGCGAGGTGCTCGAGATCGCCCGCGAGGCGCGCGAGGCGGAGGGGCGCGGCGGCGCCGTGCTCAGCGATCGACCGCCCCCGACGCGATGAGGAACGCGCTCTCGACCTCGGCTTTCGCCTCGTCGTCGCCGCGGTGGAAGCCCACGCGTTCGTAGCGCACGCGCCACTCGAAGCGGCCGCGCGCGGCGGCGGGCAGCTCGAAGTGCACGAGGCGCGCCGCCAGGTGAGGTCGGTCGTCGGACAGCTCGACGCGCTCACCACCGGCGTCTACGTAATGGCGCGCGAGGTAGCGACGCATCGGAGCGAGCCTCTCGCCGCCCGCCCCGATGGGCTGGACCTCGACCGCGAGGCGGCGGAAGAGATCTCCGGTCGGCACCGCGTGCGTCACCCGCCTCGGCACGAGCCGAATCGTCGCGCGCGAGCCGGCGATCGTGGCGTCGACCTCGAGCGCGTCGCGCACGAAGGCCTCGTCGTAGCCTCCCGGGAAGCCGTGGCTCCGATGCCCCGCGCGCTTCGGCATGTGACACGCGCTGCACGAGAGCTCGCTCCCGGACTCCCGGTGCTCGGAGACGGTGCGCTGCATGAGGCCGGGCCTGCGGTGGCGAGGGAGCTCGAACTCGTGGCAGCTCTTGCATGCGTCGACCGAGCGGAAGGAGAGCGACGCGAAGCTCGCGTGCGGCGACGCGCTCGAGCTCTCGACGGCGAGCACAGGCCCGAGCGGGACGTGGCAGGTGATGCAGGCGACGCCGAGCCGAGCTGCGCCGTCGACGCCCGCGGCGAGCTTCGACTCCGGCGCGTGACAGCGCACGCAGAAGGCGCGCGTATGCTCGGGCTCACGCTCGAGCGCGGCCTGGAAGGACGCGTTCGTGTAGGCCACGTGGTGGCGCGAGCTGCGCCACTCCGCGGCGATCTCCGCGTGGCAGCCCTCGCAGCCTCGGTTCCAATCGACGAGCGCCGTCGGCGCGAGCCCGGCCGAGCGCAGCTGCGGGCCCGGACCGGGCCAGCGCAGGATCTTCGCTGCGCGCGCGGCGCCGAGCTCGGGCGAGAGCGCCGCTACGCTCGCCGCGACCGGGAGCGCGATCGCGAGGAGCGCGCCGCGGCGTTTCACGGCCAGATCATCGAAGAGTGGGCCAGGTTCACGAAGTAGACGCGCACGTCCTTCGGTGGGTCGACGGGATCGGGGATGTTCCCGAGCGCGTCGAGGCAGGTGAGCTGCGGGTGGAGCTTCGCGCCTTTGCCGATCTCGAGGGCCTGCTTCGCCTGCTCGTGGGTCTTCGTCTGCAGACCGAAGTAGGTCGCGCCGTTCCTCGAGAACTGCACGAAGGTGGCGTCTTGGAGCTCGGTCTTGCCGTAGAAGGCCGCCGTCGACGCGGAGAAGACGTAGGAGGGGTCGTCGTTCGAGGCGAGCATGACGAAGGGCGTCGTGCATGCGTCGCTGAGGTTCGTCGGCTGGGGGATCGCGTGCGCGACCTCCGCGGGATCGGCCTTCGAAGGATCGGCCTTCGAAGGATCGGCGGCGGGCGGCAGGAAGCGCTTCCACGCAGCGCTCTCGCTCGGCGCTGCGAGCTTCAGCTTGCCCTCGTGCTCGAAGCCCACCCACACCTCGGCACCCACGAGCTCGAGCCGGACCGACGTGGCGCCCGTGAGGGGCGCGGCCTCGGGCGCGTCGGACGCCGTCAGCGTCAGGGGCGAGACCTCGTCCGAGGCGGAGACGACGTGAACCCCCTCGCCCGACGCGACCACGACGCGCCCGTCTTCCAGGCCGACCGCAAGCTCCGGCGTCGCCTTCCAGGGCGCGGGGCGCTTCTCCCAGCGCTCTCCCACGAGGCGCGCGTAAGCATCGGCGAGCAGCAGCACCGCGCCCCCCTCGGGCAAGACGACCAGCCGCTCCGGGCTCACCGGAGCGTGTGCGAGCGAAGGCAGGAGCTTGCGCGCCGTCACCGAGAGCCCGCTGTCGTCGCAGCGCCCATCGTCGCGCACGAGCCCACGCGTGCTCGCCTGCAGGTGGCAGCCGACGCGCTTCTGCTCGCTGCCTTCCGCGGACTGCGCCCAGCCCGACTCCCCCGCGCGCAGCGGCGCGACGTAGCCATAGCCACCGCGGTCGTAGGGTGCGTCGAGGTTCGCCCAGAGCTCCTCGGGGTAGGAGCCGCTGAAGCTCACACGGCGACGCTCGGCGAAGATCGACTCGATGCGTCCGTATTGGGCGCGCCAGGCCGACTCGGGGAAGAGCGGCGCCTTCTTCGAGCCCGCGCGATCCACGATGAAGGTCTCGGCCTTCGAGGGCGCGTCTTTCGTTCCGGTGGAGCAGCCGTCGGTGCAAGCGAGCAACGCGCGCCGGAGCCGGAACAGCGCCGTGTCGCCCGGGAAGGTGTGCACGACGGAGATCCTCGGCCCGCTCGGACGGACGAGCGCGGCCGCGGCGCTCGCCGAGCTCGTGGGCGCAGGTGCGGATTGGGCGATCGCGGGCTCCGCCGAGGCGGTGGGAGACGGCGCTCGTTCGGAGCAAGCGGCGGCGACGCAGAGGAGGAGCCCCATGCAGCTGGCGGTGTGGCGGCGCATGACGGCGAGGGTACGCGGCATCGGCGGCGTGTGCGCGCGATCTCCTCTGTGGCCTTCGCCGCGAGGGCGCGATAATCCCTGAGCTGACGTTGCGTCACCCGTTGCTGCGCCCATGACCGAGCCCGTCGCCCTCCGCTCCGGACCCCGCCGCCTCCCGATGGTGCGCGCAGAGGCGCGCGACGAGGTCGACGCGCGGAGCGGTGTGCGTGTGCTCTCGACGCACCCGGTCGCGAAGCCTCGCAGCGTGCGCCTCTCGATCACCGATCGTTGCGACTTCGCGTGCACCTACTGCCGCCCCTCGCGCAACGACGGCTACGCCGAGACGCGCCTCTCGCTCGAGGGGTGGCGCACGACGATCGACGGCCTCGTGGCCGCGGGCGTGCGGCGCGTGCGCATCACCGGCGGCGAGCCGCTCATCCACCCCCAGGTGCTCGAGATCGTACGCATGATCGCCGCGCGCGGCGTGGAGGACCTCGCGCTCACGACGAACGCCTCGCAGCTCGCCCGCCTCGCGGCGCCGCTCCGAGAGGCCGGGCTCTCACGCATCAACGTGTCGATCGACACGCTCGACGAGGCTCGCTTCGCGGCGATCACGCGCGGCGCCAGGCTCGCACCGGTGCTCGAGGGCATCGAGGCCGCGCGCGCGGCCGGGCTCGGGCCCATCAAGCTCAACGCCGTCGTGCTGCGCGGCGTGAACGACGACGAGCTCGAGCCCATCGTGCGCTGGGCCTGGGAGCGACGCCTCGTGCCTCGCTTCCTCGAGGTCATGCCCATCGCCGAAGGCGCGAAGCTCGCCCCAGCGCACCTCGTGCCGGTCGGCGAGATGCGCGCGCGTCTCGCGCAGCTGCTCGCCGACGAAGAGCCCGCGCTCGAGCCCGATCGTGGGCCTGCGCGCTACGTGGCTGCGCGCCACGATCCTTCGCTGCGCGTCGGCTTCATCAGCGGCACCAGCGACACCTACTGCGCGAGCTGCGACCGCCTGCGCGTCTCCTCGAGCGGCGTCTTGCGTCCTTGCCTCGCGACCGACGACGGCGTCGACGCGCGCGAGGCCGCCGAGCGCGGCGAGCTCGAGCGTCTGCCCGAGCTGCTCGCGCAGGCCTGGGCGCAGAAGCCCGACGGTCGCAGCTTCAAGGGCTGCACCGAGCCCTCGGCAGCGGAGCTCAGCATGAGGGCGATCGGTGGCTGAGCCGCGCGCGCTCGGCGTGCACGCCTTCGAGGCCGAGGAGGTCGGCGCAGGGCTCGAGCTCTTGCCACTCGCCGCGCGGCGCGCGCTCGATCGCGCAGGCCTGCACCTCTCGCTCGAGGGCTGGCGCTCGCTCTCGCTCGAGGCGCGTCGCGCGCTGGTCGCGGCCGGCGCGCAGGCCGAGGTCGACGACGCGCTCGTGTCGGCGCGTATCGCGGAGAGCACGCACGCGGCGCGCACGATCGAGCCCGTGCCGGAGCTCGACCCGGCGAGCCCAGGCGCCGCGCTCGAGGCCTCGCTGGGCGCCGACGCAGGCAGGGTCGTCGCTGCGTGGCCCGGGCTCCATCCGCTCGCGCGCTACGCGCTCGCCCACCTCGCGAAGCGGGCCGCCGAGCGAGGTGACCGGAGGCGCCTCCTCGCGGCGCTCGACGAGCTGCTTCCGGCCGATCCAGGCGCGCGCGGCCGGGGTCGTGTGCGCGAGGAGCCGCTCTCGAGCGACGAAGCGGTGCGCGCCGTGCAACACGACGGCGCGGGCGCGGTCGACCTCTTCCTCGGCGTGGTGCGCGATACGAACGACGGCCGCGCGGTCTCGCTGCTCGAGTACGAGGCCTACGCCTCGATGGCCGAGGGCGAGCTCGGTCGCATCGAGGCGGAGGTCGAGGCCCGCCATCCAGGCGTGCGCGTCTTCGCGAGCCACCGCATCGGCGCGCTGCGCGTCGGCGAGGTGGCGGTGATCTGCGCCGCGAGCGCCGTGCACCGAGGCGAGGCCTTCGCCGCGTGCCGCAGCTTGATCGACGAGATCAAGGCGAGGTTGCCGATCTGGAAGCGCGAGCACGGCCCGGACGGCCCCTACTGGGTGGGCTGGCAGGACGCGCGCTGCGCGGGCGACCACACCTCTCACGCGGCGACGTCGCACGACGGCCACACGCACTGAGCGCGCGCGCTCGAGCGGCCCGCCCGCTATTTCGCAGCCATGGAACGCGCGACGCGGCCGAGCCGAGAGACCGGGCCGCGCCTTCGCGATCCTGCGAGGTCGGATCAGACGCCGGCGAAGGCCGCGTCGGAGATGTCGACCGGCGAGGTGTCCTCGTGGCCGAGGATCTCCGCGCCGAGCTTCGCGTGCGGCAGGATGTTCTTCACGAAGTAGCTCGCGACGTGCACCTTGCCCTCGTAGAAGGCGCGATCGGGAGCGTCGGCCGCCAGGGTCTCGAGCTTCTGGTGCGCGATGCGCGCCGCGTCGAGCAGCAGCCAGCCACAGGCGAGCTCGCTCATCATCTCGAGCACGCGGTTGGCGGCGAGCGGCACCATGAGCATCTTGCCGGACTGGAACCAGCCGAGCAGGCGCATCGCGGTGCTCGCGACCGCGCCGTGCGCGCTCGCGAGCTCCTTCACGAGCGGGCCGAGCTTCGCGTGGCCCTCGTTCTCGGCGATGAACTTGCCGATGTCGCCGAGGAAGGCCTGCAGGTTCGCGCCGCCGTTCTGCGGCAGCTTGCGGCCCACGAGGTCCATCGCCTGGATGTGGTTCGTGCCCTCGTAGATGCTGAAGATCTTCGAGTCGCGGCAGGCCTGCTCGACGGGGTAGTCCTGGATGTAGCCGGCGCCGCCGTGGGTCTGGATGGCGAGCTCCGTCACCTTGAAGGCCTGGTCGGTCGAGTAGGCCTTCACGAGCGGCACGAGCAGATCGACCTGGCCCTGGTGGTAGGCGGCGGCCGCGTCGTCCTTGCCCTTGAGCGCGTTGATGCAGTCGCCGTGGTAGGCGAGCTTCGCGATGAGCGCGCGCGGGCCTTCGACCCTCGCCTTCATCTCGAGCAGCATGCGGCGCACGTCGGCGTGCTCGATGATCGCGACGCGCGGCGCCGTCGGATCCTTCCAGTTGGTGATGGGCGCGCCCTGCTTGCGATCCTTCGCGTAGTCGAGCGCCGAGAGGTAGGCCGCCGAGGCCACCGACACACCCTGCAGGCCGACGCCGATGCGCGCGCCGTTCATCATCATGAACATCTGCTGGATGCCGACGTTCTCGGCCTCACCGACGAGCTCGCCGATGCATTTCCCGTTGTCGCCGAAGTTGAGCACGCAGGTCGCCGAGCCGTTGATGCCCATCTTGTGCTCGATGGAGGGCACGGTGACGTCGTTGTCCTCGCCGAGCGAGCCGTCGTCGTTCACGCGGATGCGCGGCACGATGAAGAGCGAGAGCCCCTTGGTGCCGGGCGGCGCGCCGTCGACGCGCGCGAGCACGAGGTGGACGACGTTCTCGGCCATGTCGTGGTCGCCGCCGGAGATGTAGATCTTCGTGCCGGTGATCTCGTAGCGGCCGTCGCCGAGGCGCTTGGCCGCGGTGCGCGCGGCGCCGACGTCGCTGCCGGCCTGCGGCTCGGTGAGGCACATCGTGCCGCCCCACTTGCCGTGGAAGAGCGCGTGCACGAAGAGCTTCTTCTGGCGAGCGGTGCCGAAGTGCTCGATGACCTCGCCGGCGCCGTGCGCGAGCCCGGGGTACATGTTGAAGGCCGGGTTCGAGCCGCAGAGGAACTCCTCCACCGCGCACCAGAGCATCTTGGGCGCGCCCTGTCCGTCGTACTCGGGGTCGACGGCGAGCGCCTTCCAGCCCGCCTCGCGCAGCTTGTCCCAGGCGTCGGCGAAGCCGGTGGGCGTCTTCACGCGGCCGCCCTCGATCCGGCAGCCCTCGCGATCGCCGACCGCGTTGAGCGGCCCGGTGACCTCGCAGGCGAACTTGTAGGACTCCTCGAGCACCATGTCGATTTCGTCGCGGCCCCAAGCATCGTAGGGCGCCTTGCCGAGCAGCTCGCCGAGGCCGAACTGTTCGAACATGAGAAACCGGAACTCGCGGAGATCGGCCTTGTAGCGGTTCTGCGGGGTGCTCGACACGGGGGGCCTCCTGGGGCGTGTGCGCGGGTGGCGCGGGCCCTACTTCGGTGGGGCTCCGCGGCTGCGACGGCAAGATGTTTCGCGTGCGAAGGATAGGGAGGTAGCACGACGCCGCGTCGCGTCAACGGCTCTGCGCAGGCCCCAGGTCACGGAAGTGACGGCGAAAGTCCTGCGCGGGCGCGGAGCGGCGGAGCGGAGGGAGGTGGCGAGGTGGTGAGGTGGCGAGGCGGCGAGGCGGGAGCTTGCCGGTTCAGCGAGCGCGGGCGGGGCGCCGGCGCAGGAGGCGCCCGAGGCCCGCGAGCCCGAGCAGGCCAGCGAAGGCGAAGTAGCCAGCGGGCTGAGCACCAGGCGAGCCCGCGAAGAGGCAGGAGCAGCTCGCCGAGGCCGTGGAGACGCCATCGCCGCCCCCACCTGCGCCGCCGGCGCCGCTCCCACCGCCACCGCCACCGCCGAGCGTCGGGTCGGCGTCGTCGACGAGGAAGCGCTCCCCCTCGGCCGAGCGCAAGACGACCGGGCGCGCGCGCACTGGCTTGCCGATGGGGATGTCGGCGAGCGCGCTCTCTTCGAGCGGCCTCGCGAGCGCGGGGTGGAAGTCCCAGGCGCGCGCGACCGCATCACTCTCGACGGGGCGGCGCACACCTCGGTCGATGAGCCACAGCGAGCCGTCGCTCGCGGAGACGACCAAACCGGGTGCGTCGTCGAGCGGCTCGCCATCGCTCAGCGTGCCGAGCACGCCGTCGGAGACCTCGATCTCGTCCCAGAAGCTGGAGAAGCGCCAGGCGTTCTTGGCGTCGAGGCCGCCGATCTCGCGGCGCACGCCGCTCGGCATCTCGAAGTTGCAGCTGAAGCTGCCCGGGCTCGCCTCGAGCTCGGCGAGTGGACCACCCGCGCCGGCATCGGCGTGGACCTCGACCGTGTGCTCGGCGCCGTCGAGCAGCGAGAGCGGCAGCCCGGTCGAGAAGCCGTGATCGCAGGAGCCCAGCGACTCGCAGAGATCGGGGCGGTTCTGGTCGGCGAGCACGGGGTGGCCGACCGTCTGCCCGCCCTCGGGCGAGCCGTCGAAGTAGAGGCGCACCTCGATCGGCGACTCGAGCTGCTCGGGCGCGGCGGCCCAGCCTCGGATCCCGTCGCAGGAGACCTCGTCGAGCGCGCCCTCTCCTGGCGGCGCGACCGGGCCGAGCAGCGCCTGGTACGAGGCGACGAGCGAGGTGTAGGGCGGCACGTAGACGGTGCCTACGTTCGCGACGCTCTGTCGGATGTTGAAGTGCAGGTGCACCGTGGTCGGTGTGCCGCCGAACTCGTTGGAGACCCTACCGAGTCGTTGCCCCTTCGTCACCTGCTGGTTGAGCGAGACCTGCACCGAGCCCATGTGCAGGTAGTCGTAGCGGGTGCCGTCGGGCGCGGTGACGTAGACGCTGTAGGAGCCGATGTTCGTGACGGTGCCCGCCGCGGAGGCCACGACCCAGTGCACGTCCTTCGTGCAGTCGGCGCCGCGGATGTCCTGGCCTTGGTGGCCGGTGCCCGAGGGGCAGAGCGGCATGTCCCAGGAGCGGCTCTCGCAGTAGTTGTCGTGCCACGGATAGCTGTAGTTCGCGGTCGCGCATTGCGAGCCGCTCGGGCCCTGCGAGCCGCCCGTACCCCAGACCTGCGAGTTCGCGAAGGCCGGCGCGGCCTCGATCGGGAAGCGCATGCCGGGCGCGTAGATGGTGTCGTCGGCGCGGCCGGTGCCGGAGCCGGGCACGAGCTGCCCGGGCGGCGCGTAGCTGAAGTCTTGAGCGGAGGCGGCGGCAGGCGCGAGGAGCGCCGACAGCGCGGTGGTCGCCCCGAAGGCGAGGCGGGCGTAGCGTCGAGCGCTCATCGTGCACCTCCCACTTCGAACGAACCACCGACGAAGACGAGCTCCTCGGCGAGCGCGCGCAGCGCGGCGTCGCTCTCGCAGCGAGGATCGTCGCCCGGGCGCGCGCACTCGAGCTCGAGCACGTAGGAGACGCCGTGCTCCGTCCACGTCGCGCTCCAGATGCCCTCGTTCTGGGTGATCCAGGCGTCGTGACCGCGCACGACGTCGCGCCCGAGCGCGGGCGGGACCTCGGCGTAGCGGTGCGCGATGCGGTTGGCCTGCAGGCTGATCGTGACGCCGTGCTGGCGATCCTCGGCCGGGATGGACACGGCGGTGTACTGGGCCGACGGCATGACGACGGCGCGCTCGAGCAGGCCGTCGCGCTTCGGCAAGAGGACCGGCAGGCGCGAGCGCGTGACGGCCTCGCGGGCGCCTTCGGAGAGCCGCGCGAGGCTCGCGGCGTCGATCGCGTCGCGCGGGGGCCAGCGCACCTCGGCGATCTCGAGCGTCTTCACCACGGGGCGCGCGAGCTGGCCCGGCGCGGCCTGAGCGGGCGCGGCCTGCGCGGGGGCAGCGAGCGGCTCGCGGGTGGGGTCACGGTCGCCGGTGCTCTCGGGGGCGTCGCAGGCCACGAGTGACACGAGCGACGCGGCCGCGAGGGCGCAGATCGAGGTCCTCATCGCGCTCAGCATGACCCTCGCGAGCCTCGGGCGGCAAGCCTCGCGCGCACGGTCCGCGAGCGTCGGTGCGAAGCGGGGCGGATCCATGGAGCCCCAGGGGCTCGGAGCGCGCCGGAGGCGGCGCGGGCGCGACGGAGCTGACGATGGCGCGACGAGGCGCGGCTCAAGGCACGAGCGAGCGCTTGCAGGCCGAGACGATGCGGTCCTCGGCGCCGACGAGCTTGGCCGTGCGGCTCTGACTGAGCTTGCTCGCCTCGAGCATGCAGGGCAGGCCGGAGGGGAGCGCGTCGATCGCGCGCGTGACGCAGCGGTGCGCGATCTCGTGGCGCGCCGAGAGGATCCGATCGAGCAGGACCTCGGGCGCGAAGTCGGGCACGAGCACCTCCTCGAGCGCGGCGCAGAGCGCGTCGCTCTCGCCCAAGCGCGCGAGCGTGGCGACGTCGCGCAGCTTCGCTTCGTTCGGGTGCGCGACCGGCTCGTAGGGCGCCGCGAGCACCGAGGCGTCGGCCGCGAGCGCGCCCACGCCGGCGACGACGACGCCGGCGAAGGAGGCCCACGCGCCCACGACCTGTCCGCGCGTGACCTGCGCCGAGGGCTCGCTGCCCGCGGCGAGGTGCTTCGCCTCCTCGAGCGCGCGTCTGCGAGCGCCGATCACGCGGTAGACGCCCCAGGCCCCGAGCGCGACGCCGACGAAGCCGGAGAGCGCGAGCCAGGCGCCGAGCCGCGCGTCTCCCGTGGCGACCGAGACACGCCAGGCGGCGAGCGCGGCCGGGTCTTCGGCGGCGTCGAGGCCGGCGGCGCGGATCGCGAGGCGCGCGCCGAGGCCGCCGATGCCGAGGGCGAGCGCGCCGAGCAGCGAGGCGAGCACCACGACGCCGAGGGCGCGCGGGCGCTCTCGGCCGAGCACGAAGCCGAGGCCGGCGACGAGCACGGAGAGCGTGGCGGTGAAGAGCGCGAGGAAACCCGTGACGCCGGAGGCTGCGACCGTCTGGGTGCCGTAGCTGAGCAGGGCGGGAACGCCGAGCGCGAGCACCACCGTCGCTACACCGACGATCTTCGCGCGCAGGCTGCGCTTCTTGGTGGCGAGGCTCGGCGGCGGCGGCGCGACGTGCGCGAGCTCGTCGCCCGCGGCGCCGGGCACGTCGACGCGCTCGTTCGCGCCCGGGTCGACGCCCCGCGCGGGCGCCTCGGCGACGCTCGACGGCTCGTGTGGCTTGTTGCTCATGGGGAAGGCCCTCCTAGCACGCGAGCGGGAAGCGCCGCTCGGTGCAGCCGTAGGCGTTGGGGACGAGCTCGATCACCGTGTGCAGCGGCATCGGCAGGTGCGGACACTCCTTGGGTGGGGTGTCCATGAGGTAGGCGTAGAGCGCGCGCAGGATGCCTTGGTGGCCGACGATGAGGATCGGCAGCTCGTGGCGCTCGATCTCGAGGATGACCGGATCGAGGCGCTGGATGACATCGACGTAAGACTCGCCGCGCGGGTAGCGGTAGCCGAGCTTGTCGCTCGTGCGCGCGGCGAACTCGTCCGGGAAGCGGCGTCGGATCTCCGCGTAGGTCATGCCGTCGCACTCGCCCGCGTCGATCTCGTCGAGCGCGCGGTAGGCCGTGGGCTGCTCGGGCAGGAGCTCGGCCGTCTGCATCGTGCGCTTGAGGCGGCTCGTCCACACCGTGATGGGCTCCTCGCCGCGGCGCGTGTCCATGAAGGCGGCGAGCGACTTCGCGAAGGCGCGCCCCCGCGGGCTGAGATCGCTGTCGCCGCCCACGCGGTCCTCGACGTTGAAGACGCTCTCACCGTGGCGCACCAGCCACACGGTGCGCCTTCGGGTGCGCAGGTTCATGAGGAAGACGACCGCGCGCGAGAGGATCGTGCCGTCGATGCCGTGCACGACGACCTTCTGGCCCTCGCCGACGAGCTTCACGTAGCGGCCCTCGTCGTCGCCGACCGACTCGTAGACGCGCGCGTAGTGCTCGATGCGCTGGAGGAAGTCGGCGACCGCGGCCTCGGGATCGGCCTCGGCGTAGTCGGGTGAGTGCAGCTTCGTCTCGCGCACGTTGCGATCGACGACGGCGGGGTCGTCGCAGATCGTCTCGACGAAGACGACCTCGAGTCCGGCTCGCTGGCAGGCCTCTCGCACCCAGGCGCGGCGCTCGCGCGTGGAGTTGGTCGCGTCGTAGAGCGCGATCTGCCCACCCGACTGCATCCAGCTCCGCATGTCGGCGAGCGCGAGCTCGGCGACGCGGCGGCGCTCACGCGAGCCCTCGAGGTTCTCCGGGTCGAAGAAATCGTGGCTCTTCTGCGCGCCGACGAGCTCGCGTCGGTAGGCGCCGACGTTGAACACCCGCGTCTCGTGCCCACGCCAGCGCAGGTAACGCGCGAGCTTACGCGCGATGTAGCTCTTGCCTCGCGCGGGCAGGCCCACCATCACGAGGACGATCTTCTGCTCCTTCGACGCGGCGGCGAGCACCTCTGGATGGTGCCTACACCCGCCCGGGGGAGGCAACTCGCGAGCGACGCGAGGGCTCGGCGCGCCGCAGCACGCCGCGCAACCGCGCCTCGTGCTGCTCAGACGTACCGCTCACCCCGTTCGACGCGACAAGCGCGCGTGACTTCGGGGGCGATCGACTAGAGTGCGCGCCCGTGGCGACGGCTTCCCTCGGTTTCGTGAGCCGCCTCTGGTGGGCGTGGCTCTGCTTCTTCAAGATCCTGTTCGACGGCGTGTTCGCGTTCCGCGTGAGCCAGCTCGCGAGCGGGCGCGCCGCGGGCTCGATCGACGAGGGCCCGAGCTCGAGCGAGCCGAGGGCGCCGCGTGAGGCGCGCCGCCCCGATCGCGGTGAGCCCGTGCCCGCGAGCGACGCACCCACGCGGCGCGCGGGTGAGCACGAGGCCGCCGACACGCTGCGCGAGCCGGAGCCGGGCGCGGACACCGACCCGAGCGGGCCGCCGTCGGTGGTCGAGGTCGCGCAGCCGCGCCGAGGCAAGAAGCCGGAGCAGAGCACGACGCTGCGTTCGAGGCCCGCGCCGCGCCTGGAGGGCGGCTCCCGCGCGTCCTCGAGCGGCGAAGAAGACGCGCTCGCGCGGGGCCTGCGCCGCGAAGGCGCGCTGATCCTGCTCGAGCTCCTGCAGCGCGAGGGCAGGCTCGTCGACTTCCTCGAGCAGGACGTGCAGAGCTACTCCGACGAGGACGTGGGCGCAGCGGCGCGCGTCGTGCACGAGGGCTGCCGCAAGAGCCTGCGCGCGCACCTCGACGTGGAGCCCATCCGGAGCGAAGCAGAGGGCTCGGCGCTCACGCTCGAGTCCGGCTACGACGCCCGTGCGGTGAAGCTCGTCGGCGACGTGCGAGGCAGCGCGCCCTACCGCGGCAGCCTCCGGCACCGGGGCTGGCGCGCGAAGGAGCTCCGCCTGCCGGAGCCGGTCGAAGGTCACGACGCGAGCGTGCTCGCGATGGCGGAGGTGGAGCTGTGACACGACTCGTCGGCATCGATCTCGGCACCACGCACACGGCGCTCGCGCACGTCGACGCGGACGACGAGGCCGCGCGCCCGGAGCTCTTCGCCGCGCCGCAGTTCGTCGCGCGGGGCAAGCTCGAGGCGCGCACGCTGCTTCCGTCGTTCCTCTACTTCGCGCACGAGAGCGAGGGCCTGCTCCCCCTGCCCTGGGACGCCGAGCGCAGCTTCGCCGTCGGCGAGTACGCGCGCGCGCGCGGCGTCGAGGCGCCGAACCGGCTCGTCTCGAGCGCGAAGAGCTGGCTCTGCCACCCCGGCGTCGACCGGCGCAGCGGGCTGCTCCCGCAGGGCGCGCCCGAGGACATCGAGACGATCAGCCCCGTCGAGGCCTCTTACCGCTTCCTCGATCACCTCGCCGAGGCCTGGCTCGCCGAGAAGGGCGAGCCGCTCTCCGAGAGCGACATCGTGCTCACCGTGCCGGCCTCCTTCGACGCTTCGGCGCGCGACCTCACCGTGGAGGCCGCGCTCGCGGCCGGCCTCGAGAACCTCACCCTGCTCGAGGAGCCGCAGGCCGCGCTCTACGCGTGGATCGCCTCGCGTGGCGAGGCCTTCCGCAAGGAGCTCTCGGTCGGCGACGTGCTGCTCGTGATCGACGTGGGCGGCGGCACCACGGACTTCTCGGCGATCCGCGTCGGCGAGGAGGGCGGCAGCTACACGCTCGAGCGCGTCGCCGTCGGCGATCACATCCTGCTCGGCGGCGACAACATGGATCTCGCGCTCGCGCACCTCGCGCGACAGAAGCTCGAGGCCGACGGCAAAGAGGTCGATCGCCTGCAGATGGCCGCGCTCGTGCACGCCGCGCGCGGCGCGAAGGAGCGCTTGCTCGGCGACGCCTCGCTCGCGAGCGCGCCCATCGCGATCGCCGGGCGCGGATCGCAGCTCTTCGGCAACGCGCTGCGCACCGAGCTCAGCCAGGAGGAGGTCGCGCGCACGATCGTCGAGGGCTTCTTCCCGGTCGTGCCGCCGAGCGCGCGCGTGGTGCGCCGCGCCCGCGCGGGCCTCACGCAGCTCGGCCTGCCCTACGCGCAAGACGCCGCCGTCACGAGGCAGCTCGCGGAGTTCCTCTCCAAGCAGGCGGGCGCGATGGGTGACGGCGCCGCGATGCTCTACCCCACCTGCATCCTCTTCCACGGCGGCGTGATGAAGTCGCCGAGGCTCGCCGCGCGCCTCGTCGAGGTGCTCTCGGGCTGGTGCAGCGAGGCGGGGCGCCCCGCGCCGCGCGTGCTCGAGGGCGGCGATCTCGATCACGGCGTCGCCATCGGCGCAGCCCGCTACGCGCAGCTGCGCCACCAGAAGAGCGGCCTGCGCATCCGCGGCGGCACCGCGCGCGCCTACTACGTCGGCATCGAGGCCGCGGTGCCCGCCGTCCCGGGCATCGAGCCGCCGATCGTCGCGCTCTGCGTCGCGCCCTTCGGCATGGAAGAGGGCTCCCGCGCCGAGCTGCCGCCCGAGGAGCTCGGCGTGGTCGTCGGCGAGCCGGTGCGCTTCCGCTTCTTCGGCTCGACGGTGCGCCGGGACGACACGGCGGGGACCGAGCTCGATCGCTGGACCGAGACCGAGCTCGAGGAGCTGCCGCCGATCGAGATCACGCTGCCGCCGGAGGGGCGCCGCGAAGGCGACGTGGTGCCGGTGAGGCTGCAGGCGAGCGTGACCGAGATCGGCACGCTCGCGCTCGACGCGGTGCCGGTCGAGCCGCAGAGGCCCGACGAGCGCTTCCGCATCGAGCTCAGCGTGCGCGAGGGCTCGAACGCCTGAAGGAGCCTCTCGTGGGTGGAGCGCGGCACATCGTCGGGATCGACCTCGGGACCTCGAACACCGTGGTCGCGCACGCGACGCTCGAGGAGCCCTCGCCGCGCGTGCTGCCGATCGCGCAGCGCACGAGCGCCACCACGATCGAGCACGCCGCGCTGTTTCCCTCCTGCGCCTTCGCGACGCTCGACGGCGAGGCGCCGCCCGAGGCGAGCCTCGGCGAGCTCGACGTCTGGGTGCTCGGCGAGCTGGCCAAGCGGCGCGCGGCCGAGGTGCCCGGCCGCGCGATCAGCTCGTCGAAGAGCTGGCTGGGGCACGCCCGGGTCGATCGGCGCGCGGCGATCCTGCCCTGGGGCGGCGACGACGAGGCGCCGAAGCTCTCGCCGGTCGAGGTCGCGGCGCGCTTGCTCGAGCGCGTGCGCCTGAGCTGGCAAGCCGCGCACCCCGACGCGCCGCTCGCCGAACAGGAGCTGGTGCTCACCGTGCCAGCCTCCTTCGACGAGGTCGCGCGCGAGCTCACGCTCGAGGCCGCGAGGCGCGCGGGCCTCTCGCCGAGGCTGCTCGAGGAGCCGCAGGCCGCGTTCTACCGCGCCATGCACGAGGGCGCGCTCGCGCCGCTCGAGGCGCGCCTCGGCGTGGGCGAGCGCGCGCGCATCCTGGTCGTCGACGTCGGCGGTGGCACGACGGATCTGTCGCTGCTCGAGCTCGAGAAGCGCGACGGCTCGGCGCCGCTGCTCGAGCGCGTCGCCGTCGGCGCGCACCTCTTGCTCGGCGGCGACAACATGGACCTCGCGCTCGCGCACGCGCTCGAGCCTCGCCTCGTCGCGCCGCCCGACGAGCTCGACCCTCGCAGGTTCGCCGAGCTGGTGCTCGCCTGCCGCGCCGCGAAGGAGCGCTTGCTCGCGAAAGACGGCCCCGACGAGCTGCGCGTCTCGGTGCTCGGGCGCGGCAGCCAGCTGCTCGGAGGGCGTCTCTCGACCACGCTCGGGCGCGCCGAGGTCGAGTCGATCGTGCTCGACGGCTTCCTGCCGATCGTCGCGCCGGGCGAGCGCCCACCACGAGCGCGTGGTGGGCTCGTCGCCTTCGGCCTGCCCTACGAGCGCGACGTCGCGATCACCCGGCACCTCGCCGGCTTCGTCGCGCGCCACTTGCCGCCGGTCGCCCGGGTCGACGCGGTCTTGCTCAACGGCGGCGTCTTCCACGCCAGGCGCATCGCCGAGCGCGTGCTCGCGGCGCTCACCGCGCTCGGCGGCGCGCCACCGCTCGAGCTCTGCCACCCCGATCCGGATCTGGCCGTCGCGCTCGGCGCCGTGAGCTTCGGCCTCAGCCTGCACGGCCGAGGCGCACGCATCGGTGGCGGCGCGCCGCGCAGCTTCTACCTGGGCCTCGGCGGCGGCGCAGAGGGCAAGAAGCGCGCAGTGTGCGTCGTGCCGAAGGGCACGAGCGAGGGCCGGCGCCTGCGCCTCGACGAGCGCCCGCTCAAGCTGCTCGTCGGCACCCCTGCCCGCTTCGAGCTCTACACCTCCGATCGCGACACGGGGGCCACGCCGGGCCAGCTCGTCGACGTCGACGACGAGCTCGAGGAGCTGCCGCCGCTGCGCGCCGCCCTCGGCGACGAGCGCGGGCGCGGCAAGGAGCTCGACGTCGTACTCCACGCGGAGCTCTCGCCGGTGGGCACGCTCGAGCTCTACTGCGTCGAGCGCGCGCCGAGCCCCGGCGCCGAGCCGAGGCGCTTCCAGCTCAGCTTCGACCTGCGCGCCGAGTCGGCCGAGGCGAACCCCGAGCAGGCGCGCGCGGCCCGCCAGGCCAAGCCCGGCACCAAGCTCGACGAGGCGCTCGCCGAGATCGAGCGCGTCTACGGCAAGAGCGGAGAGTCGAGCGAGCGCGACGCGAAGAACCTCGTGCGCGAGCTCGAGCGCTTGCTCGGCGAGCGCGAGGGCTGGAGCGCCGACACCTCGCGCGCCCTGTGCGACGCCCTGCTCGCCGGGCAGCGCGGCAGGCGCAGGAGCGCGGATCACGAGCGCGTGTACTTCCAGCTGGTCGGCTTCTGTCTACGCCCTGGGCTCGGCGCGCCGGGCGACGAAGCGCGCGTCGCCAGGCTGGTGCCCGCGCTCGTCGAGCGGCTCGCCTTCCCCACGGAGGCACGCGGCTGGCAGCAGCTCTTCGTCTGCGCGCGGCGCGTCGCCGCCGGTCTCTCCGAGGCCTCGCAGCTCGAGCTGCGCGACCGCTTCGACGGCTTCGTGGCGCCACGCGAGGCGCAGCGCAAGAAGCCCAAGGGCCCGGCGCCGCTCTCGGAGAGCGATCTGTGGGATCTGCTCGCGAGCCTCGAGCGCGTGCCCGCTTCGAGGCGCAGCGAGCTCGGCGAGTGGATCCTCGAGCGCACCTGGACGAGCCGCGATCCGCGCTGGTGGGCCGCCATCGGCCGCCTCGGCGCGCGCGTCCCGAGCTACGCGAGCCTGCACCACGTCGTGCCCACGCGCGACGCCGAGCGCTGGCTCGACCAGCTGCTGCGCGACAAGTGGGCCGACCTGCCCACCGCCGCGCGCGCCGCGAGCGAGCTCGCGCGGCTGTCGGGTGATCGGGCGCGCGACGTCTCCGAGCGCGTGCGCGGCGAGGTCCTGCGTCGCCTCGAGCGTGAGCGGGCCGACGCGCGTCTCGTGCGCGTGGTGAGCGAGCTCGTGCCCGCAGACGAGCTCGACCTGCGCGCCTTCCTCGGCGAGCGCCTGCCCACGGGCCTGCGCCTCGGCTGAGCGGGCTCGGCTCGTCGTGGGCGCGCCGGTTCGTCGGCGCGCCTTTACGCCGCCTTCAACCCGGCAGCTTGGCGCGCTTGGGGATGACGACGATGCCTCCCTCGCTCACGAACCAGCGCTTCTTGTCGGCCTCGAGGTCGTAGCCGATCTCCGTGCCTGCCGGGATCTCCACGTCTTTGTCGATGATCGCGCGCCGCACGCGCGCGTGGCGGCCGATCTGCACGTTCTCGAAGAGCACGCACTCGTCGACCGAGCTGAAGCTGTTGATGCGGCAGCGCGGCCCGAGCACGGAGCGGTTGATGCGGCCACCCGAGATGATGCAGCCGTGCGACACGAGGCTCTCGGTCGCGACGCCGACGCGCGCGTTGGCCTCGTCGCGGAAGACGAACTTGGCGGGCGGGTCGTGGCTGAAGCCGGTGCGGATGGGCCAGCGGTTGTTGTAGAGGTTGAACTGAGGCTTCACGCTCACGAGGTCCATCTGGGCCTCGAAGTAGGCGTCGACGGTGCCGATGTCTCGCCAGTAGCCCGCGGTCGCGCCCTCCGGGTCTTCGCCGGGCACGCGGTTCTCGCGGTAGTCGTAGACGTAACAGCGCATGCCTTCGGCCACCATGCGCGGCACGATGTCGCGCCCGAAGTCGTGCGCGCTCGCCTCCACCGCGGCGTCGCGCGTGATCACGTCGGTGAGGCGCGAGGTGCGGAAGATGTAGTTGCCCATCGAGGCGAGACACATGCCGGGCTTGCCCGGGATCTCGGGCGGGTCGGCGACCTTCTCGTGGAAGGCGAGGA
Source organism: uncultured Polyangiaceae bacterium (assembly GCA_938004785.1). Lineage (GTDB taxonomy): Bacteria > Myxococcota_A > Polyangia > Polyangiales > Polyangiaceae > CALKVW01. Next base: position 42,276 of record CALKVW010000238.1, read on the forward strand.
TGCGCCCCTCCGCGTCGACCTCGATGACCCCGAAGTCGCGCGCCTCGGCCTTGGGCACCGGGATGCCCGCGACGGTGATGTCGGCCTCCTTGTGCAGGTGCTCGAGCAGCATCTGCCGGACCTCCATCTTGTAGACGTGGTCGCCGCCGAAGATGCACACGTGGTTGGGATCCTCGTCCTGGATGACGTGCATGCACTGGAAGACGGCGTCGGCCGAGCCCTTGTACCAGCTCATCCCGGTGCGCTGCTGCGCGGGGATGGTCTCGATGTAGCTGTCGAGCATCGGCGACAGGCGCCAGGCGCGCGCGATGTGCTCCTCGAGCGAGGCGCTCTTGTACTGCGTGAGCACCTTGATGCGCGTGAGGCCCGAGTTGACGAAGTTCGACAAGACGATGTCGATGATTCGGTAGCGCCCTCCGAAGGGCACCGCGGGCTTCGCTCGGTCCGTCGTGAGAGGCCCGAGCCTCCGCCCCTCGCCCCCGGCGAGGATCATCACGAGGATGCGGGACACTTCGAAGGGCGCGTGCAGCAGGGTCTCTTCCATGACGCTCGAAAAGCCTACCCGCGCCCGCCCGCGAGGGCGAAGAAGCGGATCTCTTTACGTGCGTGCGGGCCCCTGGTAGCTCTTTGCGCCTCGACCACCCCGAGGAGAACGATGCGCGTGCTTCCCTACACCGCCCAGGCCGCCGTTTCCCCCGCCTCGAAGAGCAGCTCGCTGTCTCTTCGTCTCTCCCGCTCGGCTGGGGCGCTGCCCGTGTTGGCGATGCTCGCCCTGGGCGTGCTGGTCGGCTGCGGCGGCAACGAGCGCAAGTACGAGCCGAAGCCCGCGCCGAGCGGCAAGCAGGCCAACGTGCCGGCCGTGCCGACCCTCCCGCAGAAGAACAAGAAGGAGGGCGACGCCTACACGATCTGGGGCGCGACGCACGACCTCCGGAGCAAGGTCCACAACGAGTCGGTCAACGGGAAGAAGATCTCGCTGGTCGGTTACATCGTGAAGACCAACCTCGTGGAGTGCAAAGACGACACGAAGGCGGTCGACGAGGGCTGCACGCCGAAGTGCGCCGTGCACAAGGGCGGCAAGGCCGACCCGACCGACTGCCAGGCCCCGGTGCCGACCTTCTACATAGCCGACTCGAAGGACGAGCAGAAGGACGTCGTCGCCGTGATGGGTTGGGCCTCCAACTACGCGCAGATCTACGACACGATCGAAGAGATCGACAAGCAGCCGAACGAAGAGAAGGCGAAGGCCGTGAAGATCGACGACGTGCTCTGGGGCGTGTCGATCCCGAACCCGCTGCCGGCCGTCGGCGCCAAGGTGAAGGTCACCGGCACCTACGGCGTCACCTTCACGAAGGCGACGAGTGGCACGGCGGCGAACCCGAAGTACGGCATCATGACGGTCGAGACGGTCGAGTACCTCGAGCCTGCGCCCGAGCTCGCGAACTTGCCGGGCATGAAGCCCCGCAAGAAGAAGTGAGCCCCGAACGCCGAGCTGCCGCGGCGTCGCGACGGCTCGGCGCGGGTCCTCTCGTCGCCCTCCGCGCCAGCTAGCGTCGATGCCGCGCACGATCCTCGTCGGCGACGTGCACGGTTGCTCGCAGGAGCTGCGCGACCTGCTCCGCTGGGTCGGTTTCACGCCCGGCGATCGCCTCGTGATGGTCGGCGACCTCGTCGTGCGAGGGCCCGACCCGCACGGCGTCGTGGCGCTCTGTCGCAAGCTCGGCGCCCGCTGCGTGCGCGGCAACCACGAAGACCGTCTGCTGCGCTGGCGCGCGAGCCTGAGCACCGCCCAGCCCCTGCCCATCGGCTCGCTCACGCGCCGCACGGCCGAGCAGCTCAAGGAGTCCGACTGGGACTACCTCGACGCCCTGCCGCTGCGCATCTTCCTGGAGGAGCACGACCTCTGGGTCGTGCACGCCGGCATCGATCCCCGGCGTACGCTGCTCGAGCAGGAGCCGCGCACGCTCATGTACGTGCGCTCGATCGACGCGCTCGGCGAGCCGCGCGAGACACGCGCCGAGCGCTCCTGGGCCCAGCACTACCACGGCAAGAAGCACATCGTCTTCGGGCACAACGCCCAGGACGAGCCCGAGATCGCTCCCCGCGCCACGGGGCTCGACACGAGCTGCGTCTACGGCGGGCGCCTCACCGCGATGGTCCTGCGCGCCGGCGAGCGCGTGCCCGACGATCCCCGCGAGCGCCTCGCCACGCTCGTGAGCGTGCCCGCCCACCGGGCCTACGTGGCCCGCCGCGCGAAGCCGCTCGACGCCGGGCCCTGAGCGAGCACCGAGCCGGCGCGGCGAGCGCCGGGCTTCGAGGGCGCTTGGCCGGGGCGGAGCGCGCGAGTAGCCTCAGCGCATGTCCCTGAGCACGAGCCCGCGACGCTTCGCGTGGTTCTTCGCCACCGCCCTGCTCGTCGGCCTCGTCAGCCCCACCGAGGGAGAGGCGCGCCCGCGGCCGCTCCGCTACGCGCAGAACGCGGCGCCCGCGAAGCCCTCGAGCACGCGCTCGCTGATCGACCGCGCGCACGACATGTTCGACGACCAGCGCTACGAGGAGTCGATCCAGACGCTCTCGGGTGCGCTCGTGCGCCCCGGCACCTCGAAGCCCGAGCGCGTCGAGGTCTACAAGCTGCTCGCCTTCAACTACATCACGCTCAACAAGACCGAGGAGGCCGACAGCGCCGTGCGCGCGCTGCTCGTGCTCGACGAGTCCTACGAGCTGCCGAAGTCGGAGTCCCCGAGGTTCCGCGACTTCTTCGGCAAGACGCGCGCCGCGTGGGAGGCCGAGGGCAAGCCCGGCACCGAGGCCTCGGGCACGCCGCTCGTCGAGGGCAAGGCGGTGAAGCTCGTGCACACGCCCATGGCGCAGGTCGCGCCGGGTACGGCGATCAACGTCGAAGGCAAGATCGACGACCCCGACGGTCGCGTCGTGCGCGTCGACATCGCCTATCGCGCCGGCGCGAAGGGCAAGTTCACCACGAAGCCGCTCGTCTTCTCGATGGGCGCCTTCCGCGGGCAGATCCCGTCGTCGGTCGTGAGCCCGCCGCTCGTCGAGTACTACCTGCTGGCCTACGACGAAGGCGGCCTGCCGGTGAGCGGTCGCGGCGACGCCGACGCCCCGCTTCGCGTCGCCGTGCCGAGTGACGACGACGGCGGCGTGCTCGCGAGCCCCTGGTTCTGGATCCCTGTCGGAGCGGTCGTCGTCGGCGGCGCCATCCTCACCGCGGTCGTCGCCTCGAGCGGCGGCGGCACCGGTGGTGGTGGTGGCGGCACGAGCAACTCCACCGTCCGCATCAACGTCGGCGAGTAGACCCACCATGAACGCAGCTGTCGAAGCCGCGGCCGAGGAGCCGCGCTACCCCTACGTGCACGTGCTCACCGACGCCGAGCAGGCCGATCTGCTCTCGACCCTGCTCTTCGGCCTCGGCGCGACGGGCGTGGAGGAGCGCGACGACACGACCTACATCAAGGGGCCCGGCGGCGGGCGCGTGGTGCTCGTCGCGAGCTTCGACGAGCGCGCGGAGGCCGAAGAGGCCATCGCTTCGTTGCGCGAGCACGACGAGAGCATCGACGCGAGCCTGCACGAGGTCGTGGGCGACGCCTGGCGCGACGCGTGGAAGGAGCACTACGAGCCCTTCGCGCTGACGAAGCGGATCTGGGTGCGCCCGCCCTGGAAGGAGGCTCCTCCGGAGGCGAAGCTCGTGCTGCACCTCGAGCCGGGGCGAGCCTTCGGCACGGGCCTGCACGCGACCACCTCGCTCGTGGCCGGGATCCTCGACGACTGCGCGGGCGACTACGCAGGCAAGCGCCTGCTCGACGCGGGCACGGGCAGCGGCATCCTCAGCTTCGTCGCCCTGCTCTCGGGCGCCGCGAGCGTGGTCGCCTTCGACGTCGATCCGGAGGCGATCGACGTCGTGCGTGAGAACGCCGAGCGCAACGGCATGAGCGAGCGTCTGGAGGCCTTCGCCGGCACAATCGACGACGTCTCGGGGCAGTTCCCCTGGGTCGTCGCCAACATCGAGTCGCGCATCCTCATGCCGATCGCCGAAGAGCTCATCGCGCGCGTCGAGCCAGGGGGGCACCTCGTGCTCTCGGGCATCTTGCTCGCGGAGGAGGCCTCGATGCGCGAGCGCTTCGAGTCTCTCTCGCGCAAGCTCCGGCTGGTCGAGGCGCGGCGCATGGAGACCGGCGGCGAGCGCGCCATCGACCGCGACGGTTGGGTCTCGCTGCACTACGAGGTCGTGGACTGAGGCGCGTTGCCCACGGAGGCGCGCTCGGGCGCCCGGGGCAGGAGCGCGGAGCGACGACGATGCGTGGCACGAGGCTCCCGCTCGAGTCGATGACGCGCGGCGAGCGCACGCTCGGCCGCGACGAGGCGCACTACCTCACGGTCGTGCGTCGCCTCGCCGAGGGAGATCGCTTCGTGGCCTTCGATCCGGACGCGGGGCTCGAGGCCGAGGCGCGCGTGCTGAGCGCCGAGCGCGGGCGCGTGGTGGTCGAGCTCGACGAGCCGGTCGAGCCCGGCGCGATCCCGGGGCCGCGCGTCTGCTTGGTGCAGGCGGTGGGCAAGGGCGACAAGCTCGATCAGGTCGCGCGCGACGCGACCGAGCTCGGGGTCGACCGCATCGCGCCGGCGATCGCCTCGCGCAGCGTGGCGCGCCGCGACTCGGAAGCCTCGCGTGCCAGGCTGCGTCGCGTCGTCGTGGAGGCCTCGCGTCAGTGCGGGCGTGGTCGCGCGCCCACGCTCGATCCGGCCCGGCCTCTCGCCGAGGTGCTCGCGAGCTGCGACGCCGAGAAGCGCCTCCTGCTGCACCCGGGGCGCGGGCGCCCGATCGGCCGGGCGCTCGAGCGGCTCGGCGGCTTGGCCTCGCTCGCGATCGCGGTCGGCCCGGAGGGAGGCTTCGACGAGGAGGAGCTCGCGGCCGCGGAGGCCGCAGGCTTCGAGATCGTGCACCTCGGGCCGCTGGTGTTGCGCACCGAGACCGTCGCCGCCGCCGTGCTCGGCGCCATCCGGGTGCTCTCCGAGCTCCGCTGAGCTGCCGGGAGCGTGATAGCTTCCCGGTCGGTGCAAGAGGAGCCGGTCGACGTCGCCGCCGACGAGCCCAGCGCCGACGAGGAGCTGGGGAGCTACGTCGTCTTCGACGAGATCGCGTCGGGCGGCATGGCGACGGTGCACCTCGGCTGGCTCGAGACGCCGAGCGGCGGGCGCTTCGTGGCCATCAAACGCATGCACGAGCACTACGCGCGCGACCCGGACTTCACCTCGATGTTCCTCGACGAGGTGATGCTCTGCACGCGCATCCGGCACCCGAACGTCGTCTCGACGATCGACGTCGCGCAGGAGGACGGCGAGCTCGAGCTCGTGCTCGAGCTGGTCGAGGGCGAGAGCCTCTCGCGCCTCACGAAGAGCCTCGCCGCGCGCAAGGAGCGGGTCCCCCAGGGCATCGCCTCGCGCATCGTCATCGATCTGTTGCGCGGGCTGCACGCGGCACACGAGGCGACGAACGCCGCGGGCGAGCCGCTCTCGCTCGTGCACCGCGACGTGTCGCCGCACAACGTGATGGTCGGCATCGACGGCGTCTCCAAGGTGCTCGACTTCGGCGTCGCGAAGGCGAGCGGGCGCATGCAGCAGACCCAGAAGGGTCAGCTCAAGGGCAAGCTCTCGTACATGTCGCCCGAACAGGCGCGCGGTCGCGCGGTCGATCGCCGCAGCGACGTCTTCGCCGCCGGCGTGGTGCTCTGGGAGCTGCTCACCGGCAAACGCCTCTTCGACGGCGACAACGAGGCGGCCATCCTCACGGCGCTGCTCGTCGACTCACCGTCCCCGCCCAGCAAGCTCGACGCGCGCCTCGCGCCGCTCGACGCGCTCGTGATGCGCTCGCTCGCGGTCGACCCGGAGGAGCGCTACGCGACCGCGCAGGCGATGGCCGAAGCGGTCGAGCAGGCGATGCCGCCGGCCTCGCCCGCCGAGGTCGGCGCCTGGGTGCAGCGCGAGGCGCGCCTCGGGCTCGCGAAACGCTCGGCGACGATGCGCCGCGCGCGTGCGCGCATCGACGCCGCGCCGAACCTCGAGGCCGCCGCGCAGCGTCACCACGCGCCGGGCACCGTGCCGCCGCCGGCCGCGCCCCGCCCGCTCCACGCGCCCTCGCAGCGTCCCGCCGCTCGGCCGCTGCACGCCGGCGTCGCCGCTGGCCGGCCCACCGTGGGCGGCCCTGCCGCCGACGAAGCCACGATGATCCTCGATCGACCGGAGCCGGCACCGAGCGAGGAGGTCGAGCTCTTCGACGCCCCGAGCACCACCACCTCGCCGGACAGACTGTCAGCCCCGCTCGCGCCCGCCGTCGCGCCGAGCCCGGACGGCCCCGCGAACCTCGGCCTGGCGCTCCGTCCTCCCGCCCCCGCGCCGCTGCCGCCGGTACCGCTCCCGCCACCGCCAGCGGCCTCCCCGCCTACCGCCGAGCCACCGGCGAGCCTGCCCGCGTTCAGTCCCCCGCCCGGCTTCGGGCTCAGGCCGCCGCTCCCATCACCGGGCGTCGCCGAGAGCTCGCCCAGCTGGTCCGGGCTGAGCGCCTCCCCCGCGCCTCCTCCGTCCTCGCTGGGCGCCCGCCCACCGCTCGCCTCGAGCGCGCCCGCCTCGGAGCGCTTCGATCCGACGCCGAGGACGCTCGCGTCGCAGGCGCCGTCGATCGCCGACGGCGCAGAGCTCCCTCCCCCCCTCGACGCCCAGCAGCTTCTCCGCCTGCAGCGCGTGGGCGCGGTGGCCTTCGCCGTCTCCGCCGGCGTCGCGCTCGTGCTCGTGCTCTCGGTGGGTCGTTCGTCCGGCGATACGAAGGCCGGCGCCTCCCGCGTGCGTCCACACGTCAGCGCGGCCGTCTCCCGCGCGGAAGCGCGATCCTTCGAGGGTCCGAGCGCCGCCGCTCGAGGGAGCGCTCCCTCGAGCCCGACGCCGGCCACCCGACCCCGGGCGCTGGGTCGCTGAGCGCGGCCCCGCCGAGGGCTGGACCCAGGAGCTCGGCGCGCTCGAGCCTCGAGCCACGCATCGGAGCTGACGCGCGAGCGATTGCCAATTTGTCAGGGCCGCGCCGACACCTCCGGGCAGCCTCGACAGCTTGTCGCGGCCTGGGCCTGGGCTGCCCGTAGGCCCCGAGAAAGCCGCGAATTCTGGGCCCTTCGGGGTGGGCATCGATCTTGCTCGCGAGGTCTCGGACCTCCAGCTCGCCGTGCCCACCATGCCGAACCTGCTCGACCGCTACCGCCAAGCTTCCCTCGCCCGACGCACCCTGCTCAGCGTCGGCGCCTCCGCGATGCTCACCGCCGGCTTCCTCGGCGCGGTCTCGCTGGGCCTCGAGCTCGCCAGCGCCGGGCTGCGCACCGACACCGCAGCTGCGAGCGCCGACGAAGAAACGCTTGCCACGGACGTGAGAGCAAGCGAATCGGGCGTGGGTGCTGGCCCGGTGTCCAGGAGTCCGGTGAGCCGGCGCTCCGGCGCAGGCGCGAGCTCCAAGCTCGTCGCCCAGAACGGCAGGGGCGACGAGGGGCGGCGAGCGCCGCCCGAGGGTGGTCGAGGAGACGAATGACGATGAAGCGAATCTCGAGGCCCCGCAGCGTTCGACCGAGCGTCGGCCTCCTCGCCATGTCGGTCGCGCTCTGCACGTCGGTGGCGTCCTTCGACGCCAACGCGCAGGTCGCGCCGCGCAACAAGCCCGTGCTGCGCACGCCGAAGGCCCTCGAGCGCGCCGCGAACCCGCCTGCCGCGGGTGCGACGACGCCGGCACAGGGCACGGCGCCCGGCGCCGCGGGTGGCGCGCCGGGAGCGGCGGGTGGCGCGGCTGCTCCGGGAGCGGCGGGTGGCGCGGCGGGCCAGCCCGCGGGCGGCGACCCGATGGCCAACGTGCAGCAGGCCCAGCGTGAGATCGAGTTCCGCCCGAAGGGCGGCGACTACATGGTGTCGTTCAACCTCGACGACGCCGATCTGCCCGAGCTGGTGAAGGCCATCAGCAACATCACGGGCAGGCGCTTCATCTACGGGAGCAAGCTCCGTCAGATCAAGGCGACCGTCTACTCACCCGAGAAGGTCAGCGCCGCGGAGGCCTACAACGCCTTCCTCGCGATCCTCGAGTCGAACGGCATGACGGTCATCCCGCACGGCCAGTTCCTGAAGATCGTCGAGACCCAGGGCGCCGTCACGCAGACGACGCCGATCTACGGCACGGCCACGCCCGTCCCGGCCGAAGACCGTTTCGTCACGCGCCTCTACCGGCTGCAGAGCGTCGACGCCCAAGAGGTCGCCGGCGTGCTCAACAACTTCAAGTCGAAGGACGGCAACATCACCGTCTACCAGCCGGGCAACCTGCTGATCATCACCGAGACGGGCTCGAACACACGCCGCCTGCTGCGCATCATCGAGGAGATCGACGTCGGCTCGGCCGGTGACCAGCTCTGGGTCCAGCCCGTCTACAACGCCTCGGCGGCCGACGCGGCCACCAAGCTCAACGAGATCCTCGGTGGCGGTGGAGGCGGCGCGGGCGGCAAGGGCGGCAGCGGCTCAGTCATCGCCGACGAGCGCTCCAACTCGCTGATCATCACGGCCACCAAGGGCGACTACGAGAAGATCTTCGAGCTCATCAAGAACGTGGTCGACGTGCCCATGTCGGGCGACGACCAGATCCACGTCTTGCCGCTGCAGCACGCGCAGTGCGACGAGCTCTCGGGCACGCTCAACCAGCTGCTCGGCGGCGCGGGTGGCGCGCGCCCGGGCGCGGCCGGTGCGGCCGGTCGCCCTGCGACCGCTGCCCCGCGCCCGACCGCGGGTGGTGCAGCGGGTGTGACCGGCGGCGCCGACGAGATCTTCGAGGGCGCCGTGAAGGTCACCTGCGATCTCGCGACGAACTCGCTGCTCACGACCTCCTCGCTGCGCGACTACGCGCAGCTGCGCGCCGTCATCGACCGGCTCGACAAGCCCCGCCGCCAGGTCTTCATCGAGGCGGTCATCATGGATCTGAACGTGAGCCGCACGACCGACGTCGGCATCGGCTACCACGCGGGCGCGCCCTTCGACACCTCCGAGGGCCAGGGCGCCGTGTACGGCGGCAACAACGTGCTCACGAGCGTCGCGAGCATCCCGAGCGCCGACAAGCTGGGCGCGCTCGCGCTCGGCGTGCGCGGCCCCGAGATCGAGGGCACGCAGAACATCTTCGGCACCGGCCTCAGCATCCCCGGCCTCGGCGTCGTCTTGCACGCGCTCGCCACCGACGGCAGCTCCAACGTGCTCGCCACGCCGCACATCCTCGCCACCGACAACACGCCGGCGGAGATCAGCGTCGGGCAGAACGTGCCGCTGCAGACGAACCTCGGCGGCCTCGGCGCGCTCGCGGGCGCTGCGGGCGGCGCGGCCGGCGCGCTCGGCGGCCTCGGCGCGCTCGGCGGCCTCGCGGGTGGTTTCGCCGCCCCCAGGCAGGACGTCGGCACCAAGATCAGCGTCACCCCGCACATCAACGACTCGGATCAGGTGCGCCTCGATCTGCAGCAGGAGATCAGCGAGGTCGGCAGCTCCTCCGGCGCGCTCGGCGCGGTGTCGATCAACAAGCGCACCGCGAAGACGACGCTCGTGGTGCGCGACCAGCAGACGGTGGTCATCGGCGGCCTCATGCGCGATCAGGACTCCACCTCGGAGACCAAGGTCCCGGTGCTCGGCGACCTGCCGCTGCTCGGCTTCCTCTTCCGCCAGCAGGTCAAATCGAAGGCGAAGACGAACCTCCTGCTCGTGCTCACGCCCTACGTGGTGCGCGACCAAGACGACCTGCGCGCGATCTTCGAGCGCAAGATGCAGGAGCGACAGGAGTTCCTCGACCGCTACTTCGTCTTCTCGGACACCAACTGGGTCCCTCCGCAGGACTACTCGCGTGCGAACGGCCTGGTCGAGTCGATCCGCCAGGCGATGCTCGACGCCGACGAGCGCAAGCGCCTCGAGGAGGAGGCCCGCCCGGCGACGAAGCGCGAGCACGTGCCGGTCGAACCGATCGCGATGCCGACGGTCATGAGCGCGAAGAGCGCGGGCGGCGGAGGCACGGGCACCGCGCGCCAGGCCACGACCACCACGACCACGACGAACCCCGCCTCGACGCAGGGCACCGCGGCGCCCGCGCTCCGCCCCAACCCGGCGAGCACCGTGCAGCGAGGTCGCCTGCGCACGCCCGCCGCCCAGACGCCCTCGCGGGTGGAGAACTGAGGCCGGGCGCATGTCGGTCGTCGTCGCGCACAGTGAGCTCGTCGGGGAGATCCTCGTCCGACAGGGGGTCCTGCCGGCCGAGCGCCTGATCGGGCTCTTCGACTCCGTCCGCGAGAAGAACGTCCCGCTCACGGAGGTCATCGTCTCCAGCAAGGTCGCCGACGAGCGCGCGATCGCCGAGGCCCTCGCGCGCGAGTTCGACCTGCGCTTCGTGCCGAAGATCGACGTCGCCGCGATCCCCGACGAGGTCGCCGGGCGCATCCCGATCACCTACGCGAAGCAGCACCGCGTGCTGCCGCTCGCCGAAGACGAAGACTACGTCTACTGCGTCAGCGCCGACCCCTTCGACACCACCGCGGTCGACGATCTGCGCGCGCTCTTCCAGAAGCCGGTGCAGATGGCCGTCGCGCCCGGCGACGTCGTGGTCGACGCGATCAACCGCGTCTGGGAGCGCAAGGAGACGGCTGGCGGCGACCTCGAGGGCGACCAGGCGCTCGAGGAGGACGAGGTCGTCGACATCCTCGACTCCGACGACGAGGCGCCGATCATCGCGTGGGTCAACGGGCTCTTCGCCCAGGCCGTGCGCGAGCGCGCGAGCGACATCCACATCGAGCCGGAGGAGCGCGACGTCATCGTGCGTTTCCGGATCGACGGCGAGCTCTACATCGTCCGTAGGGCCTCCAAGCAGTTCATGGCCAAGATCATCGCTCGCGTGAAGATCATGGCCTCGCTGAACATCGCCGAGAAGCGCCTGCCGCAAGACGGCCGCATCACGCTCAAGATCGCCGGCAAGAGCGTCGACATCCGCGTGAGCACCGTGCCGACGAGCCGCGGCTTCGAGCGCATCGTCATGCGCATCCTGCAGAAGACGAGCGTGCTGCTCAGCCTCGAGGACCTCGGCTTCGCGCCGCGCGAGTACCGTCTGATGGACGTGCTCATCAACCGGCCCGACGGCATCATCCTCGTCACGGGCCCGACCGGCAGCGGCAAGACGACGACGCTCTACGCCTGCCTCAACCGGATCAACCACCCGAGCGTGAACATCCTCACGGCCGAGGACCCGGTCGAGTACGAGATCGGCGGCCTGCACCAGGTGCACGTGCAGTCGTCGATCGGGCTCACCTTCGCGAGCGCGCTGCGCGCCTTCCTCCGCCAAGACCCCGACGTCATCATGGTCGGCGAGATCCGTGATCGCGAGACGGCAGACATCGCGATCCACGCCTCGCTCACGGGCCACCTCGTGCTCTCCACGCTGCACACCAACGACGCCCCCGGCGCCGTGACGCGCCTCGTGGAGATGGAGATCGAGCCCTTCCTCGTGCGCTCGAGCGTCATCGGCGTGCTCGCGCAGCGCCTCGTGCGCATGCTCTGCCAGCAGTGCAAGGTGCCCTACACCCCGACGCAGTACGAGCTCACGCAGCTCGGGCTCGACCAGGCGCGCCTCGAGCAGAAGGCCCGCCGCGTGCTCGTGGGCCGCTACCAGCCGCACGAGATCGAGTACCGCTACATCGGCCAAGACATGCCCGACCCGCTCGTCTTCTACAAGCCGGGCGGCTGCGAGGCGTGCGGCCAGAAGGGCTACATCGGCCGGCGCGGCATCTACGAGCTCATGCTCGTCGACGACGTCGTGGGCCCGCTCATCCTGCGCAGCGCCGACGCGATGACCGTCAAGCGGGCGGCGCTGCACGCCGGCATGGACTCGCTGCGCGACGACGGCGCGCGCAAGGTGCTGATGGGTCTCACCACCGTGGAGGAGGTCCTCGCGGCGACGCAGGACGACGTCATCGTCGACGAATGAGCCGTCTGGTTTGGAGAGAGGTCGGTTCCAGGCTCGGTCGTTCCGAGCATTCCGGCACGCGGGGCAGAGCCGCCCGCGGGAAGTGAGCAGGGGTCGTGGCAGTCTTCGAGTACCGCGGAATCCTCATCGGATCGGGCAAGCCCACCAAGGGCGTGCGCGATGCCGAGAACGCGAAGGTGCTGCGCGCGCTGCTCAAGCGCGACGGCGTGCTGCTCACGGCCGCCACCGAGGAGACGAAGGCCAAGGAGAAGGCGAAGAAGGACATCAAGTTCCTGAGCTTCCTCGACAAACCGTCCGCGAGCGACATCGCCGTCACGACGCGGCAGCTCGCGACGCTCCTGCGCGCGGGCATCCCGCTCTTCGAGTCGCTCAACGCGCTCATCGATCAGGTCGAGAAGCCGGGCCTCAAGCGCGCGCTCACGAACGTGCGCGAGCAGGTGCGCGAGGGCCAGAGCTTCGCGAAGGCGCTCGAGGCGCACGGCACGATCTTCCCCCCGCTCTACGTGAACATGGTCCGCGCCGGCGAGGCCTCGGGCACGCTCGAGTCGGTCCTCGAGCGCCTCACGGCCTTCATGGAGAGCCAGGCGAAGCTGAAGGGCAAGGTCACCGCCGCGCTCGCCTACCCGATCCTCATGCTCATCATCGGCACCGTGCTCATCACCGTGCTGATGGTCGCCGTCGTGCCCAACCTGGTGACGACCTTCAAGTCGATGGACCAGGCGCTGCCCTGGTACACCGAGCTGCTCATCTTCACGAGCGGCGTGCTCGGCAACTACTGGTGGCTCCTGCTCGGGCTGGGCATCGCCTTCGTCATCGGCTTCCGCAAGTGGAAGGCCACGGTGAAGGGGCGCCTCGCCTGGGACAAGTTCACCCTGGGCGCGCCGATCTTCGGCTCGCTGCTGCTCATGCTGAGCATCGCGCGCTTCGCCCGCACGCTCGCCACGCTGCTCGCGGCGGGCGTCGCGCTGCTGCCGGCGATGGACATCGTGCGCAACGTGCTCGGCAACGCCGTGCTCGAGAAGGTCGTCGCCGACGCCATCGGCTCGATCCGCGAGGGCCAGAGCATCGCCGAGCCGCTCAAGCGCAGCGGCAGGTTCCCGCCGATCGTCACGCACATGATCGCCGTCGGCGAGAAGAGCGGCCAGCTCGAGTCGATGCTCGAGAGCGTCTCCGACGCCTACGACTCCGCCGTCGAGACCAAGGTGCAGGTGCTCACGAGCCTGCTCGAGCCCTTGATGATCGTCGTGATGGGCGGCGCGGTCGCCTTCATCGCCTTCTCGATCCTCATGCCCCTCATCCAGATGTCGAACTTCGCCGGCTGATGGAGCCCCAGGGAACATGCCGAAGCGCAGGCGACGTGAGCAGACGATCTTCTTCCCCTGGGAGCGCACCGGCTCCCTGGTGCGGCAGCTCGGCTTCGGTCGCGCCAAACCCTTCGTCTACGCGCTCGTCCTGCTCGCGCTCATGCTCGGCATCGCCGACCGTGAACGCCACGCGCTCGGCGTGCGCTCGACCCGCGCGACCCTCGGCGTCGTCGCGCGCGCGGTCGACGCCTACCGCGCCCACCACGAGGGGCGCTGCCCCTCGGAGGTCGCCGAGCTCTACGCGCGCGGCTACCTCTCCTTCGATCCGCTCGACGCCTGGGGCAGGCCACTCAGGCTCGTCTGTCCGGGCTTCGCGCGGCCGAACCGCTACGATCTCTCCAGCGACGGCCCCGACGGCATCTTCGGCGGGCTCGATCGCATCGAATGAAGACGATCTCCGAGGCACGAGCCTCCACCACGGAACGACGCCCCCCGTCCCGTGGTTCACCACCCAAGGGGAACACCCGCGACCGGAGCCAATGCGCATGAACGACATCCTCGATCGAAGCCTCCACACCGAGCTCGCGCGTAGGGCGCGGACCCGCCGCCGTGGCGTGACCCTCGTCGAGGTGCTCATCGTCGTCGCGATCATGGCGGTCATCTCCGGCGGCGCGACGCTGCTCATCTTCCCCCAGTTCAAGAAGGCGAAGATCCAAGCGGCGAAGGTCGGCGCGGAGGCCGTGAAGCAGGCGGCGGAGCTCTACCTCAACATGGACGCCGACACCGACGCCTGCCCCACCGTGCAGGATCTCATCCAGTCGAAGAAGCTCGACGCGAAGAAGACCGACGACCCGTGGAACAAGCCCTACCGCATCGTGTGCGGCGAGGGCGGCGAGCTGCGCGTCCACTCGAACGGCCCCGACGGCAAGGAGGGCACGCCCGACGACGTGCGCGACGACTTCAAGCCCTCGGACATCAAGCGCGTCGCCGAGCTCTGAGCGGCGCCCGCAGGAGCGAGCGCGCGAGCGCGTACCCACCACCATGACGAGCCTCGGCCTTTGCACCAACCGCGCCCCCGCGATCGCCCCGTTCGCCTGGGTTCGGCGTGCCTCGGCCGAGCCCTCGGGCGGGAGCGCGCGCCCCGGCCGAGGCGTCACGCTCGTCGAGGTGCTCATCACGGTGGCGCTCGTGGCGCTGCTCTCGGGCATCACGGTGCTCAGCATGGGCTCCGTCGGCTCGGCGAGGCTCAAGCGCGGCGCGACGCAGATCGGTGGCGCGGTGCGCATCGGCTACGCGCATGCCACGGCGAGCTCGAAGACGGTGCGGCTCGTCTTCGACTTCGACAACCAGAAGCTCCTGCTCGAGGAGAGCGACTCTCCTCACCTCGTGCGGCGCGACAAAGCCGGCGGGGCCGACGCAGCCACCGAGATCGAGAAGGCCGCGCAATCGGCCGCCGAGCAGGTGCAGGGCCAGCGCGCGCCGCGCGCAGCGTTCACTGCGGCGAAGGCCGTGGGCTTCCCGCCCGAGGGCAAGGAGCTGCCCCGCGGCATCCAGTTCTGGCAGGTCGAGACCGACCACCAAGACGAGCCCATCTACGAGGGGCGCGCCTACGTCTACTTCTTCCCCGGTGGTCAGACGCAGACGGCGTCGATCCAGCTGCGCATCTCGAACACCGACGAGAACGACGAGTCGGGCTTCATGAGCGTCGCCATCGCGCCGCTCACGGGCAAGACCCGCATCTACAAGGGTCGTCGCGCCATGCCGATGCCACGCGACGAGACCGAGGCCTCCGAGCGCATGGACACGGGGCCATGAGCGCGCCCTCGAAGGCACCCACGGGCTCGCCGCGCCGCTCTCGCACTCGCGCAGCGACGGCGGGTCGCGTCGCCACGAGCGCGTGGGCGCGGCGCGGCTTCACGCTGCTCGAGGTCATGGTCGCGGTCGCGATCCTGGGGCTCGGGCTCACGGCGATCCTCACGGCCCAGGCCGGCGCCTTCAAGAGCGTCGGCACGGCGAGGCTCACGAGCGAGGCCACGGGGCTCGCGCGCTGCCGCATGAGCGAGATCGAGTGGGAGCTCACGCAGAACGGCTTCCCGCTCGTCGACGCCATCGAGCAGGGCCCCTGCTGCGACATGCAGCTGCACCCGAAGCTCAGCTGCGTGTGGCGCATCGAGAAGCCCGAGTTCCCGGAGGCGAGCTACGGCGAGATGGATCTGAACGCCGAGCTCGACATGGGCTCGACGCCGGGCAGCGGCTCGACGGGCTCGAACTCGGCGGGCGCGCTCACGGCGATGGGCGCGCTGCCCGCGGGCGGCGGGCTCGACCTGCCGCAGAACGGCAGCGTCGGCGACATCGCCTCCTCGGTCATCGGCGCGGGCTCGGGCGACATGCTCGACAGCGTCACGTCGATGATGATGGGCATCGTCTACCCGGACCTGAAGGCCGCGTTCGAGGCCGGCTCGCGGCGCATCACCGTCACGGTGGTGTGGATGGAGGGCAACCAGGAGCGCTCGCTCGAGATCAGCCAGTGGGTGACGAGCGCGCGTCAGGCGGGCCTCGTGGGCGAGATCCCCACCGGCGAAGAGGGCGAGGAGGAGGAGAGCACCGGCAGCGGCAGGGGCACCGGCTCCACGGGCTCGGGCTCGAGCGGCAGCGGCCGCAGCAACCCGATGGACGCCTTCAGACCGCAGGGGCCACGCCGATGAGCCTCGCGCAAAGCCGAGACAGGGCGCGCGGCGCGCGGCGTCGAGGCATGACGCTGCTCGAGATCCTCGTCGGCGTCGGCATCCTGGCGCTCATCTCCAGCCTCGTCTACGGCGCCTTCGACGGCCTCGCGCGCTCACGCGAGGGCATGGAGCGCGCGACCGAACGCCACCACCAAGGTCGCACCGCGCTCGCGCGCATGTCGCGCGAGCTGTCGAGCGCCTTCATCTCGCTGCACCGCCCGCTCAACCTCGCGATGCAGAGCACCTCGACGCTCTTCGTGGGCCGCCGCGATCGCATCGACTTCACCTCCTTCTCGCACCGTCGCATCCGCTTCGGCACGCACGAGTCCGACCAGAACGAGCTGTCGTACTTCTTGTCGACCGACCCCGAGACGGGCGCGCTCGATCTGGTGCGCCGCGAGTCGCCCTACATCGACGCCGACCCGCGGCGAGGCGGCGTGGTGCAGGTGCTCGCGCACGACGTCGTCGACTTGCGCTTCGAGTACCTCGACCCGCTCACCAGCCAGTGGGTCGACACCTGGGACAGCACGCAGGCGACCGGGCAGCTCGATCGGCTCCCGCAGCAGGTGCGCGTGGAGCTCTGGCTGCGCAGGCGCGACCAGGATCCGCTGCAGATGATCACCAAGGTCGCCCTGCCGATGCAGGCGCCGCTCACCTTCGGGTTCACGCAATGAGCGCCAGCCCCTACCAGCGCGTGCGCGCGCGCATCGCCGCGAAGCGCGCGAAGCGCAAGCGAGGCGTCGCGCTCGTCATGGTGCTCGGCGCGCTCGTGGTGCTCACGGTGCTCGTCACCGATCTCACCGAGCAGTCGACCTCGACGCTGAGCGCCGCCCTCGCCGACCGCGACTCGATCCGCGCCGAGTACCACGCGAAGAGCGCCTTCAACCTCACGCGCCTGCTCATCGCCTCCGAGCCCACGATCCGCCGCGCGCTCGCCGGGCCGCTCGCGATCCTCACGCGCGGCAAACCCCCGCCGCAGATCCCGGTGTGGAAGTTCACCGACAAGGTGCTGGGCGCCTTCAACAGCGGTGACTCCGCGCTCGAGTTCCAGCGCCTGGCCGGCACCAACCCCGAGACCGGCAAGAACCTCGGCATCGAGGGCGGCAGCTTCGTCGTGAAGGTCGTCGACGAAGACTCGAAGATCAACGTCAACCTCGGCGCACGCGGCGATCCGATCTCGCGCAACCGCCTCGGCGCGCAGCTGCTCGGCCTGATGGGCCCGCCGCAGTACAACGAGATGTTCGAGGCGGCCGACCTCGACGGACAGGTCTCGAGCCGTCAGGCGATCTGCGGCGCGATCGTCGACTGGGCCGACCCGGACGAGACGCACTACCCCTGCGATCCCTTCGCGACCTCGGCCTCGGGCGAGGGCGGCCCGGAAGACAACTTCTACCAGCAGGTGGGGCTCTCGTACCTCCGGCGCAACGCGGCCTACAGCTCGCTCGAGGAGCTGCGCCTCGTGCGTGGCATGTCCGACGACTTCTGGGCGACCTTCGTCGACCCCGACCCGGCGAACCCCGACGCGCGCTCCATCACCGTCTGGGGCCGCGACCAGGTGAACATCCAGTCGGCGAGCCCGCTCACGATGCTCGGCATCGTCTGCGCGGGCGCACCCGAGTCGGGCGTCTGCATCGACCCGATGCAGACGCAGAGCTTCGTCATGGGCGTGACGCTGCTCAAGTCGATCATGCCGATGCTGCCGATGACGCCGAAGCAATTCGTGAGCGCGCTCCGCGGCCGCGGCCAGATCGGCCAGATCTTGGCGTCCGTCGGCATCGAGCCGGTCACCTTCAGCTCGCCGAAGGAGGTGGAGCGCATGCTCACCAACCAGAGCAAGATCTTCAGCATCTACGTCGACGGCGTGGTGCCCGGCCGCAAGCGCGAGACGCGCGTGAGGCTCCACGGCGTCGTCGACTTCCGCAACGCGGCCGAGATCGGCGAGACGCAGGCAGGGCTCGCCGGCCTGCTGCTCGGCGAGGACGGTACGGCCTCTCAGGCCGCATCGACCGGTGAGGTCGCACCCGAGGAGCTGGCAGCGGCGCTCGGCAGCGATCCCATGGGCGCCATCATCTACTACCGTCTGGAGTGACCCTTCTCACATGGCTCGTCTACTCGGCATCGACATCGCGGAGAGCGCAGTGCGCGTCGCCCTCTTGCGCTCGGCCTACCGACGCGTGGTCGTCGAGGCGCTCGTGGAGGTCTCCACCGCGCAGGCCACGGTGTCGGAGGCGATCGCCTCCGCGACCTCGGGCCTGCGCTTCGACGGCGCCGCCGTGGGCATGCCGGGCGAGTCGGTCTTCTATCGGCGCGTGGAGCTGCCGGCCACCGCGCAGCGCGAGATCGAGGCCGTGCTCGGCTTCGAGCTCGAGTCCAACGTGCCCTTCGAGCTCGAGGACGCCGTGCACGACCACGTGCAGCTGCGCCGCGCTGGCTCGGGCGGCGCGATCGAGGTCTTCGCCGCGATCGCGCAGCTGCCCGAGGTGCAGGCCCGCATCGATCTGGTGAAGGGCGGGCTCAAGCGCGAGCCCGAGCTCGTCGTGCCGGGCAGCGTCGCCTTCGCCGCGCTCACCGCGGTCGTGCCGGAGCTCGAGCAGGGGCTCGTGCGCCCGCCGGGCGCGCCCCCTCCTGGCGCAGGGGCCGAGGCGCCGGTCGAGCTCGTGCCCTCGGCGAGCGCGCCGGTGGCGGTGCTCGATCTCGGCGAGACGCGCAGCGAGGTGCTCGTGCTGGTGGCGGGTGAGCCCGCCTTCGCGCGCACGCTCTCGCGCGGCACGCAGGGCCTGCCCCAGAGCGCGCGCGCGCTCGGGCAGGAGCTGCGTCAGACCTTCGCCGCCTTCCGCGCACAGGGCGGCGACGCGCCGAGCGTGCTCTACCTCGCGGGCGCGGGCGCCTCGATCCACGGCGCGGAGAGCTTCCTGAGTGGCATGCTCGGCATGACGGTGCGCATCCTGCCGTCGATGAAGCTCGAGCTCGCGCCCCCGCCGAAGCCGGGCACCCCCCAGCAGGGCTACCCGGGCGTCACGGCCGATCGCGGCTCGGAGCTGCCTCGCTTCGCGAAGGCGATCGCGCTCGCGCTGGGCCTCGAGAACCGCGGGCGCGTGCTCGATCTGCGGCAGGGTCCGCTCGAGGTCGCGCGCAGCTACGCCTACTTCCGCGAGAAGCTGCCGCTGCTCTCCGGCCTCGCCGCGGTCATCGCCGTCTCCTTCGGCTTCAGCGTGGTCGCCGAGCTGCGCGCGCTCTCCACCGAGCGGGCTGGTCTCGACGAGCGCATGCGCGTCGCCACGCTCGAGGTGCTCGGCGAGGAGGTGATGGAGGTCGATCGCGCGGTCGAGCTGCTCGAGAAGGGGCCGCTCAGCGAAGACGACCCTCTGCCGAAGGTCGACGCCTTCGACCTCATGGTGCAGCTCTCGAAGGCCGTGCCGACCGACGTCGTGCACGACATCGCCGACTTCGACGTCGCGCGCGGCCACGCGATCATCCAGGGCGTCGTGCCCTCGGGCACCGACGCCCAGGCCACGGCCGACAAGATCGCGACCTCGCTGCGCGAGAACCCCTGCTTCCGCGACGTGAAGGTGCAGAAGACCGTGCAGTTCGGCCAGGACAAGCAGAAGTACATCCTCGAGCTCGACCTGCGCTGCGAGGACAAGGTCGCCGCGAAGAAGAAGCCCACCGACGCGCCCACCAAACCCAAGACCGAAGAAGGAGACGAGCCTTGAGCCTCTCCGATCGACTCAGCACGCTCGAGCCTCGCGAGCGCACCCTCCTGCTCGGCTTCGCGGCCGTGCTCGCCGCCGGCATCGTGCTCCTCGGGCCCGTCCTGCTCTTGCAGCGCGCCTCCGAGGCGCGCGACGAGAACCAGGCGATCCGCGATTTTCTCGAGCGGCTCGACGAGAACCGCGGAAAGCTCGAGCAACGGCGCGCCGAGCGCGACGCGCTGCTCGCGCGCTACGCGCAGAAGCTGCCCGTGCTCGCGACGATCGTGGAAGACGCCGCGAAGCAGAACGGGGTCGAGCTCGCCGAGAGCCAGAACCGCCCCGAGGTGCCCATCGGCAAGCGCTACGTCGAGCGCTCGGTGAGCGTGCGCATCCGCAAGGTGGGCCTGCTCGGGCTCGCCCGCACCATGGAGAAGGTCGCGAAGAGTCCTCACCCGGTGACGATCAGCCGCCTGAACATCAAACCCCGCGGAGGCGAGCCCGACAGCTACGACGTCGAGCTCGTCGTGGCGGGCTACGAGCGCAAGAACGACGCGCCTCCCAAGGCGGCAGCGGCCGGCACCGAGGAGCCGGCCAACGAGGAGTCCGAGCCTTGAGCCCCCGCATCGTCAGCATCGCCAAGGCGATGCTCTACCCGCTCTTCTATCTCTTCTGCCTCGTCATCGGGCTCGTGCTGAGCTTCCCCTGGGATCAGGTGAAGCACCGCATCGAAGCGGAGTTCGCCAAATCGCAGGCGCCGAAGGGCGCCGCCGCGTGGCGCCTCGAGATCGGCGAGCTCGACGGCTACTGGCTGAGCGGCGTCGAGATCCGCAGCGCGAAGCTCATCATCCCTCCGGACGAGGCCTCCTCCGCGAGCCCGACCGGCTCACCGGCGAGGTCGAGCGCGGCGGCGAAGAGCGCTGGCGACGCAGACGACGACGGCGAGGCCGACGCGCCCGCGGCCAAGGTCGCGGCGGGCCCCCGCGAGAGCACCGTCCTGCTCGAGGAGGGCCACGCGCGTGTGCGCCTCCTTCCGCTGCTCATCGGCCGGGTGCGCGTCGACTTCTCGATGAGCGTGCTCGGCGGCGAGATCAGCGGCACGGTGCCGGTCGGCGGAGGAGACTTCGAGCTCGAGCTCGAGGACGTCGACCTCGGGCAGCTCGCGCCGCTCGCCGACCTGGTCACCGTGCCCGTGCAGGGTGTGGCCTCGGGGCGCATGTCGCTCTCGGCGCCCGACGGCAAGTTCAGCAAGGCGGGCGGCGCGCTCGACCTCAGCGTGAAGAACGTCGTGCTCGGCGACGGCAAAGCCAAGCTCATGGGCAAGATGGCGCTGCCTCCCGCGGATCTCGGCACGCTCGAGATCGGCGCGACCGCGGCGGCCGGTGTGCTGCAGCTCGACAAGTTCGACGCGCAGGGCAAAGACGGCGAGGTCCACGGCGCGGGCACGGTGAAGCTGCGCCAGCCCTGGGACATGTCGATCGCCGACGTCTACCTGCGCTTCGGCTTCACCGACGCCTACCGCTCGACGAACGACAAGACGAAGGCGCTGCTCGGTGAGCCCGGGCAAGACTTCCCTCCTGCGCTCATCGACCAAGACAAGAAGATGAAGCGCGCCAAACGCAGCGACGGCCTCTACGGCTTCCGCATCCACGGCCGCGTGCGCTCGCTCAAGTTCGACCCGACCACCGCCGACGGCCCGAAGCCGAGCAAGACGCCCGCCTCGAACGCGGGCGGTGGCGACGACGGCGACGAGGCCGACGCAGACGCCGCGAAGGGCGCGCAGTTCAGCGCAGCCGGCAAACGCAAGACGCGCAAAGCAGCGCCCGCCACACCGAAGGCCCC
This sequence comes from uncultured Polyangiaceae bacterium, assembly GCA_938004785.1. GTDB lineage: Bacteria > Myxococcota_A > Polyangia > Polyangiales > Polyangiaceae > CALKVW01. The sequence continues at coordinate 63,865 of CALKVW010000238.1, forward strand.
CGCTGCGACGATCGAGCGCACGCCCGCGCCGCCCGCGCGGGAGGCGCCGAGCCCTTCGCCCGAGTCCTTGCTCCCGCCGCGCTTCGAGCCGCCCGCACCGCCGCCACCCGAGCCCGCTCCTCTGCCCGAGGCGCCACCTCCGCAGGAGCCCGCCCAAGAGGCTCCTCAGCCCGAGGGTGGCGCGCCTCCGCCTGGGGCCGAAGAGGCGCCGGTCCCGCAGTGAGCGCGCTCGGAGCTGCGCCCGGCCTGTGCTCCGCGGATCGCCGCGCGGCGCTCGTGTGGCTCGCGCTGCTCTGTCTCCCGCTCGCCGCGTTCGGTTGCGGCGCACCGGCCCAGGCCCAGGCCGACGCGCCGGTTCGGGCGGTCGAGCTGCCCACCCCACCGGCCCAAGGCCCCATGGAGCCCGGGCCGGCTCGGCCCACGGCGCGCGGGCTCGGCATCGGCGCCTACGCGCTCGGGCAGACGGAGGCGGAGCTCGTCGCGCTCGCGGGAGAGGCGCCGATCGTACGCACGCAGGAGGAGGAGGCCGAGCTGTGGCGGGGCGCCGGCTACGATCCCGAGGCCGAGGGCCCCTTCCTCGTCGGCTTCGATCACGTGCTCGAGTACGAGCAGGCCGACACGACCGAGCTCGAGGGACACGTGCCGCTCTTCAAGGCCTTCGTGCGCCGAGGCAAGGTGGTGGCGCTCACCTTCACCGCCTTCGGCGTGCGCCAGGACGCCGTGCTCGACGTGGGCATGCCGCCCTGCACCTTTCTCGGCCCGGAGGCGACGATCGCGCAGCGCTTCGGCCCCGCAGAGGCGATCGAGCCCTCGGGCGAAGGCCACGAGCACCTCTACCCGAGCCAAGGCGTGTCGGTGATCACCGAGAGCGGCAAGGTGCTCGTCATCCACTTACACGAGCCGCTCGGCCCCGGTGACGCGAGCAAGGTGAGAGGCCGCGTGCGCCCGGTCGCCGAACCAGAAGAGGACGCGCCCTAGCCTCGGAGAGGCCGCCTCGCTCGACCCGCCCGCGCTGCGGCGCTAGAGTCGCGGACAGCGATGGCAAAGCACCTCGACGACGAGCTCGCGAAGGCCCTGGCCGACTCCGACGACGTGGCCGAAGACGTCGCGGTCGTGGCGGCTGCACCCGCGGCGAGCCCTGGCGCGCCACGCAGCAAGGGCAACCTCGTCTTGCTCGCCGCGCTGCTCGCGATCGGTGGCGGCCTCGTCGCGCTGTTCCTCGTCGGCTTCAAGGAGGCGGCGATCTACGCGCTGCCGACCGATCAGGCGGTGGCGCGCGCGGGTGAGCTCGCGGGCCGCAAGCTGCGCGTCGACGGCGAGCTCGTGCCGGGCACGCTCGCGAAACGCGACCAGCCCTGCGAGTTCCGCTTCCGCATGCAGTCCGAGGGCAAGGAGCTCGCCGTGCGCTATCCGCAGTGCGTGATCCCCGACACCTTCCGCGATCGCCCCGAGGGAGGCGTGATGGTCACCGTCGAGGGGCAGCTCTCGAAGGACGGAGGCTTCGACGCCACGCTCGTGATGGCGAAGTGCACCTCCAAGTACGATCCGGCGACGCACGAGATCCAGATGCCCGACGGGCCGACGAAGCCGCCGGCGGCTTACCCCGCCGCGCCCGCTGGCAGCGAGGCCGGCGAGGAGATCATCCGCTGAGCGCGGAGGTCGAGCCGCGGGCTCGGCGCCCGCGCGCACGACGCAGCGCGGTCGTCTCGAATCCCGGGCGCGCTGCGCTCCTCGCACTGCCGCTGCTCGGCGCCGCCTGCTCGGCCTCGCCGCCCGCGTCGAGTCGCCAGCCCGGCCCCAGCGAGCAGGCCGGGCCGTCCGACGCCGGCGCGGTCGTCGCGACCTCGCTGCCCGAGGCCCTCGAGCGCATCCCTCTCGGCGAGCCGACCCGCACCGCGCTGCCCGTCTCGCTCTTCGCGATCCGCGGCGCAGACGCGGTGCTCGCCGTGGCCGACGCCGCCGACGAGGCGCCACCGATCGCGAGCAGCGCGGCGAGCAAGACGAGGTTGCCC
>CALKVW010000239.1 GCA_938004785.1 uncultured Polyangiaceae bacterium
TGAGGATGCCGCCGATGTAGTGCAGGCCGAGCTCGCTCATGCCCGCGTAGCCGTCGCCGGCGAAGAGCGGCTTTCCGTCCTTCCAGAGCGACTGGTGGCAGTGCATGCCGCTGCCGTTGTCGCCGAACACGGGCTTCGGCATGAACGTGGCCGTCTTGCCGTGGCTGCGGGTCACGTTCTTGACCACGTACTTGAACCACAAAAGATCGTCGGCCATGCTGGTGAGCGTGTTGAACTTGATGCCCACCTCGCACTGACCGGCCGCCGCCACCTCGTGGTGGCCGACCTCGACGCCGAGGCCGGTCTCCATGAGCTTGCTCATGATGTCCTGGCGCAGGTCGCCGAGCGTGTCGTTCGGCGGCACGGGGAAGTAGCCCTCCTTCGGTCGGACCTTGTGGCCCAGGCCCGCGCGGCCGCTGTTCCAGTGGGCCTCGTCGCTGTCGACCTCGTAGAAGGCGCCCTTCTGGGCGTTCTCGTAGCGGACCGAATCGAAGACGAAGAACTCCGCCTCGGGCCCGAAGTAGGCGGTGTCGGCGATGCCCGTCGAGCGCAGGTGCGCCTCGGCCTTCTGCGCGATGTAGCGGGGATCACGGCCGTAGGGCTGGCCGGTGATCGGATCGACGACCTTGCAGACCATGCTGAGCGTCGGCCGCTCGTAGAAGGGGTCGAGCTTGGCCGTAGCCGCGAGCGGGATCATCGCCATGTCCGAGGCGTTGATCGGCTGCCAGCCGCGGATCGACGAGCCATCGAAGCCGAGCCCGTCCTCGAAGAGGGCCTCGTCGATGCGGTGCGCCGGGATGGTGGTGTGCTGCAGCGTGCCGGGCAGGTCGACGAACTTCAGGTCGACGTACTCGACGGCGTGCTTCTTGGCGAACTCGATGACCTCTTTCGGGTTCATGCGTCTCTCTCTCGCTCTCTCGGAGGCTCTCGCCTCGCAGCAACGGCCCTGTTCGGGGCGCCTGTCGACCTCGGGTCGACGAACTCTGGGGGCACGCGGACTCTCCGCCCTGCCCGCTCGGGGACCAGCGCGGTCGCCCCGGGGCGACCGCCTCGCAAGCTCAGATGGCGTCTTCGCCGCGCTCGCCGGTGCGGATGCGGATGGCTTCGTCGATGGTCGACACGAAGATCTTCCCGTCGCCGATGCGGCCCGTCTCGGCGCTCTTGCGGATCGCGTCGATGGCGCTCTCGACCTGGGCGTCGGCCACGACGATGTCGATCTTCACCTTCGGCACGAAGTCGACGACGTAGGCCGAGCCTCGGTAGACCTCCTTCTTGCCGCCGGTCCGCCCGAAGCCTTTGACTTCGGTCACGGTCATGCCGCTGATGGCCACCTCGGCGAGCGCGTCCTTCACCTCGTCGAGCTTGAACGGCCGGATGATCGCTTCGATCCGCTTCATGGCTTCGCTCCCTCGGCCCGTGGCCACTACCGAAGCTGGCGGCGTACCAAACGATCGTTTCCGGATGGTTTCGGCGGCCGGGTCGGAGCGGATGGGATCTGGACGGACATGTGGGGCGAGGCCGCACAGCCCCAGAACAAAGCTTCACCCGAGGTTGAACCACCGGGCGGCGTCGAATAGCCTGCACGAGCTTCGGGCCCAGGGTGCCCGACGAGGGTCCCTCTCCGACGATGGCGGCGAACCAGAAGGCCAAGATTCCGGTCGGTTTCGTCATCGCCGGCAAGTATCGGATCACGCGCGAGCTCGGGCGCGGCGGCATGGCTGCCGTCTACGAGGCCGAGAACGTCGATATCGGCAAACGCGTGGCGATCAAGGTGCTCGCGCCCGAGCTGATCTCGTCGGCGACGGTCGTCGAGCGCTTCCTGCGTGAGGCGCGCGCCGTCGCGGCCATCCGCAGCCCACACATCTGCGACGTGTACGACACGGGCCGCCTCGACGACGGCCGGCCCTTCCTCGTGCTCGAGCTGCTCGAGGGTGAGTCGCTCTACGAGCAGATGGTCCGCGTCGGCCAGATCGACGTGCCTACCACCGTCGACGTCATCACCCAGGCGTGTCGTGGCCTCGTGAAAGCACACGCCGCCGGCATCGTGCACCGCGATCTGAAGCCCGAGAACATCTTCATCACGAAGGACGAGGAGGGGCACCTCAGGGCGAAGGTCCTCGATTTCGGGCTGGCGAAGTTCTACGCCCCCGTCGAAGACGACAACAAGACCCAGGCCCGCCTCACGCGAGAGGGCGCGGTCTTCGGCACGCCGGCCTACATGAGCCCGGAGCAGGTGCGTGGCCAGGGCGGCGTCGACTCCCGCGCCGATCTCTGGGCGCTCGGGTGCATCACCTACGAGTGCCTCACCGGTCGCACGGTGTGGTCGACCGACCAGGGCGTCGCGATGACCTTCGCGCAGATCGCGGCCGCGCAGCTGCCCGATCCGATGCACTACCGCCCGGATCTGCCGGACACGTTCCGCGACTGGTTCCACAAGGCGCTGCACCGCGACATCGAGGCGCGCTTCCAGACGCCGAAGGAGTTCGCCGACACGCTCGCGGCCTGCTTCGACATGTCGCCGGTCTCCGCGCGCAGCTCGCGCGCCACGCAGTCCGAGCTCGACAACGCCCGCTCGCGCAGCTCGCCGCAGGCCACGCTCATGCTCTCGCCCACGCCGCCTCCCTCGTCGGCGGAGGCCGTGCCGCGCGGAGCGTCGAGCGACCCGAGCTCCAAACCCGGCGTGTCGAGCAAACCCGAGGGGCAGCGCTCGAGCGCGGGCGCACCGCGTCGGCAGGGCTCGATCATCAACCCTCCCGACACGAGCTCGCCCGCGAAGGCGCTCGTCGTGGTCGCCGTCGCGGCCCTCCTCGGCGGTGGCGGCTACCTCGCCTACCGGAACTTCTCCACGCCGGCCGCCTCCGGGAACGACGAAGCGCCCGCCGACGGGACGAGCACGCCCGCGGCCACGGGCAGCGCCGCCGCGAGCGGGGCAGGCGCCGCGATGAGCGCGAGCGCGAGCGCGTCGGCGAGCCCGCAGTCCCCGCTCGAGCGCGGCCTGCCCTTCGTGCCGATGGTGTCGAAGGCGCAGGAGCTCATCGCCGCGGGTGAGCTCGCCGGCGCCGAGAAGGAGCTGCGCGATGCCTTCGCCATGGGCGCGCACGGTCTGCCGCGGACCTTGCTCGAGCACCTCGAGCAGGCGAAGAGCGCTGCGGCAGAGAAGGCCCCGTGCACGCTCACCGGGCTGGGCCGCCCGCGCACCTACGATCTCGCCGACGACAAGACGCGCATCGTCGCGGCGAGCAGGCCGTCGATCGCGCTCGGCCCGAGCGGGCCGGTGCTGACCTGGACGGAGAACCGCTCCGGCGCCGAGCAGGCCTTCGCGGTCGCGCTCGACGACGCGCTGCGCGCCAAGACCTCGCCCTTCGCCGTCACACCCGAAGGCCAGATGATCGGCCGGCCCGAGCTCGTGCCCATCGGAGAGCGCTTCCTGCTCACCTATTGGGACGCGCGCGGCGCCGAAGCGGGCGTGTACGGCCGCTTCCTCGACGCGGACGGGCGCATCGCGAGCTCCGCGTCGCTCATCGCCAAGGCGGTCGGCGGCGCGAGCTGGCCGGCGGTCGCCCCGCTCTCGGATGGCTCGCTGCTCGTCAGCTGGGTCGCGGGCTCCGACAAGAACACCGAAGATCTGTACCTGCGGTCGGTCTCGCCGAACCTCGAGGCGAGCGGCGAGCCGCTCCGCCTCACCGCGCTGCGCCCGAGCCCGATCGCCAAGGCGCGCGCGCGCTTCCCGGCGCTCGCCCTCGACGGCGACGCGCTGCGCGTGGCCTTCCGGCTCGAGCGCGACCCCGACCGGAGCACCTACCAGCTCTTCCTCGGCAAGGACGTGCTCGATCTCGGCGCGACGCCCGTGGCCTTCACCGCGAAGAGCGTCGACGACCGCAACATGACGGGCGGCTCGCCCGATCGCGCGCTCGGAGAGCTGGTGCAGGTCCACAAGGACAAGACCCGCGTCGATCAGCCGAGCCTGCTGTGCGCGCCCGACGGCTGCTATCTCAGCTGGGGCGAGGAGAGCCGCGAGGGAGCGTGGGCTGCGTACTTCGAGAAGGGCAAAGCGGCTCCGCTCAAGTACGAGAAGTTCGCCGCGCGCGGCAAGCGGCCGGGCCTCGCGCTCGACGCGAACGGCAAGGTCCAGGTGGTCTGGTACGAGCTCGGCAAGCTGATGACGAGCTCCCTCGATCGCGACGGGATCCGCCAGCCCTCGAAGTTCGCGCGCGTGTCCGGCGATCAGCCGGTGCCGAGCGTCAGCCGAGGCCAGAAGCCGGGCGAGTGGCTGGTCGCTTGGCTCGACTACGAGGCGGGTCACCTCGAGCCCTACGTCGCCAGGGTGACGTGCCGATGATCCCGGAGCGCTCGTCCCGAGGCCCGTCGTGCTGAACATCCCGCCTCGCGCCGAGTTCCACCAGCGCCCGATCGAGACCCCTCGCGTGCGCCTCCTGCCGGTGGACCCGAGCGACGGGCAGGAGCTGTGGAACGCGGTCAACCCTTCGCGCGCGCAGCTCAAGCGCTGGCTGCCGTGGGTGGAGTACCACACGGACCCGACGGCCAGCGGGCGCTTCGCCGAGGCCTGCGCGAGCGACTGGGACCAGGGGCGCGCGGTGCGCTTCGTGATCCGCGACCGCGAGCGTCGTGGGCTGCTCGGCATCGTCGGCCTCGAGCAGTGCGTGCATCTGCACCGCAGCTGCGAGCTCGGCTACTGGCTCCGGAACGAGGCGGTGGGGCGCGGGCTCATGACCGAAGCCGCACGGGCTTGCGTCGACTTCGCGTTCCGGCGCATGGCTGCGCACCGCGTCCGCGTCGCCGCCGGCACCGAGAACCACCCTTCGCTGGCCGTGATCGCCCGGCTGGGCTTCCGCTTCGAGGGGATCGCGCGCGAGGCGGAGTGGTGCGACGGCCGCTGGCTCGACCACGCGGTCTTCGGCAAGCTCTCGACCGATCCGTGATGCGCGGTGGTGGCGCCACACGCTCGACCGAGCGTGCGCTGCGTTTCCTGCCGTTGCCTCCGCTCACCGTCCTGCTGTTGGGCTTCGCCTCCGCCGCGCTCATCGCGTGGCTCGGCGTGTCCGAGATGCGGCGCACGAGCGACGCCGAAGCAGCACGCCAAGCCGAGACGATCGCGCGTGCCCTGGCGGCGCGCCTGCGCCTCACACCGCTGTCCGATCGCGCCCCCTTCGTCGCCCAGGCGGCGCAGTCCGCGACGACCGATCTGATGCTCGTCGATCAGGCCGGTCAGATCGTCTCGCAGGCAGGCGTCGATCCCTTCGAGCGACCGGAGGTGCTCGGCATGCTGGTCGCACGCTCGGGCACGATCGACAAACCCTCCGGCCGCCTCGCCTACGCCTCGCGCCCGCTGGGCGCGCCGCTCGAGCACCTGTCGATCATCGCCTTGGTCGATGCCCCGAGCGACCCACCCGAGCTCTACGCGCTGCTCCGCGCGCTGCTCGTGCTCGCCGCGTTGCTCACCGGCGTGGGCGCCGCCGTGAGCTACGTGTACGCGCGGGCGAGGAGGAACGAGATCGCCTACGTCGCCGAGCGCATCGAGGCGATGGCCGGCTCCGACACGGCGACGACCGGCGCACTGCTCCCCGTCCGCTCCTTCGACGAGATCGCGACGCTCGTGGCGGCCTTCGACGTGCTCGTCGGTCGCTTCGTGGCCGCCGCGAAATCCTACCGCGCAGACCTCGCCGAGGCCGCGAAGACCGACGCGGAGCGACTCGCCTTCCTCGCCGGGCTCAGTCACGAGCTGCGCACGCCGCTCAACGCGATCCTCGGCTTCTCCACGGTGCTCGAGAGCGGCGTCGACGGCCCGCTCTCGCCGGAGGCGCAGGAGGCGGTCGAGATCATCCGGACGAGCGGCGAGCACCTGCGCACCTTGATCGACGACATCCTCGACCTCTCGGCGCTCGAGACGGGTGAGCTCAGGCTGGTCCCGCGGCCGGTCGACGCGCGCAGGGCAGCGGAGGAGGTGGTCCGCGAGATGCGCGTGCTCGCGAAGCACAAGGGCCTCTCGCTCGACGTGTCCGGTGGTGAGGGGTCGATGGTCTACGCCGACCGCAGGCGCCTGCGTCAGATCCTCACGAACCTGGTCGCGAACGCGGTGAAGTTCACGGACACGGGCTCGGTGTCCGTACGGCTCGAGCGGCGCGACGACGAGCTCTCGCTCGCCGTCGTCGACACGGGCACGGGCATCGCGCCCGCGGAGCGAGCCCTCGTCTTCGAGGCCTATCGACAGGTCGCCGACGCAGGGCGACGCGTCGGTGGCACCGGGCTCGGGCTGGCCACGGTCAAGCGGCTGGTCGAGCTGCACGGAGGAACCCTCTCGCTCGAGAGCGAGCTCGGCCGTGGCTCGGTCTTCCGCTTCACGCTGCCGATCGCGACCGGAGCGCAGATCGCCGAGGCCATGGAGCAGCGCGCGTCGATGCCCTCGATGCCTCCCGACATGTACTTCGAGCGCGACTCGCGCCCCTCGGACGACGGAGGTCGAGCTTGAGCGCCTCGAGCTTCGCGAAGTCCTTCCTCGTGAAGAGCGCGCTCGTCACGCTCGCGAGCTACGGGTGCCTGGCCCTCTTCGCGCCTCTGGTCCTGGACCTGCAGCCCGAGCACGCGGTCGACGTGCTCATCCGCATCGCGGCGCTGGGCCTCGTCGGCACGGCGGCCTCGCTCGCGTTCGCCTGGCCACTCGCGCGCGAGCTGCGCTTCGTGCTGCGTGCGCTCGCGATCGGCTCCGCCACGCTCGAGCCGACCGACATCGATCTCCTGCGCCGTCTGCCGTTCCGCGCGCTCCTCCGCTACCTCGCGCTCGGGCTCGTGTCGGCCGCCGTGCTCGCCCTCGCGCCCCCGGAGCGGCTCGGCGGAGAGCTCGCCCGCGAGCTCGGCCTCCTGGCCATCGCGACCTTCTCCTCCGCCGCGATCCCGGCGCTGGTCCTGCACCAATCGGCGATCTCCGCCCTGCTCGAGACGGCCCCGCTCGACCCGGTGCTCGGCTGCCTCGAGGAGCTCGATCGGCGCGGCCTGGCGCATCGACGCGCACGGCGGGCGTTGGTCTTCGCGATCACGCTGCCCGTCCTGCTCGTGGGTGTAGGCGGTGCCCTCGCGTGCCACGCCCACCTGCGCGCCCTCATCGAGGAGCGGCGCACGCAGACCGCCTACGCCATCGGCCGCGGCGTGCTCGGGCCCTCCGAGCGCCCTGTGGCCGCCGCTCGCCTCAGGGCCGCCGAGGTCGCGGCCGCACAGGGGTACCTCGTCCGCCTCCGCCCGGCCGGGGAGGAGTCTCCGCCCCAGCGCCGACCAGACGACCGCATCAGCGTGACGATCGCCATCGAGGGCGCGACGGCCGCGATCGACTTCGCCGCCGGCCTGCCGCGCTCGAGCTCGATCCCCTTCGCGCTCGCGGGCGCCTTCATGGCCGCGCTCGCGATCGCGCTCGCGGGCTTGCTCGCTCGACTGCTCGCGCGCGACGTCTCCACGGCGGTGGCGCGGCTCCGCGCGCTGGGCACCGAGACCGTGCTGCGCGGCGATGGAGACGACGCGCCGCGCGCGAGGCTCGAGGAGGTCGCCGAGCTCGGTCGCGCCGTCGGCAAGCTCGCCGCGCGCTTCCGCGTCTTCGCCCAGGCCCAGGAGCGCGCGCTCGAGGCGCGCGAGAACGCACGCCGAGCCCGCGGCCTGCTCTTCGCCAGTGTGAGCCACGACCTGCGCAGCCCGCTCAACGCCATCCTGGGTTTCGCCGAGAGCGTGGATCCTGCCCCGCTCAGCCCGGGTCAGCGCGAGAGCCTCGGCGTCATCTCGACGCGCGGGCGCGAGCTCGTGGCGCTGATCGAGACCATCCTCGACGCGGCGCGGGTCGAAGCGGGCCAGCTGCGGCTCGACCGTCGGGTCGTCACGGCCCGAGAGCTGTTCGAGGCGATCCGGCGCCGCGCGGACGACATCTCCGCGGTCGAACGCGAGGCGCGCTTCGACCTGGCGAACGACCTGCCGGACGTGGAGGTCGACCTCGCGCAGACGAGCAAAGCGCTCGCGGTCGTGGTCGCGCACGCGATGCGTTCGCTCGGCGCCGACGACGGCTCGCGCAGCGTGCTCGTACGCGCGAGCGCACCCGAGGACGGCGCAGAGCTGCGGATCGAGGTCACCCCCGCGGCGATCGAGCTCGACGCCGAGGAGCTGCGCGCGCTCTTCGCCCGGCGCGAGACGGGCCGAGCGAGGGGCCTCGTGCTCGGCTTGAGCCTGGCGAGGGTCGTGGTCGAGCTGCACGGAGGACGCATCGTGGTGGAGAGCCGAGGCGACGGCCTGCCCGCGGTCGTCGTGCTCTTGCCTGCTCGCCCACGAGCCAGTCCGGCGCGTCGAGACGCACACCTCGCCTGAGCCCCGGGGCGCCGCTCAGCGCTCGCCGCTCGGAGGCGCGGGAGGCGTCGAGCTGCCACCGGGACCGCGCCGCGACGCTCGCTCCGCGCTCGAACGCTCGAGGTCGAGGATGCGCGAGCTGCCGACGTAGTCCTTCGTCTCGTAGCGTGTGATCGTGCCGACCTTGCGCACGATCTCCGCCATGCGCTCGGCCTCGCGCTCGAGCGCGTCGAGCTCGGGGGTCGAGGCCAGCTCGGGGCGGGCCTTGCGGCGCAGGATCTCCACGAAGCCGAGCACGCTCGTGAGCGGCTGGTTCAGCTCGTGCGCGGCCGCGCCCGCGAGCTCCGCGATCATCTCCGCCTGCTCGCGCGCGCGCAGCGCCTCGTAGGCCTCGTCGAGGCTCTCGCGCAGCCTGAGCTGCTCGCGCAGATCCCCGAGCACGAGCACCCAGCCCCTCGGCGCCTCGCCTTCGACGATCCACGCGGCCGAGATGCGCACCGGGATCCTCCTCCCGCCCGCGGCGAGGATCTCGGTGACGAGCTCTTCCAGCCGGCCGGGGCCACCGTTCTCCGGGCTCCTGACGAGCCGCTCCATGTCGTCGGCGACGCCGCTCGGGAAGAGCTCCTCGAGCCTCTTCCGCCCGAGCACCTCGCTCGCCTCGAGACCGAAGAGCTGCTCCGCTGCGCGGCTGAAGAGGCGCACGCGCCCGAGCTCGTCCACCGAGACGATCGCGTCCGCGGAGCTGTCGATCACGTGCTCCAAGAACTCCTTCGTCTCGCGTAGCTCTCGCTGCGTCCGGCGCTCCTCGCTGACGTCGCTGAAGCTGAGCAGGAGCTCGTCTTCGTCGGAGACGGCGACGGCCGACACCGAGAGGGTTCGATCGCGCCTCTCGGCCTCGGCCAGAGCACCACCTGCGCCCGCGAGCCGCAGGTCGGCGCGCAGCGGCTCCGCGCTCCGCCCCGCCTCGAGCAGGCGCCCGAGCGAAGCCGTGAACCCATCGCGCTCGTGGGGCTCGAGCAGCTCGGCGAAGCTGCTGCCCTCGAGCGCGAGGTGCTCGCTCTCGAGGATGTGGCAGGCGCGAGGGTTCGCGTAGCGAACGCGCCCCGCGCGGTCGAGCACGACGATGCCCTCCCCTGCGGCGCGGAAGAAGTCGGCGAAGGGCTCGAGCTCCCGGATCGCCCGCTCGGCGCGCGAGCGCGCCGAGGCCGTGGCTCGGTTTTCCTCGCGCAAGGACTCGAGCAGACGCGCGTTCCTGAGCGCGATCGACGCGGCGCCGGCCACCGCCCTCCCCACCCACAGCTCCTGCTCGGAGAGCGGGTGTGGCGCGCTGCTGCGGAACACGAGCACGCCGAGCGGCCGCTCGTCGTGCAGGAGCGGTAGGCAAGCGAGCGCTCGAGGCCCGAGCGCAGGCAGATCGGCCCGCACCGGGTCGAAGAGCGGATCCTGCGCCACGTCGTCGACGACGTAGGCCTGGCCCGTCTCGACCACGCGACGGAGCTCGGGGTACTTCGAGAGCTCGATGGGCAGATCCCTCACCGTGCTGTCGTCGCTCGAGGCGACGACGTGACCGAGCGTGGCATCGTCCTCCATGAGCACCACGCTGCAGCGATCGAAGCGGGTCGCCTCGGCGAGGCGCTGCACGACGGTGTAGAGGATCGGCGACAGCTCCAAGGTCGAAGCGAGCACCTGCGTGAGCTCGAGCACGATGCGCGCGTCACGCTCGCGTCGTGAGAGCGCGTCGACGTAGCCCTGCATGCGGAGCAGGCTCTGCGCGCGCGCGACGAGCTCGGCCGCTCCCACGGGCTTGCGCACGAAGTCGTCTGCACCTGCGCGGAAAGCGCGCGCCACCTCCTCGTCGCCGTCGAGCGCAGTCAGCACGAGCACGGGCAGCCCGGCGCACGACGGCATCGCGCGGAGCTTGGCGAGCACCTCGTAGCCGCCGAGCCCTGGCATCACCAGATCGAGCAGGACGAGCGAGGCGCGCCCTCCGGCCTGGAGCCAGTCGAGGGCGACGGCGCCCGAGTCGACGGCGTGCGTCACCAGTCCAGCAGACGCGAGCACCCGCGAGAGGATCATGCGACTGACGGAGTCGTCGTCGACGATGAGCACGGGGAGCTCGTTGTGCACCGGTCGGCAGACTAGCCCAGACACGCGCACGGCGCAGAGGGGTGCGCGCGCGCACGCGCACCGTCTCCCCTCGCCGACGACCAGCCCCGCCGCGAGGAGTGGGCTACCCGCGCCGACGCCGCTGGAGTAGCGATTCCACCATGGCCGAGCGCGTTCTGTCCCCTGTCGGCTCGAGCGAAGACGACCGCTTCGACCGACTGTTCCGGCCCGAGAGCCTCGACGAATACGTCGGCCAGCGTCAGCACACCGAGAACCTCAAGGTCTTCGTCGAGGCGGCGAAGCGGCGCGGCGAGCCCCTCGATCACGTGCTCTTCTGCGGCCCGCCCGGCCTCGGGAAGACGACGCTCGCGCACATCCTCGCGAAGGAGATGGGCGTCTCATTGCACCTCACCAGCGGCCCGGCCATCGAGCACAAGGGCGCGCTCGCCGGCCTGCTCACCAAGCTCGAGCAAGGCGACGTGCTCTTCGTCGACGAGATCCACCGCCTCTCGCCCGTCGTCGAGGAGAGCCTGTACCCGGCGATCGAGTCCTTCCAGATCGACATCATGACCGGCGAGGGCCCCTACGCGACGACGATCCAGCTCGCGCTGCGCCCCTTCACGCTCGTCGGCGCGACGACACGCACGGGCCTGCTCACCGCACCGCTCCTCTCGCGCTTCGGCTACGTCGTGCGTCTCGACTACTACCCGGTCGAGGAGCTCGAGCAGATCGTGCGCCGCAGCGCCAAGCTGCTCGGCGTGCCCATCGAGGACTCGGGCGCGCGCGCCATCGCGAGCCGCGCCCGAGGCACGCCGCGCATCGCGAACAGGCTGCTGCGTCGCGTGCGTGACTTCGCCGAGGTGCTCGGCAAGGGCATCATCACCTCCGACATCGCGCAGCTCGCCGCCGACCGACTCGACGTCGACACCGCCGGCCTCGACGCGATGGACCGCCGTCTCTTGTCGGTCATCATCGACGACTACGACGGTGGCCCCGTCGGCCTCGACACACTCGCGGCGGCGCTCAGCGAGCCTCGCGACACCATCGAAGACGTCGTCGAGCCCTTCCTCCTGCAGCAAGGGCTGCTCGGTCGCACGCCACGGGGTCGCATCGCCACCCGCAAGGCCTACGAGCACCTCGGCAAGACGCCGACGAGGTCGAGCGACCAGGCGAAGCTCTTCGAGTGACGCTCTAGGGGCGCGGGTCAGAGCACGCGCAGCACGATCACGAGGATGCCCTTGTCGTACTTCTGGCCGGCGATGAAGAGGCGCTCCTTGGCGTGCGCGTTCACGTCGAGCGACGGCAGGAAGGGTTTGTCGTCGGGCTTCACGATGCTCGCGTTGAGGACGAACTTGTCGAGCTCGTCCTTCTTCGTCGAGCGCACGATCTCCTTGAGCGTGAGCGTGAGCTTGCCCTTGTCGGGGAGCGCCTTCGCGTTCGCCGTGCCTTGCTCGAGCACGAGCTCCGACTGATCGAGCAGCTTGTAGCTGTCGTAGGACGAGAACGGCGGCTTCTTCAGCTCCGGCATGTCGCCGAGCTTCGGGTCGATCCCCGTGCCACCGCTGGTCGCGTGCAGCACGAGGATCTCCACCTTGGCCGACTGCTTGGCGGGCACCTTGGCGGTGTCGGCCGCTCGATCTGCGGGGACCGACCCACCTCGGAGCCGGCTGAGGTCGACGCCTGCGACTCGCATCTCCGCGCCGAGCCCCTGCGACGGCGCAGCCGAGCGAGCCTCCGAGCTGAGCAGCGACGGCGCAGCCGAGCGAGCCTCCGAGCTGGGCAGCATCACCGCCAAACATGCGCCGAGCGCGCAGCACGCGAATCTCATCGCTTCCTCCAAGCCCACCGGATCTCGCCGTCCAAACCCGAGCCACCCGCGCCAGCACACAGCGCCCAACCTGCCGCGCTTCGGCGCGCCTTCACCGCAGGGCCGCGTCCTTCGTTCATTCGTCTGCCAACCAGACCACCGTCGTCGTCGCGGCGCCGACGAGGTTGTCTCCCTTCGGAACGTAGTAGATGGCCCCGGTCGCCGCGCCGAAATCGACGGCCGCGATCTCCATGCCGGTCGAGTCGTCGTCGCGCTCGGCCACGGCCGCCGTGCTCGAGGGAGCGACCACTGCCGGCGCGCTCGAGGCGCTCGGCGTGGGCGCTCCGATGGCACGCGCGACCTCGGACTCGTCGAGCCCAGCGAGGCCCTTGCCCCACAGGAACAGCCCCGCGGCCGCCGCGGCCGCTGCAGCGACGAGGCCCCAGAGCAGGCGCCCGTTGTCGTTCGCGGGCGACGGAGCAGAGGGCATGCCCACGCGAGGCGGGCGCTGCTCGGCGCGCTGGCCCGCGCGGAGCTCGCCTTCACCGAGGGCTTGCCCTTCGATGCGCGCCATGAGGGCGTCGGTGAAGCCCTCGCCCTCTCCAGAACCGCGGAGCGAAGCTCCTGCGAGCTCGGCCGGCTCATGGGCCGAGCGCGAGACGGCGTCGTGAACGCGCACCCAGCTCCCGAGCACGCTCAGACCATCGAGCTTCTGCCTGGCCGACTCGGTGGCCTCGAGGTAGCGCTCGACCTCGAGCGCACGCTCGGCCTCGAGCTCGCCGTCGAAGTAGGCCATCAGCTCGAGATCCGTGGGTGCCACCTCGGTGGATGCCACTGCGGGCTGGCTCGGGCTCGTCATGGCTTCACCTCTCCCCCCCGCTCACCGAGCTCCAGCTCGGCGTTTGCGGCGCGCGCGGAGGCCGCCGCCTTCACCGCGGCCGCGCCGCGCTTCGCGCGCTTCGCCGCAGGCACCTGTACGCCAGCCTCGCCCTCGCGGGCCTCCGCCTCCCGAGCCGCGCCCTCAGCGGTCGCACCGCCGCCGTCCGCAACCGGGCCGCCGTCCGCACCTGGGCCGCCCTCCGCGCGCCGGATCGGCGTGCCGTCGAGCTCGGCGTACACGTCGGCCAGCGCGCGCTGCATCTTCTGCCGCGCGTGGAAGAGGCGACTCATGATCGTCCCCTTCGAGACGTCCATGGCCTGCGCCATCTCCTCGTAGGACAAACCCTCGACCTCCCTCATGACGATGACCGCCCGGTGGTAGGAAGGCAACGCGTCGAGCGCTCGCTGGATGCGCTCGGCGATCTGCCGCCGCCGGACCACGTCGATGGGGTCGGCGCCGTCGATGCGCGAGACCAGCGCCAGCTCACCTTCGGCGTCGCCCCCGAGATCGCGTGCTTCGTCGAGCTCCGCCCCCTTACGACCCGGCTTGCGCATGAGGTCGATCGCGAGGTTCGTGATGATGCGGTAGAGCCAGGTGAAGAAGGACGAGCCGCCTTCGAAGCTGTCGAGGCCACGATGCACTCGAAGGAAGGCCTCCTGGACGATCTCTCGGGCGTCGTTCTCGTCGCGGATGAGCCCCATCGCGATGGTGAACGCCCTGCGCTGGTGCCGCTCGACCAGCTGCCGGAAGGCAGCGTTTCGTTCAGCGGCGCTCGGAGCGCTACGAGCTCGTTCGATGATGCCACGGTCTTCCTCGGCTTCTCGCTGGCGAAGCTCACGGTTGGACGCCTCGTCCCGGGGGCTATTCACCCAGCCGCGCCCCCCCTCGGGCATCGGGGGCGCCGAGCGCACCACCGCCCCTGCCTCGGCCCGAGACGCCGAGCCGCCGCTGGACCTCTGCGGCGCGGCGGTCGGCTGGACGGGAGCCTCACCCCCGTCGGATGACCCGTTCGGGCCTGGTCCGGATCGCGGGGGAGCCACCTCAGTCGTCCTGGTCGGGCAGCTCGCCCAGCGTGACCTTCACGTCGAACTGCCTCGAGCCGCGTGAGAGCGACACCGTGGCGGTCTGCCCCACGCCGTGGATGCTGGCGTACCAGCGCAGAGCGTTGGGGCCGTCGACCGGCTTGCCTTCGAAAGAGACGATGACGTCGTCGACGGCGATGCCTGCGCGATCGGCTGGCCCGCCGCCCTGGATCGCCTTCACCCATGCGCCCTTCTTGTCGGGCCGGCCGAGGCGGCTCGCCTGCTCCACCCCGAGGTCGGCGACGATGACGCCGATCGCGCTGCGCCGGACCTTTCCATCGCGCAGCAAGAGCGGGAGCAACTGCTTGACCATGTTGACCGGGATGGCGAAGCCGATGTTGTTCGCGTTCGCGCGGATCGCCGAGTTGATGCCCACGACCTTGCCCTGCAGATCCAGGAGCGGCCCGCCGGAATTGCCCGGGTTGATGCTCGCGTCGGTCTGGAGGAAGTCGAAGTAGCCGCTCGGGTCGAGCCCCTGGACGTCGTCGCGGGTGCGCCCCTTGGCGCTGAGGATGCCGGCCGAGACCGTGTGCGACAGACCGAAGGGGTTTCCGATGGCGACGACCCAGTCGCCCACGAGCAGCTCGTCGGAGTCACCGAGCGGTAGCGCAGGCAGGCCGCTCGCATCCACCTTCAGCACGGCGACGTCGGTTCGTTTGTCGGTGCCGACGACGCGCGCCGCGAGCTCGCGGCCGTCCTTGAAGCCCACGGTGATGTCGGTGGCCTTCTCGATGACGTGGTGGTTCGTCAGGAGGAAGCCGTTCGCGTCGTACACGAAGGCGGTGCCCAGCCCCTCCGACAGGGTGCCCTCTCGACCGAGCGCGTTGCGCCCGCGGCGGACGGCCTTGACGGTGGCGACGCTCTTGTCGGCGGCCGCGACCAGCGGCGCGAAGGAGAGGGGCCGGTTCTCGAGCTGGACGAGGGGCTGGCTGGGGCCGGCCGGCGGCAGCCCGGCGGACGGCGGCAGCTCAGCCGCGGCCTGCGCGGAGCTCGATGCCTCCGTACGGCCTGGGCCGATGCCCGAGGTGTCGAAGCGATCCGAGCACGCGCTCAGCGCGAGAGGCAGCGCGACGACGAAGGCGAACCACCTGGCAAAGGCCAGGGCGACGCGCAAGGACGCGGGGCCTGAAGCCCAGTACCGTCGATTCCTCCGAGCGCCGCCACGCTGCATTCGCTCCGCTCCTCGTCACCCAGGACCCGCGCCGAAGTCGACCGACGCCCAGGGGACCCGCCCAGCTCCGACTACGAGGAAGCCTGCTCCGAGTGCACTTCGCGCGCCACCTCGGCGTAGCGGGACTTCAGATCGTAGAGGCCTTGGTCCAGCAGACGCTCCTCGTCTCCGCTCAGGTTACCCTTGGTCTTCTCCGAGAGGATGACGAGAATGTCGATGTTCTGCCGAGCGAGCTCGAGATCACGCTCGACCCGGCCTTCGGGGCTCGGCGCGTCGCCCAGGTGGACGTAGGCGCTGCCGATGATCCCGAGCACGAAGGTCGAGAAGTCGAGCGTGGGGAGCTCGTCGCTGCGGCTCATTCGTCGCCCTCCTCGCCCTCCTCGTCGCCCGTGAGCGCGGGCTGGAGCAGGAGGATCGTCTCGGACTTGCTCGCCACGTCGGGCAGCTCGGACTCGTACTTCTCGAGCGCGTTCGCCTGGAGCAGGCCGTTCGTGAGGTAACGCTCGCGCACGCGCACGTCGAGGAGGTTGGGGCCGAAGGACTGTGCAGGCTTGCTCTTGCTCATCGCTTCTCGTGCAGCCACCGGGTCGGCCGGGTTTGCCCGGTGAGCGGTGGCGCGGGTCGGGTGGGGTGGAACGGGACGCAGGATTCGAGGACGGACGGCCGCGCTGGGGCGGGAGACAGGGCGCGGGAGACAGGGCGGCCGCAGATCGCGGCGGCGCTCAGGAGACGAGCTTCTTGTCGCGCTTTCCGCCGAGCTGGACGAGCGGCTGCGCGGGCACGGCGTCGTGGTCGTCGTGCGGGCCGTGGACCTCGCCACAGCCGCAGGCGTCGTGCTCGCCGTCGAGGGCCTCTTCGGCCTCGACGAGCTCTTCCTCGGTGGCGGGGCGCACCTCGAGCACGTCGATCTCGAAGCGGATCGTCTTGCCGGCGAGTGGGTGGTTGGTGTCGACGATGAGCGACTCGTCGCGGATCTCGAGCACACGCATCACGAAGTCGCCGTCGGGCCCGGAGGCGACGAACTCCTCGCCGAGCTCGAGCTGGTCGGAGCCCTCGAGGCCGGCCTTGTCGAGCTCGAAGCGCCCCTCCGGCTCGTAGTCTCCGAAGGCATCGGCCGGCGTGGCCTTCACGATCACGCGGGTCCCGGGGGCCGCGCCCTCGAGGCCACGCTCGATCGCGGGCAGCACCTGGCCGTAGCCGTGCACGTACTCGACCGAGACGGGGCCCTCGTCGTCGTCGAGCGCGAGCGGCTCCCCCGAGCTCTCGTCGAAGAGGGCGTAGCGGAGGCTGACGAAGTGATCGGCGGAGACGACGGGGGCTGACACGGCCGGTGGGGTGTATGCCGGCGCCCACCTGGTTTCAAGGCCCGAGACCGAGCCTCGCCCGGGAAACCGGAGCGGATGCCAGCCGCGAGGTGTGGTGCTACGACGGCGCGCATGACGGCCTCCGGAGAGCGTTCCGCAGCCAGCCCACGCGAGCTCGGTGGGCCCGCACCGGTGCCCTCCAACGACATGGAGCGCACACGCCTCCGCAAGGACCTCGCCGCCGTCGAGGGGAGCCGCCGCTGGATCCGTCGCCTGGTCGTGCTGCTCGTCTTCGCCGCGCTCGTCGCAGGCCTCCTGGTCTACCGAGCGAAGACCGCACCGCCGCCTGCGTCGCACTACGTCGTCGCGGAGACCAGCCGGGGCGACGTCGTCGAGACCGTGCAATCGACCGGACAGGTGAAGCCCGTCACGGAGGTGCAGGTCGGCGCGCAGGTGTCGGGCCGCATCACCGAGGTGTACGTCGACTTCAACTCTCAGGTGAAGGCTGGCGAGCCGCTCGCGGAGATCGATCCCACGCTCTACAGCGCCCAGATCGACTCGTCGAACGCGCAGCTCGCCGCGGCGAGCGCGTCGGTGCGGCGCGCCCAGGCCAACCTCGAGGCGATCAAGATCCGCCTCGACCGCGCGAAGAAGCTCGTCGCCGACGGGCTCGGCACGCAGGCCGACCTCGACGCCGTGCAGGGTCAGCACGACGTCGCCGTCGCCGATCTCGCCGCCGCGCGCGCCCAGGTCGCGCAGATCGGCGCGCAGCTGAAGCAGTCGAAGACCAACCTCGAGTTCACCAAGATCCTCTCGCCGATCGACGGCGTGGTCATCAACCGCGCCATCGACCCCGGGCAGACGGTGCAGGCGAGCTTCCAGGCGCCCGTGCTCTTCGTGCTCGCCCAGGACCTGCGCAAGATGCGCGTCTTCGCCGACATCGACGAGGCCGACGTCGGCCGCCTGAAGGAGGGCATGACCGCCGGCATCAGCGTCGACGCCTTCACGGGCACGACCTTCGACGGCAAGGTGGTGCAGGTCCGCTACAGCCCGATGACCCAGCAGGGCGTCGTGACCTACGCGGCGATCATCGACGTCGACAACCCCGAGCTGAAGCTCCGGCCCGGCATGACGGCCACCGTCACGATCAAGACGGCCGAGGTGAAGGACGCCCTCCGTCTCCCCAACGCCGCGCTGCGCTTCCGACCGACGCCGCCGAGCGACGACAAGGGCAAACCCCTCCCCCAGGAGCCGCTGCCGAAGCTCGAGCCGGGCAAGGGGCGCATCTGGGTGATCGTCGACGAGACCCCCGGGGCCGAGAAGATCGAGCCACGCATCGTGGATATCGGCATCTCCGACGGCATCCACACGGTCGTGCACGGCGAGCTCGGCGCGGAGAAGATCGTGCGCGACGAGACCGACGCCGCGAACCCGAAGAAGAAGAGCGGGCCCTTCTGACCGGGGCCTCGAGCCTCTCCGGAGCGAACATGGCCGAGCCGCTCATCGAGCTCCGCGAGGTTTCGAAGGACTACGTCAGCGAGGCGGCGATCGTGCGCGCGCTGCGCAGGGTCGATCTCGTGGTGGAGCGCGGCGACTTCGTCGCGATCATCGGCCAGAGCGGCTCGGGCAAGAGCACGATGATGAACATCATCGGCTGCCTCGATCGGCCGAGCACGGGCCGCTACGTGCTCGACGGCATCGACGTGACCGAGCGCAGCAACGACGCGCGCGCCATCGTGCGAAACCGACTCATCGGCTTCATCTTCCAGGGCTTCAACCTCTTGGCGCGCACGACGGCGCTCGAGAACGTCGAGCTCCCGCTCGTCTACCGCGGCGTGGGCGGAGGCGAACGGCGCCGGCGCGCGCTCGCGGCGCTCGAGCAGGTCGGCCTCGCAGATCGCATCCACCACACGCCCAACCAGCTCTCGGGCGGACAGCAGCAGCGCGTGGCGATCGCGCGTGCGCTCGTCACGAACCCGCCGCTCTTGCTCGCCGACGAGCCCACCGGCAACCTCGACACACGCACGAGCCTCGAGGTCCTCGAGCTCTTGCAGCGCCTCAACCGGAGCGGCATCACGATCGCGCTCGTCACGCACGAGCACGACATCGCCGCCTGCGCGAAGCGCCTCGTGCGCATGCGCGACGGCGCGATCCAGATCGACGTCCGTCAGGAGCCGACCGACGCCGCGGCCGCGCTCGCGGCCCTGCCCTCGCGTGAGGCCGAAGAGAAGCGCGCGTGAAGGTCTTCCTCGCCGCGCTCCGCATCTCGCTGCGCGCCATCGCGCGGGCGAAGGCGCGCGCTGCGCTCACCGTGCTCGGCATCCTCATCGGCGTGGCCGCCGTGGTCGTCGTCGTGGCGCTGGGCAACGCGGTGCGCGATCAGGTGCTCGAGCAGATCGCCACGCTGGGCGCGAACACGATCTACGTCTTCCCGGAGGACACCCGCGCCTCGGGCGCGCGGGTCGCGGCGAGGCCCAGGCTCACCGAGGCCGACGGCGAGGCGCTCGTGCGCGAGGCGACCAGCATCGCGAAGGTCACGCCGCTCTCCACCGCGCGAGGGCAGCTCGTCGTGGGCGAGCGCAACCACCCGACCACGATCATGGGCATCGGCGACGACTACTTCGACGTGATGGCCTACTCGGTGAAGCGCGGGGAGAGCTTCAGCGCGGTCGACTTCCGCCTCAAATCGAAGGTCGTGATCCTCGGCGACTCGGTGCGCAAGGAGCTCTTCGGCAGCCAGGACGGCATCGGCGAATACGTGCGCATCGGCAAGCACCCCTTCCGCGTGGTGGGCGTGCTCGCGCCGAAGGGCCAGTCACCCTTCGGCGAGGACCAGGACGACCGCGTGCTCGTGCCCATCGGCACCTTCCGCGCGCGCATCCAGCGCTCGGCGCCGGGTCGCGTGCAGCTGCTCGTCGCCTCGGCCAGCGACGAACGCACCGTGGAGCGCGCCGTCACGCAGATCGAGCAGATCTTGCGGCAGCGTCACCGCATCGATCCGGACGATCGACCGGACTTCGGCGTGCGCACCCAGGCCGAAATCCGCAAGTCGAACGAGCAGACCTTCACGATCCTCACCGCGCTCCTGTCGAGCATCGCGGCGATCAGCCTGCTCGTCGGGGGCATCGGCGTGATGAACGTCATGCTCGTGTCGGTCACCGAGCGCACGCGCGAGATCGGCATCCGCCTCGCCATCGGCGCGCGTGAGGGCGACATCCTTCTCCAGTTCCTCGTCGAGGCGGTGGTGCTCTCGACGATCGGTGGCCTGCTCGGCTTGGTGGCCGCGATCGCGGGCATCGCCGTGCTGAGACAGATCGTCGACTGGAGCTTCCAGATCCCCTTCGACGCGGTCGTGCTCGCCTTCGGCACCTCCGCGGGCGTCGGCATCATCTTCGGCTTCCTCCCGGCGCGGCGCGCGGCGCGCCTCGACCCCATCGAAGCCCTGCGGCACGAGTGACGATGCTGGTCTTCCTCGCGCGCATCTGGGCCTCGGTCGTGCTCGCCATGCGGGCGGTGTCGAGGAACAAGCTGCGCGCGGGGCTCACGACGCTCGGCATCATGATCGGCGTGGCCGCGGTGGTCACCGTCACGGCGCTCGCCTCCGGCGCCCGCGAGAGCGTGACGGCACAGGTGAGCGCGCTCGGCTCCAACGCGCTGATGGTCTTCCCGCGCTCGGCGCGCACCTCGGGCGCGCGCGACTCCACGATGGGTTCACGCCTCAGCGAGCAAGACGCGAAGGCGCTGGTGCGCGAGAGCACGAGCATCGCGCTCGCGGCGCCGTTCCTCCGCAGCAGCGTGGTCGCGGTCTACGAGGGGCAGAACAGCCTGCCTTCGGTCATCGGCACCAAGCTCGACTACTTCGCGGTGCGCAACTGGAAGCCTCGGAGCGGCGAGCTGTGGACGCACAACGCGGAGGCGACCGGCGAGAAGGTCTGCCTCATCGGGGTCGAGACCGCGCGCGAGCTCTTCGGCACCGAAGACCCGATCGGCCGGCGCGTGCGCATCGGGCGCTTCTTCTTCCAGGTGCTCGGCGTGCTGGAAGAGAAGGGTCAGAGCCCCTTCGGTCAGAGCCAGGACGCCATCGTCGTCATGCCGATCGACACGATGCGCAGCACGATCACCCGTACGCGCCCCGGCGAGGTGCACGCGCTCATGCTGAGCGCGACGAGCGCGGAGACCTCCGCGCGCGCCCAGAAGCAGGCGATCGAGATCCTGCGCTTCGCCCACCGCATCGAGGAGGGTGGCGAAGACGACTTCGTCGTGCGCAGTCAGGCCGAGTTCCAGGCGCTGCAGCAGAAGATCTTCGGCGCGCTCACGCTCCTCTTGATCGGCATCGCCGCGGTGTCGCTCGTCGTCGGTGGCATCGGCGTGATGAACATCATGCTCGTGAGCGTCGCGGAGCGCACGCGCGAGATCGGCATCCGCATGGCGATCGGCGCGCGCGAAGCCGACATCCTCGTGCAGTTCCTCGTGGAGTCGGTCGTGCTCTCGACGATCGGCGGCGTCGCAGGGACGCTGCTCGGCTACGGCGCGGTCGCGGGCTTCACCACCGCGCTCGGTTGGTCGATGCGCATCGAGGCGTCGACGCTCGCGCTCGCGCTCGGCACGAGCACGACGATCGGCGTCGCCTTCGGCTTTCTCCCGGCGCGCCAGGCCGCGCGGCTCGATCCGATCCAGGCGCTCGGTCGAGAGTAGTCGCGCCGAGCCCGGGGCGAGGAGCGGCTCTCTACGCGCGACGATGGACGACGAGAGGCCCGAGCCTGGGGCTCGAGCCTCTCGCGATCGCCGCCGTCGGCGCGCTCAGGACTTCTTCAAGAGGTCCCCGAGCGTGCCGAACTTCGCCTCGCGGTTCACCGTCTCGCGGTACTGCTGGTACGCCTGCTTCTCGGCGTCTTCCTTCATCGCGCGGATGCTGAGCTTGGTCTCTCCGCGGCGCGGATCGACCTCGAGCACCTTCGCCTCGAGCTTCATGCCGACCGGGAAGCCCTTGCGCAGATCCGTCCCGCGCGCGGTGTTCGTGTGCCCGGCCGGGATGAAGCCGCGCGCGGCCCGGCCCGTGAGGCCGATGACGCGCACGAGCAGGCCGGCCTCGCCCGGGTGCACGACCTCGACCTTGAGCACCCTGCCCGGGCCGACCTTCGGCCTCGGCTCGGAGGCTTCGTCCTCCGGGGGGGCCGGGTGGAGCGAGATCTTGCGCGTGCCGCTGTCGCAGGTGGCCACGACGAACTCGAGCTCGTCGCCGACCTTCACGACCTCCTGCGGCGCCTGGATCGGCTTCAGCGAGAGGTCGGCCGTGTAGCAGAGGCCGTCGATGCCGGGCTCGAGCTCCACGAAGGCGCCGAAGGGCTGCAGGCGCACGACCTTGCCCTTGTGGCGCGTGCCGACGGCGAACTTCGTCGCGACGGCCTCCCAGGGATCGTCGGTCATCGCCTTGCGGCTCAGCCAGATCTTGCCCTTGTCGTCGATGCGGACGACCTTCACCTCGACCTCGTCGCCGGGCTTGAACAGGTCCGTGAGCTTCGCGGCGCGATCGTGCGTCGCTTCGCTCGCGTGCACGAGGCCCTCGAGGTTGCCCGAGTCGGGCAGTGCCACGAAGACGCCCCAGGCCACCACCGTGCGCACGACGCCGCGGTGCGTGCTGCCCGGCGCGAGCGTCTCGAGCGCGTGCTCGCGCGCGCTCTTCGCCTCGGCCTGCAGGAACTTCTTGCGCGAGACGACGACGTCGCGGCCCTTCTTCTCGTACTGGATGACGGTGAAGACGAGGCGCTTGCCGACGAGGTGCTTCAGATCGGTGCCGGGGTGCAGGTCGACGTGCGACGCGGGCGCGAACGCGCGCAGGCCGTCGAGGTCGACCTCGACACCACCACGCACGGCGCCGGTGATGAAGCCCTCGATGTCCTCCTGCGACTGCTTCGCCGCTTCGACCTTCTTCTTCGCGTCGTCGAGCGCGAAGGGCGCGCGCGCCATGCGCAGCGCTCCGCCGCGCATGCCGTGGCTGGCCACGGTGGCGATGAACTGATCGCCCACGCTCGGCGGCTCGAGATCGCCGAGATCGCGACGGTCGAAGAGCCCGAGCGCCTTGCCGGCGACGTCGATCCAGATCGCGTCGTCGGTCACGCGCTCGACGCGCCCGAAGACCTCCTCACCGATGCGGAACGGCAGCGGCTCGGGCTTCTTCTTGGCGTGCGCGGGCTTGTGCTCGCCGCCTTCGGCAGCTTCGGCGCCTTCGGCCTGCGCGCCCTCCGCGCCCTCGGCCGTGGCTCCTTCGCCGGCTGGCTTCTTCTTGCGGCGACGTCGACGCTTCTTCTTCGGCGCGCCGGGCGTGGCGTCGCCAGCGGCGGCCTCCTCGGACGAGCCCTCGTCTCCGCCCTCGTCGTCGCCGTCTTCGTCGGACGCGCCTTCGCCCTCGCGCGCCTCCGCGGCGGCATCGGCCGCGCCCTGCGCCGCCGCATCGGTCTCGGCAGGAGGCGCGGCTGCGCTCTGCGCGGGCGCGCTCTCCGCAGGCACGCTCTGCGCGGGCGCAGCGGACTCGGTCGCCCGGCTCGTCGCCTCGGCGGGCTTCGCGCCCTCGCCTCCGACCTCGGTGCTCGCGGTCGGGGTCTCGGGGGCGGGGTTCGATTGGTCTTGCTCGGTGCTCATGGTGCTCTCTGGGATCCGGCCGAGCACGCCCCGGAGGGGCTTCGTGCTCGAGGCCGCCCGCGCGGTGGATCCGCGCGGCGATGGGTGGTGGGTGGAGACGGAGCGTCTCGGAGTGAAGAGACAGCTACGCCGTCGCATCGGAGGCGAAGGCGACGGCGAGGCGTGTGTGTAGCGTGCGAGCGCCCAGCTTGCTACGGGCGCGGCTGTTCAGCCGAGCTTTCTTCGGCGCGGGCGCATCAACGCGCGACGGGCAGGTGACGGTTCTTGCCGCCCGAGCGATCGATGAGCGGCGCGGTGTTCTCGCGCGAGAGGTTGTGCGCGGTGATGCGCCCCGCGAGCTTGTACGCGACCTCGGTGAGCGCCTTGCCCGCGATCGAGTCGGGCGCGGACTCGACGATCGGCGTGCCCGCGTCGCCCCAGGCGCGCACGCTCGGGTCGAGCGGGATCTGCCCGAGCAGCGGAGCCTCGGCCTGCTCGGCGACGAGCTGCCCTCCGCCCTTGCCGAAGAGCTCGTGTCGCGCGTTGCACTCGCCGCAGACGAACCAGCTCTCGTTCTCGACCACACCGAGGATCGGGATGCCGACCTTCTGCGCCATCGAGACGGACTTGTACACGTCTTGCAGCGCGACCTCCTGAGGCGTGGTCACGATGATCGCGCCGGTGCAGCGGAGCTTCTGCGAGATCGTGAGCGCGATGTCGCCGGTGCCCGGGGGCAGATCGAGCACGAGGTAGTCGAGCTTGCCCCAGTCGACGTCCTTCAGGAACTGCAAGAGCGCCCCCTGCAGCATCGGCCCGCGCCACACGACCGCCTGCTTCGAGTCCTCGAGCATGAAGCCGAGCGACATGAGCTTCATGCCGAAGCGCTCGAGCGGCAGGAACTTCTGCCCATCGGCGGAGACCGGGCGGCCGTTCACGCCGAGCATCGTCGGAATGCTCGGGCCGTACATGTCGGCGTCGAGCAGGCCGACCTTCGCCCCGGCGCGCGCGAGCGCGAGCGAGAGGTTCGTCGCGACGGTGCTCTTGCCGACGCCACCCTTGCCGCTCATCACGAGCACGATGTTCGCGACCTCGGGGCAGGGGTCGTCGGCCTGTACGGCGCGGCGGGTCATCTCGTAGTCCCAGCGCACCTCGACCTTCGACGCGCCGGCCTTCTTCGCGGCCGCCTCGACGTGCGCGGCGAGCAGCTCCTTCGGCTGGTAGGCCGGTGAGCCGAGCACGATGCGCATCGACGCTACGTCGCCCGCGAGCGCCACGTCGCGGACGGCGCCGAGCGCGCCGAGCGTCTTGCCCGTCTCGGGCTCGAGCAGGCCGGAGACGGCCGCGGTGACAGCTTCGATGCTGAGGCTCATGGTGGGCTGGAACTAGGTTCGGTGTGACGCAACGTCAACTCGCTTCGCGGTGTGCCGAGCGACGAACGACGAAGAGCCACGAGGCGTGGGCCCCGTGGCTCTTCGTGCGCCGGGCTCTGGAGCCCGGCACGTTCGCGCTGGTCGGAGAGCGGCGCTCCCCTCAGCACCGTGCGCGCATCAGAGGGCGGTGCTGACGCTGCCCGCCGCGCTGACCGTCGCCTGGATGTTGGTGAGCGCGTCGGTGATCGCCGCACCCGCCGGAATGATGCAGAAGGCGGCCTCGCCCTCGAGGCCCGCCTCGAGGTTCGCCGAGACGCTGACCATGGCCTGTGCGTTGTCGAGCAGGAGCTTGCCGCGGCCCTCGAGCACGAGGAAGATCTGCGGCAGGTACTTCTGCAGCACGGCGATGCCGGCGGCGTCGACGTTGCCGGTGGCGGTGATGCTCACCGCCGGCGGGGTGCACTCGGCCTTCGCGCTCGCGCTCGCCTTGCAGGAGCCCTGGCACTCCGCCGAACCCTGGCAGCTCGGAGGCGTGAGCTCGCCCTTGCACTTGGGCGCCTCGAGCTCGACGTCGCAGCCGCCGGTGCACTCACCGCTGCAGGTGACCGATGCGCCAGCGGAGGCCGTGCAGCTACCGCGGCAGGTGCCTTCGCAGGTGCCGGTGCAGTTGCCGCCCTCGTTCGTGCCGCCGGTGCAGGTGCCCTCGCAGGTACCCTCACAGGTGCCGCTGCACTCGACGGCCACGTTGGCCGAGCCCTCGCAGCTGCCCGAGCAGCTGCCCGAGCACTTCCCGGAGAGCTTGCCCGGATCGCAGCGCACGTCGATGCCGGGCTCCTGGCAGCTCACGTCGGCCTTGCAGCTGCCCTCGCAGCTCGCCTGGGCGCTCGCGCTGATGCTGCACTGCGCGGGCTGCACGTTCACCGAGATGCTGCCCTGGGCCTTGAGCGTGCCGATCGCCGAGGCGGCGGCCGAGCACCACTGCGTGGTGAACGCGGCCGGATCGGCCGTGGTGACCGCGTCTTCGGCGGCGCCGAGCTCGATCGCCATGCTGCGGCAAGCCGAGCCGAGGTCGTTCATCATCGTGGTGACCGACGCCGAGAAGTCGCCGATCGCCTGGATCGCCGTGCCGAACTGGACGTTGGCCTCGGCATCGAGGCCCCAGTCGATCTCGACCATGTTGGTGCCGGGCTTGAACTTCGAGCAGCAGACGTCCGGGAGGAGATCGTCGCCACAGCCGACGCCGAGGACGAAGGGCGCGGCCATGGTGGCGACGAGGGCGGGCAGCGCGGCGATGCGGAAGTTCTTCTTCGTGTTCATCCAAGCTCTCCTTGCAGGTGACGTGGGAAAGGGTCCAGCCGATGCCCCCCCGGTCGGCCGAGACGCCTCATCCCGAGGCGCGCGATCGAGCCGCGTGCAGAACTGGCTGTCGTTCGACGGCCTTCGGCCGCCAGGCTTCAAATGCGCTCCACGATTCACGGAGCAGCCGCGGCTTTCCTACGAGATGCCCGCGCACGCGTCCAGTGGAAGCAGCTTTCCCCCGAGGACTTGACCACCCCTGGAGGCGGTGTGCCGAAGGGTAGCCGCAGCAGAAAGCAACGAGCACGACGGACCGCTCGCGCTCCGCCGTGCTCGTATTTCGCGGGCCGAGGCCGGCGGATCAGCCAGACTGCGGCCGGGCGCCTGTCCCTCGGAGCAGCACCCGTCGGACCCCCATCAGTCGGGCCAGCACTGGAACTTGCTGGGGCCGGGGAAGAACGGGAGGTAGCAGCGGCGGTAGACCGAGTCGCCCGGGCCGAGCCCCTCGCCTTCGTCGAGGCACTCGCCGTGTTTGCCCGAGGGCGACTGCGGGCAGTCGGCGTCGGTCACGCAGGTGTCGGGGAAGCTCTGATCGAAGCAGCCTCGCTGCCCTGCACCCGCCTCGATGCAGGCCTTCGAGCCGGCCGAACCGGGCGGGCTGCAGTCGAGATCGTTGAGGCAAGCCTGGCAGAACTCCGAGCCGCGGCAGCTGCCCGAGCGCGGCAGGCAGAGGCCGTCGTCGCAGGGCTCGTTCACGCAGCCCGCGTTGAGCGCGGTCGAGTAGCAGAAGGAGTCGTCGTTGCAGTCGCCGTCGACCCTGCAGGGCTTCACGCAGGACTGGACGCCCGCGACGTTCACGCAGCTGAGGTCGCCGGCGAGCGAGCAGTCGTTGTTCGTGACGCAGGGCGCGCAGATCTCACGCTTGAG
This sequence comes from uncultured Polyangiaceae bacterium, assembly GCA_938004785.1. Lineage (GTDB taxonomy): Bacteria > Myxococcota_A > Polyangia > Polyangiales > Polyangiaceae > CALKVW01. Next base: position 26,896 of record CALKVW010000239.1, read on the forward strand.
GCAGATGTTCTGCAGGAGCGTGACCGGGCCCTCCTGGTAGGTGCCGCCGTTCGCGGTGAACTGCGAGGGCTCGAGGCAAGGATCCTCGGTGCCCTTGTCGGTCCCGCAGATCTTCTGCGCACGCCTTCGAACGCCGCAGTACATGCCCGGCGCGCAGTCGAGATCGGTAGAGCAGTCCTGCGTCGTGCAGTAGGCCTCGGCGTCGCCCTCGCCCGCGCTGCGGCAGACGAGCGGCTTGCAGGCCTCGGGCGCGCAGTTGTCGCCCTCGGCGCCCGTGCAGGCGGTGCCGTCGGGGCAGGCGCGGAAGGGCTCGACGAGCGCACATTGCTCGGGCGCGCAGGTCGCGCCTCCACCCTTCGGGTTGCAGGCCGAGCCGTCCGGGCACTGGTAGACGCCGTCGCACTCGTAGCCGAAGGCGCAGAGCAGCCCCACGTGGGTCTCCTTGGGTTGCTCGCGAGAGCAGGCGAGGATCTCCCGCCCCGTGTCGTCTTCCACCGCGCCTGAGCAGGTCTGGTCCGGGAGGCACTGCGTGTGTGAGACGCACTCGAGCACGCAGCGGTTGTCGACGCAGGTGTTGCCGGCGAGGCAGAGGTCGGGCGAGCACTTCGCCTCGCAGCGGCCGTCGATGATGACGCCGCCCTCGCACTCCTCACCGCAGGCGGTCACCAGCGTGGCGCCGGAGAGCGCCGCCACACCGAGCCCAGCCGCCACGGCCACACCCATCGCCCCACGAACCCACGCTGCGATCTTCATGCTGGCACCACTCGCTCGGAGCACCCACGAAGGGCTGGCCCCGACCCACGTCGGACTCTACGCTTCGGCTGGCGCCACCAGGGCGCAGCCTCGACCCGCTCCCACGAAACCGGCTGCCCCGGGGAGCCTGAGCCGGCCTACGCTGGATCGCGCTCGTGGAGAGCCCGGCCCACGCGGAAGCACGGTGGAGGCGGCAAACCTGCCTTGACGTCACGTCCGCGCCTCGGCATCGTCGCTACTACATTCTCTGGAAGGTTGTAAGCCATGCACTCGCTCCGCTCCACCGCCCGCTTCGTGCTCTCTCTCGGCCTCGCCTCCCTCGCCCTCGCAGCCGCCGGCTGCAGCGACGAAGCGCCCCCCTTCCCCGAGGGTCAGGGTCAAGCGCCGACGCCGGACGAGGCCTGGGTCGAAGACGCCTACCCGGCCGGCCCCTACGGCATCGAGAAGGGCTCGGTCGTCCAGAACTTCAAGTTCATCGGCTTCAACCAGCCGCACCTCGACAAGAACGGCCTCGCCGAGATCAAGATGTCGGACTTCTACAATCCGACCGGCAGCGACGTGTACCCCGAGGGCCACCCGCGCGCGGGTCAGCCGAAGCCGAAGGCGCTGCTCATCGCCGTCTCGGCCGTGTGGTGCGGCCCCTGCCAGTACGAGAACGCCGAGATCCTGCCGGTCGAGTACGCGAAGTACGGCCCGCAGGGCGCGGAGTTCCTGCTCCAGCTCGCCGACGGCCCGACGCAAGGCGTGCCCGCCGAGGCGAAGCACCTCGTGAGCTGGACGACGAAGTACAAGACGGCGTGGCCGGCCGTGATCGACCCGGCCTACAAGCTCGGCGCGCTCTTCGAGGCCGACGCCTACCCGGCGAACATCCTCATCGACACGACGACCATGAAGATCGTCGAGTCGGTCGCCGGTGTGCCCGAGGAGGGCGGAGCGTTCTTCAAGTCGCTCGAGGCGCTGCTCAAGTAGCATCGAGGCACCGACGCCCGCGCTCGAGCCTCCGCTCGGCCGGCGCTCGACCGCGAGCCACGCACCACCCTCGGGGGCCGCGTGGCTCGCGCGTTTTCGTTCCTTTCCGCTGCAATGCGCGGTATCGAAGCGCGCCGTCGCGGCGGGTCCTTCCTGCCCCGCGCGAGCCCGGAGACAGCCCCATGCACAAGCCCGCCGTCGTCCTCCTCTCGATGCTGCTCTCGGCCTGCGGGGCCGCTCCCGGCGCTGGTGCGAACGACGCCTCGGGCGCAGGCGCGAGCGAGACCGCGAGCGCGAAGTCGAGCGGCCCGAAGGCGCCGGACTTCACGCTGCCCACGCTCGACGGCAAGAACGTCAGCCTCTCGGACTACACCGGCAAGAACGTGGTGCTCATCGACTTCTGGTCGACGACCTGCGACCCCTGCCTCGTCGAGATGCCTCACCTCGTCGAGATGTACGAGAAGTACAAGGCGCAGGGCTTCGTCATCCTCGCGATCTCCCTCGACGGCCCCGAGTCGCGCACCGACGTGACGACGACCGTGCACCAGAAGAAGATGAGCTTCCCCGTCTTGCTCGACGAGGAGACGACCGTGGTCGCGCGCTACAACCCCAAGCGTGAGCTGCCCTTCTCCGTCCTGATCGACAAGAACGGCACCATCGTGCGCAAGATGGGCGGCTACACGCCCGGTGACGAAGCGAAGATCGCCGCCGAGGTCGAAAAGCTCCTTCGATGAGCCCGTGGCCGCTCGCGGCTCGCAGGCGGAGCGCTGCCGTCGCCGGCGCGTGCCTGCTCGCGTCCCTGACGAGCTCGCGCCCGGCGCTCGCGATCGACTTCGAGGACGTCGGCGGCGAGCCGCTCACGCTCGACGTCACGAACACCGCGACGCTCGCCTACGCCTTCGACAACCGCGACGACGTCGCCTCGGCGCAGCCGCCGCCGAGCACGATCGTCAACGACACCTACGGCGAGTCGCTCGACCGGCTCAACGTGCAGGCCTACTGGTGGCGCCTCCGCCTCGGCGTGCGCATCGACGCCGCCACCTACTTCGCGCAGCTCGACGACGCCGAGCTCGCGGAGATCGCCCGTGAGCGACTGCCCGACGGCAGCGGCCCCGAGCGCAACGACTACATCAACGCCTTCAAGCGCGAGCTCAACACGCGCTATCGCAACACCTACTATCCGTCGAAGCTGTCGCTCGGCTACACGGCGCCTGGCGTCGATCTCACGCTCGGCGACTTCTACGCGCAGTTCGGACGCGGCTTCGTGCTCAGCGTGCGCAAGATCGACGAGCTCGCGACCGACACGACGATCCGCGGCGCGAAGGCCTCGTTCAAGGAGAGCGGTGAGGCGGGCAGCCTGTCGGTGACGGCGCTCGCGGGCCAGATGAACCCGATCCGCATCGACGAGCAGAGCGGTCGCAGGCTCAACGGCGACGGCTCACCGCTCTTCTTCGGTTTTCCGCAGGCGAACGACTTCGAGTACTTCTATTTCGACGAGGCGGGCAACAGCGGCTGGCTCACGACACGCGCGCGCCCGAGCTACCTCGAGGACACGATGTTCGGCGCCTCGGTCGAGGGTGGGCCGAGGTTCTTCTCGATCGGCGCGCACGGCAGCGTGCTCCGGCGCAAATCCTACGCCGAGGACTACCTGCGCTGCCTCGATGGTGAGGCCGAGGACTGCGGCTCGCGGCACCCGACCTTCGCCACGAACAACATCTCACGCCTGCGCGACACCATCGTGACGGCGAGCGGTACCCTCAACGTGCCCGACATCGCCGAGCACGGCGACGCCTACGTCGAGGTCGCGATGCAGCACCTCACCGACGGCCGCCCCTCCGCGATCGAAGACGCCGGCTTCTCGCGCTCGCGCGACCTCACCGGCTACGCGATCTACGGCAGCGCCACGGTACGAGGAGGCCCGCTCGCCGTGAACTTCGAGGGCAAGCACTACCGCTCGTTCTTCCCGCTCTCGGCGAACGTGAACTCCAACGGCGCAGCCGACTCCACCTACGCCGCGCCCGAGTTCGACGCGGTGAACTACAACCAGGTGCCGGTCGTCGAGCCGATCTACACGCAGCCCATCGGGCAGCCGAACATCTGCATCACGGGCGGGCGCGTGAAGGCCGACTTCGAGGGCGCGCCGGAGAAGCGCGTCTACGGCTGGGTCGGTCGCTACACGAGCCTCTCCGAGGTGAACGCGCTCAACGCCGACTGCCTCGACGACAACCCCGCCGATCGCACCAACACCTGGGACACCGGCGCGGGCACCGACATGAGCTTCGAGCGCGGGCGCAGCTACGTGAAGGCGTGGATCGGCCTGCGCAACACCGAGCACGCCGAGCCCGTGACCGGCGTGAACCTGGGCGGTCCGAGCACGGCCTTCTACCGCGAGGGCTACCTCCGCTACGACATGGCCAAGCACCTCGGCGGCGACTTCACGCTCCAGGCGCAGGGCTTCCACCGCTACCGCTACGAGCCCCTCTTCAGCCGCGACTCCTGGGCCGAGGGCGAGAACTACACGGCGCTGCGATGGGCGCCGCACTACGCCTTCATCATGGGCGTCGAGTACCTCGGCCGGCTGGGCTGCACACCCGACGCGGGCGTGGAGGAGTGCTTCTATTTCAGCGGCGGCTTCCAGTACAAATCGGCCGCGCGCGACACCGTGCTCGAGCAGCTCCTCGACACGGTGAACGTCTTCGTCGGGCAGCGCCGCGGCGCGATCCGCTGCGTGTCCGGCGTGTGCAGGCAGTTTCCGCCGTTCGAGGGCGCGAGGCTCGAGCTCACCTCGCGCTTCTGAGGGCACCTCGGCTTCGGGGGCCGGGAGCTCAATCGCGTGCGAGCGTCGCGCAGGCGACGTCGAGCCTGACCTCGGGCTCACGATCGCCGAGCAGACGCGCGGCGCGCGTGAGCGCACCGAGCGCCAGGAGGCCACGCGCAGCGTAGGTGCGGGCGTAGGCGCGCTCGCGACCGAGCGCCTTCACGAGCGGCTCGAGCGCGCGCGCATCACCCAGACCGGCGAGCTCGACGAGCGCGCGATCGGCCTCGGCGTCGTCGCTCTTGCCGAGCTCGAGCAGCGCGTCGCGCGCCGCCTTCTGCTCGGCGGCGTCGCCCTCGCGACCGAGCCTGCCCTGCGCGACGACCACGATGGACGGATCGGCGTCCTTGCGCGCCTCGCGCAGCAGCTCGAGGAGCTCCGGCGAGCTCGGCGCCAGAACGAGCGCCACCGCTCGCTCCGCGCGTGTCCCGCTCTTCGCGGCGCGCACGAGCGCGCCCATGCCGATGGAGCGCAGCTCGGCGCCCCGAGGCGCGCTCTCGGGCACACGCGCCAGGAGCAGTGCCGCCGCGACCGCGCCATCCCCGCCTTGCTCGACCACGCGCAGCAGGCGCTCGCGCCCCCCCGCGTCGGCGCTCGGCGGCATCGCCCACGCAGCCGCGATCACCTCTCTCAGGCGACCGTCGGCGCGATGCCAGGCGTCTTCGAGCGCGACGACCGAAGGCTCGCCGCCGAGCGCGCCGAGCGCTCGCGCCGCAGCGCTGCGTGCGGCCGGGCTCGGGTCGCGCCGGAGCGCGTCGACCAGCGCGTGGAGGTCGGCCTCGACCGGGCGGGTCGACGCCGCGCGCAGCGCGCCGAGGCGTACGCCCTCCTCGAGATCGACGTAGAGGGCGCGCCGGAGCGCGTCGTGCTCGGGCAAGACCAGCGAGCGCGCTCCGAGCGCGCGCATCGCCGGAGACTGCTCGGCCCGCGTCGCGAGCTCGGCGTACTCGTCGGCGTCGACGAGGCCCGCCGAGAGCAGCACCTGCCCGGCGGCCGCGGCAGGCTCGTCGCCGAGCTCGAGGCGATCCTCGAGCGACGAGCGCAGCGCGCGCGCGCAGGCCACGAGCCCGGCGAGCCGCGTCGCGCCTTCGCTGCCCTTCGCAGCGGTGATCTCCGCGCGCGCGACGGCCTCCGCGACGTCGCGCGTCTCGTCGTCGTCGAGCGCGCCGCGCGTGTGCTCGCGATCGATGGCCTTGGAGAGCTCGTCGTGTCGCCGCTCCTCGGCGAGCCTCACGAGCGGCGAGGTCGCGCAGCCCGAGGCCGCGATCGCGAGCGCGAAGCCGAGCAGCGTGCGAGCGAGCGCGCCGCGGAGCGGCGACGAGGAGGGCGTGAGCGGCATGGCAGGGCGACAAGTATTGCACTTCGGCTGCCCGGCGAAGCAAACTCGCTCGCGCTCATGCGGGTCCACCTCATCGCCAACCGCCGAGCGCGCGGCCTGCGTGCGACCCCCGGCCGGCTGGCTCGACTCGCCGAGCTCGCCCGCGGACGCGCCGAGCTGCACACGAGCGCAGACCTCGGCGAGCTCGATGCCATCGCCGCCGAGGTCGCGAAGAGCGCTCCAGAGCTCGTGGTGCTCGCGGGCGGCGACGGGAGCTTCATGGCCGGCACGACGGCGCTCACCCGCGCCTACGGGGGGCGCCCGCTCCCGCGCATCGGCCTCTTGCCCACCGGCACCGTGGGCACCGTGGCGCGCGCCTTCGGCGATCGTGGCTCGGCCGAGCAGCAGCTCGAGCGCTGGCTCCGCGACCCGCGCGCGCAGCCGGACGTGGAGCGCCCCACGCTCGAGGTTCGCGCGCTCGAAGCGGGCGGCTGGGCCACGCGCGTCGGCTACATCGTGGGCGCCGGCCTCGTGTCGAGCTTCTTCGAGGCCTACGAGGAGCGCGGCGCGACCGGCGTCCCGCTCGCCGGGCGCATCGTCGCGCGGGTCTTCGCGGAGTCCTTCGTGGGCGGCCCTTTCGCGAAGCGCATCCTCGATCCCGTGGGCTGCGCGCTGGAGATCGACGGCGAGCCCACGCGCACGGCTCGGCTCTCCCTCCTCTGCGCTTCGGTCGTACGCGACCTGGGGCTCGGCATGAAGGTCTGCTACCTCGCGGAGGCGCAGCGCGAGCGCATCCACCTCGTCGTGAGCTCGCTGCCCCCGCACGAGCTCGGACCACGCGCGCCTCGCGTGCTCGCCGGCCGCAGCATCGGCGGCGCGGGGCACGTCGACCGCCTCGTCGAGCGCTTCGCGCTGGAGCTCGAGCGCCCCAGCTACGTGCTCGACGGCGATCTCCTGCGCGCCTCGCGCATCGAGGTCCGCATGGGGCCGCGCGTGCGGATCCTCACGAGCCCCCAGCGCGCGGCCAGCACCACGCGCTGAGCTCGGCTCGCAATCCGTACCGAGCGCCGAGCTCGCCTCGGCGCGCAGCCCGTACCGAGCGCCGAGCTCGCCTCGGCGCGCAGCCCGTACCGAGCGCGGAGCTCAGTTCACCGAGGAGGCCGAGACGCGCTCGGTGCCGCGCTCGCCCGCCACGGCGTCGCTCGACTTGCGATCGCGACGCTCGATCGCCGCGCTCACGAAGCGCGTGAAGAGCGGGTGCGGCGTCATCGGGCGGCTCTTGAACTCGGGGTGGAACTGACACGCGACGAAGTAGGGGTGCTCGGTGAGCTCCACCATCTCGACGAGGCGCTTGTCCGGCGAGAGGCCGCTCAGCACGAGGCCCTTCTCGGTGAGCTGGGGGCGGTAGCGGTTCGACACCTCGAAGCGGTGGCGGTGACGCTCGCTGATCTGCGTGGCCCCGTAGGCCTGAGCCGCGCGCGTGCCGGGCTCGAGCACGCAGGGGTAGGCGCCGAGGCGCATCGTGCCGCCCTTCTCGAGCACGCCGCGCTGATCGGGCATGAGCTCGATCACCGTGTGCGGCGCGTCGGGCGCGAACTCGGCGGAGTTGGCGCCGTGCAGACCACACACGTTGCGCGCGAACTCGACCACCGCGAGCTGCATGCCGAGACAGATGCCGAAGAAGGGCACGCCGCCTTCCCGCGCGAAGCGGACTGCCTCGATCTTGCCCTCGGTGCCGCGGTCGCCGAAGCCGCCGGGCACGAGCACCGCGTCGAGGTGCGAGAGCGCGCTCGCGGCGTTCGTGCCGATGAGGCTCTCCGAGTCGATGTACTCGAGGTCGACCTTCACGTCGTTCTCGAGGCCGCCGTGCACGAGCGCCTCGTGCAGCGACTTGTACGAGTCCTTCAGGTGGACGTACTTGCCGACGATGCCGATCTTCACGGCGCCCTTCTGCGGCTTGGTGAAGCGCTCGACGGTGCGGTGCCACGGCCCGAGATCGGGCTGGCGGCACCAGATGTTGAGCAGCTCGGTGAGCTTCTCGTCGACGCCCTCGGCGTGCAGGGCGAGCGGCAGCTCGTAGATGCACTGCACGTCGACCGCCGAGATCACGCAGTCGACCGCGACGTTCGAGAAGAGCGCGATCTTCTCCTTCATGCCGCGCGAGAGCGCGCGGTCGCAGCGGCAGAGCAAGAGATCGGGCTGGATGCCGATCTCTCGCATCTCCTTGACCGAGTGCTGGGTGGGCTTGGTCTTCAGCTCGCCGGCCGTGGCGATGAAGGGCACGAGCGTGACGTGCACGCTGACCGCGTTCTGCGCGCCTGCCTCGATCTTGAGCTGGCGGATCGCCTCGAGGAAGGGCAAGGACTCGATGTCGCCGACCGTACCGCCGATCTCGACGATCGCGACGTCGACCCCCTCGCAGGCCGCGCGCACGCGCGCCTTGATCTCGTCGGTGACGTGCGGGATGACCTGCACGGTGGCGCCCAGGTACTCGCCGCGGCGCTCCTTCTCGATGACCGACTCGTAGATGCGGCCCGTCGTGAAGTTGTTCTGGCGCGTCATGCGCGCCTTCGTGAAGCGCTCGTAGTGCCCGAGGTCGAGGTCGGTCTCGGCGCCGTCGTCGGTCACGAAGACCTCGCCGTGCTGGTAGGGCGACATCGTGCCGGGGTCGACGTTGATGTACGGGTCGAGCTTGACGTGCGTGACCTTGAGGCCGCGCGCCTCGAGCAGCGCGCCCAGGGACGACGCGGCGAGCCCCTTGCCGATCGAGGAGACGACTCCACCGGTGACGAAGACGTATTTCGTGCGCTTGGCCATGGCGGGCTCCGTGCGGGCTGGGGAGGGCGACCCGAGAGGCCTGACGCACGAGCGAATCGCACGCAAGCTCCGCTCGCTCGGGGGCGAGCTCGTGGTGGGCCGCCTCGGAACTAGGAGGGTGAAGTCGCTCTGTCAACACGCTCGAAGCGCGCGCGCTCGCGCTCGATCGGTGCTAGGTTTCCCGATCCCGGTCGCAGTCGTCGCGAGCCGCTCGTCGAGCGGCCCGGTGCGCGCCGCGCGGAGCCGTCGATGAGGGTCGCACGCGTACGATCGAGCCTTTCGGTGCGCCCGCGGGTCGCGCTGGAGCGCGACGGCGCGCTCTACGACGTCGCGACGCTGGAGGCTTGCTTCGGGCGTGGTGTGCCGGTGATCGGCGAGCCGAGCGACTTCGGGACACGCGTCGTCGCGATGGCCTGCGCGGGCCTCGCCGAGCTCGACGCGAGGCTGGTGCGCGGCGACCGCCCTTCGCGCGCGCGCCTCGCCGAGTCGGAGCTCGTGGAGCTCGCGCCCTGCGACACCGAGCGCGCCGCCTTCGTCCAGGTCGACCTGCGCGCGAGGCTCCCGAACGGCTCACCGCTCGTGCGGCTCGGCCACGCGCGGGCGCTCGAGGGTCAGGCGGCCTTCGTCGACCTGCCCGCCTCGGAAGCGCGACCGGCGGCGGAGCTGTGGCTCGGCGCACTGATCGGCGACGAGCTGCGCGCGGCATCGGCTCGAGAGGCCAAGCAGGCCGTGCTGGGGCTGACCGTGGTGCTCGTCTGGGTGGGACTCGATCTCGAGGCCTCGATGAGCGCGACCGGGCTCGGCAGCTCGCGCGGCTGGAGTGCGCAGGTGGGGCCTCGGCTCCTGGCGGGCGCCGAGCTCGGTCGTCTGCGCGAGCTCCTGGGCTCGATCGGGGTCGAGGGTCGAGGCCAGGAGCTCGGGGCCTTCACCGAGCTCGGCACTTCGGTCGAGCAGGCGATCGCCGACGCGAGCGAGCTCGTGCACCTCGACGCGGGCGATCTGGTCGCGCTGGGTCCTTGGCCGCGAGGCAGCACCGAGCTGCTCGGCCTCGAGCTCGGACTGCACCAGCGCGTCGAGGCCTCGATCCGAGGCATGGGCAGCCTGCGCGGCCTCGCCGTTCAGCGAGCGAGCGGCCGCGGCTGAAGCCGACACACGCTCCGCGACGAGCTCAGAGACGGCCTACGGGCTCAGAAGCGGCCGACGAGGCCGACGCCGCGCACCTCGCCCGTGACGATGGGCACCGGACGCAGCTCGAGGCCCACGCCACCGGCGCGAGGCGCAGCTTCGGTCGTCGCGAAGATGCCTTCGGCCGCGATGCCCAAGCCACCCACCTGCGCGAGACCGTCGAGGATGTAGAGGAAGCCGCGGAGCGCGTTGAGCTCGCCGCAAGAGTCGGGCTCGTTGGGCGAGCAACCGATGCGGCCGAGCGCGACGAAGGGCCCGACCAAGGGGATGTAGAGGCTGTCCGCCCCGGGGACCTCCGCGTCACCGAAGGCCGCCCCCATCGCCGCGGCGCCGCCGTAGCTCGCGGCGGTGAACGCGAGCCCGCCGAGGATCAACGGCAACCGCACCGTCGACGGCGGGTAGCGCAGCGTGTCGCCGCCGGGCGACGCCTCGCCGGTCACGACGACGCCGGGCGCAGCAGACGACTCCGCCACCGGGCCGGGTCGCGCACCGTCCTGGGCGAGCGCCGCGCCGCCTTGCAGGAGCGCGGCACCGCAGAGGAACGAAGCGCCAGCGCGCCGCATCAGCGCTCGACTCAAGGCTTCGCCTTGCCCGGCAGCACCTTCACCGTGGTCGGCACGGTGAGCTGACCCTCGAAGGGAAGGACGATCTCACCCACGAAGGCGCGCTTCACGCAGGCCTCGACCGGCGTACCGGCGAAGGGGCTGCCCATCGTCGCGTCGGTGCAGCGACCGAGCTTCCCGTCGAAGACGACCTGGACCTCGCCTTCGCCAGTGACGTTCGCGCCGGTCACGGCGTTGCACTGCGCAGCCTTCTCGCCTCCGCGTCGGAGCGCGACCTTGATCTGATCGCGCTGGTCGTCGTCGAGCTTGGCGAGCGGATCGTTGGGGTCGATCGCCTTGGTGTCCGAGTCTCCCGAAGGGGCGCGCTTCTTCGGCGCGGGGCTGGCGCCCCAGGTCTCGCCGGTTCCGTCGGTCGGGCCGGCGGTGTCACCCGGGGTGAAGTAGTCCTTGTCGCCGACCTGCGTGGGCGCGCCGCAGGCAGCGGCCAGCAGCGCGACGAGCGCGGTGAGCACCGGCGTCGAGGGCCGAGCGGCGGCGGAGAACGGCGGCATGAAGTCCGAGCTGCGCTGGTGTGGATGGCTCACGACGAATCTCCTGGTGTCCGGCCCGTCGAGTCGCGGCGAGGTCGGTGGGGCTGGGTCGGTGGGCGCACACGCGTGCGCGCAGGACCCAGGCGACTCGGCGGACCTTACACCGGACCCACGCGCCGTTGAACAGAGAGCCGCTCGGCGCCCCGGCGTCCGGCGCCCCCGCCTCGATGCGCTCGGAGCAGCGAAGTCCGAGCGGACGATGCGCTCGTGCTATGCGGCCCTCATGGCGATGCAACGAGGAGCTCGGACCGCCTCGCACGAGGCGCGGCCTCGGAGGCTCGTCGGCGTGGGTGCGCTGGCGCTCGGAGCGCTCGCGTGGCTCGTGTGGCCCGCGCCCGCCGAGGCGGACGCGCCGGCGCCCGGGAGCGGCCGAGCCGCCGAGCTCGCACCTCCCGCGCAGAGCTCGGTGGACGAGGACGCGGTCCAGCGCGCCGCGAAGCGCTTCCATGGCTCGATCGCCGAGCTCGGCGCGACCGGCGCCGTCGCCGTGTGGTCGCTGCCCGGTCGACGCAGCCTGGCGGCCTTCGACGACGAGCAGCCGATGAACCCCGCGTCGAACGCCAAGCTCGCCACCGCCCTCACCGCGCTCTCGAAGCTCGGCCCGGAGCACCGCTTCGTCACCGGGCTGTACGGCGACGTCGAGGGAGGCGCGGTCGCGACGCTCGTGCTGCGGGGCCGCGGCGACCCCGAGCTCGACATGGCCGCGCTCGTGGGGCTCGCACGCCAGCTCCACACCCGTGGCGTGAAGCGCGTCGGCAGGGTCGTGGTCGATCAAGGCCATTTTTCCGGCGGCCACGTGCCCCCGGCCTTCGATCAGCAGCCCGACGAGTGGGCGAGCTTCCGCGCACCGATCGCCGCCACCTCCCTCGAGCGCAACACGGTCACGCTGTGGCTGCGCCCCACGACGCGTGGAGAGGCCGCCGTCGCTTCCGTGGAGCCGCCCGGCTTCGTCGACTTCGAGGGGCGGGTCGTCACCGGAGCGAAGGACTCGAGCGAGCGCATCCAGCTCGAGCTCGTGACGAGCGGCGACCGGCTCGTGGCGCGGCTCTCGGGCTCGGTGCCCGAGGGCACACGCCCGGTACCCGTGGTCCGGCGGGTCGACGACCCCGGTCGGCTCGCCGGCTTCGGGCTCGCCGCAGCGCTGAAGGAGCGAGGCATCGAGGTGGAGGGCCCCGTCGAGCTCGGTGGCTCGGGCGCGTCGAACGCGCTCGCCCTGCACCGCTCGCGTCCGCTCGCGAGCATCGTCTCGGCGCTCGGCAAGGACAGCGACAACTTCACGGCGGAGATGCTCTTCGCGTCGCTCGGCGCGCTCTCGAGCGCGTCGACGCGCTCACCGAGCGCGGGGGCCACCGTCGTGGAGGCCGAGCTGCGCGAGCGCGGCGCATTCCCGGCCGGCACGCGCGTGGTCAACGGCTCCGGCCTCTTCGACGCCAACCGCGCGAGCGCGCGCGGGCTCGTGAGCTTGCTCGCGAGCGCGGCGGCCGACCCACGCCTGGCGCACGAGTACGTGGCCCACCTCGCGGTCGCGGGCAGCGACGGCACCCTGCGGAGCCGCATGACGAAGCTGCGCGAGCGTCGCACGCTCCGCGCGAAGACCGGCACGCTGGCTGCGAGCATCGCGCTCAGTGGCTACGTACTCGGCTCCGATGGACGACCCCGCTTGGCATTCTCCTTCCTGGTCGACGGCGCGCGCGGCAAGACCGGCGAGGCGCGTCAGGCGATCGATCGCGCCGCCTCGGCGCTCGCGGATGCGGCGTCGGCGCGCTGAAGCGCACACGCCCCGCACGAGATCTCGTACGAGGCGTGTACATCGGCGGGGCGCGCCCGATCGAGGCGCGCGCGCGGAGCCGGCTCAGAACTGATCGCGCAGCTGCCTGCGGATCTTGCCGAGGGCCTGCTCCTGCAGCTGGCGGATGCGCTCGCGCGACAGGTTGTACTTGTCGCCGATCTCCTTCAGCGTGAGCTCGTCTTCGTCGTCGAGGCCGAAGCGCCAGCGAATGATCCTGCTCTCGATCGGCGAGAGCGTCGTCAGCAGGCGGCGCACCTCGTCGCGCCAGTTGCTGTTGGCGAGGTGATCGAAGGGGCTCAGCGCATCCTCCTCCTGCAGGAAGTCGATGAACTTGCGCCCGTCTTCGTCGCCCACCGGGCGATCGAGCGAGAACGGCGTCTCCGCGTAGAAGTCCTTCACCTTGTCGAGCTTCTCGATGGGGACGCCGGTCTCCTTCTCGAGCTCCTGCAGCGTGGGCTCCTTGCCGGTGCGCGCGATGATCGCCTGCGTGGCGCGCGCGACGCGGTTGTAGGTGTCGAGCATGTGCACCGGGATGCGCACGGCTCGGCCCTTGTCGGCCAGGGCGCGGCTGATCGCGTGACGGATCCACCACGAGGCGTAGGTGGAGAAGCGGTAGCCGCGACGGTGATCGAAGCGCTCGACCGCCTTCATCAGGCCGATGTTGCCCTCCTGGATGAGGTCGATGAGCGGGAGGCGGCCTCGGTTGTAGCGCCGGGCGATGGACACCACGAGCCGCAGGTTCGCCTTCACGAAGCGGTTCTTCACCGCGAGCTGGTGCGCATGCGTGGTGCGCACGCGCTCGAGGTAGCGCTTGTAGGCGGCCGTGAGGTCGAGCCTCGGCAGCGCGTCGACGTCGAGATCGAAGCCGTCGCGGTCGAAGTCGGGCTCCTCGACCAGGTCGTGTGCGATCTGGCTGGCGCGCGCCATCCACACGCGATCCGAGTCCGGCAGTCGGACCGCCAGCGCGAGCTCGGTCGCGAGCGCGGTCCACTGCTTCTCCTGCTCGGCGTTGAGCTTGCCCTTCTGCCGCTTGGCGAGCTGCGCGAGCCCCTGAAGCACCGGGAGCTGAGGCGCCTGCACCTCTTCTTCACCGGCCCTCGCGACGTCGACCGCGAGCGCATCGAGCACGTGCTCGGCCGCCGGCAAGTGCGACAGGAGCGCGACCCAGTGCTCCACCTCGCTCGCCTCCACCGCGCGTGCGGTGGCGATCTCCTCGGCGTGGTCCATCACCGGGTGCGCGCTCATCTCCCGGAAGTACCGGGCGAGCATCGTGTCGCCGCCGCCCTCCTCGATGTCACGCGCGCGTGCCGGCGTGGGGGCGACCTCCTCGACCAGGTCGATCTCCACCTCGACCTCGTCCACGTCGTCTGCCGCGGGGGAGGCGTCGCTCACGGGCGCCGAGGCCGCGCGGACGGAGGTCTGCACCGCCGAGTCGTCCTCGAGCAGGGCGGACGGATCCATGCGCAGGTCGTTCGCAGCAGGAGCGACCGCGGCGAGCGCCGTCGCGCCCTCGACGCGAGCGCTACCGAGCGCCGGGTCGGCCGGCGCCGCGCTCGCGCTGCGTGCTGCGGTGCGCGCACCGCTCGTGCGGTGGGCGGAGGCCTGGGGCGTGGATCGGGTCTTGGCGGGCGTCGGCATGGCAACCTCTACGGTGACGGAAGAGACGGGTATCGAAGCGAGCTTGCTGGGGTGCGACCGTTCGTCGGGGGGGCGTGCAGAGGAGCTTCGCGCCCGAGCCGAGGTCGATCGGTAAGACGAGCTGGGAGCGGTTCGCTTCGACGAAGGGCGCGTCGAAGAGGCGGCCCGACCCTGGGCGGCGGCGCGGGCGCCGCTCCGCGCCGACGAAGCTGCACGGCCAGCGGCCGCGGGCTCGCGGAGCTTGGAGCGGGTTTCGGGGGCTGCCTTGCTTGCCATGCTGGGCCTGAGACTCTTGGAAGGAGGGGCGTCTTTCAGAGGAGGGATGCGGGCTTTCAGATTCGCAACCCGGTCGACTACGTTTCCGGGTGCATGCTTGTGACGGGGAGAACCGAGGAAGGGTCTCGTCGATTCCGGGCTTCGACGCGCAAGCAGAGTATTTTTGCTTGCTTGGATCGCTCGACCGCCGCGATGTGCCGCTCGGTACGAGGGTGGCGGGGCCGGGAGCTCTTGGGCCCCCGGCGGATGCTCCTCGAAAAACGAGTTGCAAGAAGGCTGCCGTCGGGTAACCCTTCCGGGTTGGCCTCCGAGAGCGTCTCCGTCTTGGGATGGGGCTCGGAGCCGGCCGGGTCAAGGTCCCGAGCGGCCGGGCCGGGTTGCATGGAAGCGCTCCGATGGGCTGAGCCCTCTCTCAGGGCGCGCCCAGCCCCCCGCGTCGCTCCGCCGGAAGCTCCGGGCGAGACAGCTCGATCATGCCCGGCGGCGCGACCGCGCAGGGATTTCACCCGTCGGCGAGGCCGTGGCGACGGGCTGGTGGAGTCGCCTCACCGGGTGTGCAGCCGCGCGAGGCGCGGCGCTCACTACCACCGGGGCTAGAACTGCTCCAAGAACCTGGGGTCGTTCTCGAACAAGAGTCGGATGTTCGGGATCCCGTAGCGCAGCATCGCGATGCGCTCGATGCCCATGCCGAAGGCGAAGCCGGTCACCTTCTCGGGGTCGAGGCCCGTGTGGCGGAAGACCTCCGGGTGGATCATCCCGCAGCCGGCGATCTCGAGCCATCCGGTCGACTTGCAGACGCGGCAGCTCGCGCGCGAGCCATCGTCGGCCCGGCAGAACACGCAGCCGATGTCGACCTCGGCGCCGGGCTCCACGAAGGGGAAGTAGCTCGGTCGCAGGCGCACCGGCGTGCCGGGCCCGTAGAGGCGCTCCGCGAAGGCCGCGAGCACGCCACGCAGCTCGGCGAGGCTCACGCGCTCGTCGACGAGGAAGCCCTCGATCTGGTGGAACATCGGCGAGTGCGTGACGTCGTCGTCGCGGCGGTAGACCGCGCCGGCGCTCACCACCGCGAGCGGCGGGACCTTGCCGCCGGCCGCCTTCGCGCGCTCGGCGAGCGCACTCATCTCGCGCACCTGGACGTTGCTGGTGTGCGTACGCAAGAGCACGCCCGGCCCGAACCAGAAGCTGTCCTGCATGTCGGTCGCAGGGTGATCGGGCGGGAAGGCGAGCTTCGTGAAGTTGTTCGCTTCGAGCTCGATCTCGGGGCCGTCGGCGATCTCGAAGCCGAGATCGCGGAAGATCGCGAGCAGGTCGTCGCGTACGGCGAGCACCGGGTGCGGGTGACCTCGCCGCTGGAACGGCAGGCGCCCGGGCAGCGTGAGATCGTGCGGGCGGCCACCGAGCTCGGCCTCGAGCTTCGCGCGCTCGATCGCCCCGAGGCGCTCCGCGAAGGCGGTCTCCACGGCGGACTTGAAGGCGTTGACCTCCGCGCCGATGCGCGGCCGCTCGGCCGCCGGCACGTCGCGCAGGCGCGCGAGCACGGCGGTGAGCTCGCCCTTCTTGCCGAGCACCTGCGCCTGGGCTGCGCGCAGCTCCTGCTCCGAGGCACAACGAGCGAAGGCCTCGGCGTAGCGCGTTCCCAGCGCCGCGAGGCCTCGTTCGATCTCGGCCACCGCGTCGTTCGAGCTCGTGGAGTCGCTCATGGCGGTGGCCGTCTCTCTCGGGAGCCGTGTCGGGTCGATCAGGCCTTCGCGAGGCCGGCGGCGGCGAGGATCGCCTGGAAGCCAGCCGGATCACGCACGGCCATGTCGCTCAGGATCTTGCGATCGATCGCGATGTTGGCCTTCTTCAGGCCGCCGACGAGGCGCGAGTAGGTGGTGCCGGCGGTGCGGGCGGCCGCGTTGATGCGGACGATCCACAGGCGGCGGAAGTCACGCTTCTTGAGCTTGCGGCTGATGTAGCCGTACTCCCAGGCGTGACGAAGAACCTCGACCGCCTGGCGGAAGCGGTTCTTTCTGCCGAGGAAGTAGCCCTCGGTCTGGTTGAGCACTCGGTTGCGCCTACGGCGCGCCTTGAATCCACGTTTTGCGCGGGGCATGGGGAGACCTCTTCTTGGAGCCGCAGGAAATCAGCCGTAAGGCAGCATGAGCTTGATGCGCTTCTCGAACGACTTGTCGACCATGTCGTTCTTGCGCAGGCGCCGGCAGCGCTTCTTGCTCTTTTCCTGCATGCAGTGGTTGAGGCCGCCCTTGCTGCGGCGCACCTTCCCGGATCCCGAGATCCGGAAGCGCTTCGCAGCCGCGCGGTTCGTCTTCATCTTCGGCATGGCTGGCTCCGTAGAACCGTCGCTCCCCGACAAGGCCGCTGCTCCGACCATCGGAGCGACTGTTTGCGCCGCCTCCTGGGGCCTCGCTCGAGGGAGCGAAGAGAGGGATGCGACGAGCCTCGGGGATGCGTGGGGGGACGCGTTATGGTCGGCTGCGCCGTGGCTGTCAAGCTTCGCCAGCGATCAGCTCGCAGTCGATCCGGAGCCTGCGCGGTGGTAGGCCCCGCGCCGAGATGCCGCGTAGAGACGACCTGAAGAAGATCCTGATCATCGGTTCGGGTCCGATCGTGATCGGCCAGGCCTGCGAGTTCGACTACTCGGGGACGCAGGGCGCGAAGGCGCTCCGCGAGGAAGGCTACGAGGTCGTGTTGGTCAACTCCAACCCGGCCACGATCATGACCGACCCGGAGCTCGCGGCCCGCACCTACGTCGAGCCGCTCGAGCCGGCCACCCTCACCGCGGTGCTCGAGCGCGAGCGCCCCTGCGCGGTGCTTCCCACGCTCGGCGGGCAGACGGCGCTGAACCTCGCGCTCGCGCTCCACCACGACGGTACGCTCGCGCGCCTCGGCATCGAGCTCATCGGTGCGAGCCCCGAGGCCATCGCGAAGGCGGAGGACCGCAAGCTCTTCAAGGAGGCCATGACCAAGATCGGCCTCGCGTCGGCGCGCAGCGGCTACGCGCGGAGCTTCGAGGAGGCGCGCGAGATCGTCGAACGAGGGAACGCGGAGACGGGCGGCCACCCCACGGGCTACCCGGCGATCTTGCGGCCGAGCTTCACGCTCGGCGGCACGGGCGGAGGCATCGCGATGGACCGCGCCGAGCTCGAGGAGAAGGTCGCCTGGGCGCTCGATCAGTCGAAGGTCGGCGAGGTGCTCATCGAGGAGAGCATCCTCGGCTGGAAGGAGTTCGAGCTCGAGGTCATCCGCGACGGAGCCGACAATTTCATCGTCGTCTGCACGATCGAGAACCTCGACCCGATGGGCGTGCACACGGGCGACTCGATCACGGTCGCGCCCGCCATGACACTCACCGATCGCGAGTACCAGCGTCTGCGCGACGCGGCACGCGCCGTGATGACCGAGATCGGCGTCGAGACGGGCGGCTCCAACGTGCAGTTCGCGGTGAACCCGCGCGACGGGCGGGTGATCGTCATCGAGATGAACCCGCGCGTCTCGCGCTCGAGCGCGCTCGCCTCGAAGGCCACGGGCTACCCCATCGCGAAGATCGCCGCGAAGCTCGCCGTGGGCTACCGCCTCGACGAGCTCAGGAACGACATCACCGGCACGAGCGCGGCCTTCGAGCCGACGATCGACTACGTCGTCGTGAAGTGGCCGCGCTTCGCCTTCGAGAAGTTTCCCGGCTCGGATCAGCGCCTCGGCACGCAGATGAAGAGCGTCGGCGAGGCGATGGCGATCGGCCGCAGCTTCATCGAAGCGCTGCAGAAGGCGGCACGCTCGCTCGAGACGGGCCGCGACGGCCTGTGCTCGCTGCTCGGGCTCGTCGACTACGCCGCGCTCCAGAGCGACCCGAACCTCGGGCGCGATCTGGTGATGGATCCGCCCGCGATGCCGAGGCCGCCCTCCGGGCAGACGCTCGAGGGCGAGGCGCTGAAGGCGACGCTGCTCCAGCTCTCGAGCGTGCCGACGGCCGACCGCCTCTTCTACGTGGGCGACGCGCTGCGCGCGGGCGCGACGCGCGACGAGGTCGTCGCCGCGACGGCGATCGATCCCTGGTTCGTCGATCGCATCGCGCGCATCGTCGAGGCGGAGCGCGACGTCGACGCCTCGGTGCTCGCAGAGCCGACGAAGCTGCGCGCGATCAAGCGCATGGGCTTCTCCGACAGCCGCATCGCGCAGCTCGCCAGCCGCGGCGCCGCGCCGATCACGGCCGACGAGGTGCGCGCGGCGCGCAAGCGCCTCGGCGTCGTCGCGACCTACGGGCGTGTCGACACCTGCGCCGCGGAGTTCCCGGCGCACACGCCTTACCTCTACTCGAGCTACGAGAGCTCGAGCGAGGCTCGGCCCAGCGATCGCAAGAAGGTGATCATCCTCGGCGGCGGACCGAACCGCATCGGCCAGGGCATCGAGTTCGACTACTGCTGCGTGCACGCTTCGATGGCGCTGCGCGAGGCGGGCGTCGAGACCGTGATGGTCAACTGCAACCCCGAGACCGTGTCGACCGACTACGACACCTCGGACCGCCTCTACTTCGAGCCGCTCACCCTGGAAGACGTGCTCGGCATCGTCGACGAGGAGCAGCAGAGCGGCGAGCTGCTCGGCGTCATCGTGCAGTACGGCGGGCAGACGCCGCTCAAGCTCGCGCGTGGGCTCGCCGCCGCCGGCGTGCCGATCCTCGGCACGAGCGCCGACGCGATCGACAGGGCCGAGGACCGCGCGCGGTTCGAGGAGCTGTTGAACGAGCTCGGCCTCGCGCGCCCGCGCGGCGCGATCGCGCGAGGCGTCGCGGAGGCCTTCGAGGTCGCGGCCTCGGTGGGCTACCCCGTGGTCGTGCGGCCTTCGTACGTGCTCGGCGGTCGCGCGATGATGATCTGCCACGACGAAGAGGACCTGCGCGCCTACGTGCACCTCGCCGTCGAAGCCGCACGTGAGGCAGGTACGCAGACGATCCTCATCGACGAGTTCCTCTCCGACGCGATCGAGGTCGACGTCGACGCGGTCGGCGACGGGAAGAAGGTCGTCATCGGCGGCGTGATGCAGCACATCGAGGAGGCCGGCGTGCATTCGGGCGACTCGGCGAGCGTGCTGCCGCCTCACTCCTTGCCGCCGAGCGTCGTGGCCGAGATCGAGTCGGCCACGCGCGCGCTCGGGCTCGCGCTCGGCGTCGTGGGCCTGATGAACGTGCAGTTCGCGGTGCGCGACGGCAAGGTGTCGATCATCGAGGTGAACCCGCGCGCCTCGCGCACGGTCCCCTTCGTGTCGAAGGCCACCGGGCGGCCGCTCGCGAAGATCGCCGCTCGCGTGATGCTCGGCAGCTCGCTCCAGGCGCTCGGCGTGGGCGACGCGCCTCGCCCCAAGCACGTCGCCGTGAAGGAGTCGGTCTTTCCGTTCACGAAGTTCCCCGGCGTCGACACGCAGCTCGGCCCGGAGATGCGCTCCACCGGCGAGGTCATGGGCATCGCGCCGACGCTCGCAGAGGCCTTCGGCAAGGCGCAGCTCGCCTCCAACGTGCGCATCCCGCGCTCGGGCACGGTGCTCATCACCGTGCGCGACGCCGACAAGGACGCCGCGACGAAGCTCGCTGCGCGCCTCGCGGCGCTCGGCTTCCGCATCGCCGCCACCGAGGGCACCGGGAAGGCCCTCGCGAGCGCGGGCGTCACGGCACAGATCGTGAACAAGGTGCGGCAGGGCTCGCCGCACGTCGTGGATCTCGTGCGCGGGGGCGAGGTCGTGATGGTCGTGAACACGACCGTAGGCGCGAAGGCGATCCGCGACAGCTACTCGATCCGTCGGCAGTCGCTGCTCAGCGACGTCGCGATGTTCACGACCGTGGCGGGCGCCGTGGCCTTCGGCGAGGCGATCGAGGCGGCCGCGCGCGGCGGCGCGCCGAGGGTGCGCACGCTCCAGGAGTGGGCCGCGGGCGCGGCCGACTGAAGCGCGATCCGGCGCCCAGCGGAGGCTGTGGGCGCCGCCCGGCCGGGGCGGCGCGGCACGCCGTGAGTCAGGGTGCGACCTGCACGACGAGGCGCTGCGAGAGCGCCTCGTCGGCTCTGCGACAGAAGGCCTGGAACGCGGCGTAGTCCTTCGGGGAGATGCGCGAGCGAGACAGGGCGAGGCGGCTCTTCACCGTCACTCGCCCGGGCGCGGAGTCGAGCTCGAGCGAGACGAGCCCGAAGGGCGTCTCGAGGCGCACCGGGTCGGGCAGACGCACGACCTTCGCCCCCGCAGGCAGGCGCAACACACGCTCCTCCTCGGAGCTCGAGAGCCCACCGACCACGAGGTCGAGCGTGCGTGTGGAGAGCGGAGTGAGCGAGGAGGCGAGATCGAGCGAGGTCGCGACGGGCACGCTCAACATGTCGCCCTCGCGGCGCGCGAAGCTCATCGACCTGCCACGCGCCGAGAGCCCGAAGGCGCGCTCGATCTCCTCCGCGTCGCGCACGACGAGCGCCGTCGGCTCCTTGCCGAGCTCCACCACGCCGAGGAACGAGCCCAGATCACGCGTGGCGCGATCGCGCTGCGTGCCCGCGCCTACGTAGCGCCTGCGCCAGGTCGCGGCGTTCACGCCCTGCACCGTCGTCTCGAAGCCGAAGCTCGCGCTGCCGTCGGCTGCGAGCGACAGCTCGATGCGACGCTTGTGCGGCGAGGCCTCGGGGCCGGGGTCCGGGAGCCGCACGAGGCGCGCGCCCTTCGGATCGACGACGAGCGCGACCGCGCCTCGGTCCATCGCGGGCAGCTCGGTGGAGCCCGAGCCCTCGGCGGTGCCGTCGAGGTAGAGATCGAGCGAGGGCACGTAGGCGATGGCGTGATCGAAGGCCGCGATGCTCGGCGGCGCGCCCTTCGGTAGGTCGCCGCGCTGCTGCGTGCGCACCAGCACGAGCTGCGCGTCGATGCCGAGCTCACGCAGCATGGTGACGATCACGGTCGCCTTGTCCTTGCAGTCGCCCCAGCCGCGCGCGAGCGTGAGCGCGCATCGCCTCGGCTTGATGCCCTCGATGCCGAACTCGAGCGCCACGTAGCGCAGCTCGGTCGCGAGGCGGTAGACCGCGCGCACCTTGTCGGCGTCGCTGCTCAGGCCCTGCGTCGCGCGCTGCACCGCCTTGCGCACCTCGTCGTCGACGTCGAGCTGATCCCGCGCGAGCCCCCAGTACCAGCGCCCCAGCTCCTCCCACGAGCCGAAGGTCGATACGTGCACCTGGCCGAGCACCTCCGACCAAGGAGGCATCGCCGGCTCCGCGCTGCGCGCGGGCACGTCCTTCGCGGTGAAGCGATGGAGCACTTGCTCGCCCTCGGTGCGCTTCTCCTGCTCGACGCCCTCGAGGCCCGTCACGAAGGTCGTGATCGCGCGCTCCTTGGGCACCAGGAGCACGTACTCGCTGCTCGCGATGGGCTCGTCGGACTGGAGCGTCTCGATCTCGCCGAAGGAGTCGGCCACCTCGTTGGTGCGCCCGACGTCGTCGATGCGGTAGCGCAGCTCGACGACGTCGCCCGGTGAGAGCCGCGGGAACTGCACGTAGAAGCTGCGGCCCGAGGTGTACATCGCGATCGACGGATCGTTGGCAGCGGCTTCGCCGCTCTCGATCGCCTCGGCCACGGTTCCGTCCTTGCGGTAGACGCGCGAGAGGCGCAGCTCGACCTCTTGACGGTCGCCCTGGTAGCCGAAGCCGAACTGGCGTGACGACGCGGCGGCCTCCTCGGTCAGCGGCTGGAAGACGACCTGTCGGAAGCGGCTCGCGAGGCCGTTGGAGTACACCGTGGTGACCGCGAGGTTGCGCAGCGTACGGCGGCTCTCGCGCCCCGCGGGGCGTTTGGCGAGCTCCAGCAGGCGGTCGCGATCCCACGCGAGGCTCTCGTCGAAGCGAGGCTTGCTCGGCGAGAGGTACTCCACGTAGGCGCGCACCTCCTTCGACTGAGGGTAGAGCGTGAGGATGCGCCGCAGGTGCCGTAGCTGCTCGTCGCGCTGCCCCGTCTCGCCCGCGAGGTCCGCGAGCGCGCGCAGCGTCGCGGTGTCCTCGGGCGCGACCTCGAGCGCCGACTCGAGCGCCCTGCGAGCCCGCACGCGCTCCCCGAGCGCTCGCCAGGTCTCGGCCGCGACCGAGCGCGCGTGCACCACGTCGGGCTCGGTGCGCGTGAGCCGATCGAGCCAGCGCTCGGCGAGCGCCGTGTCGCGCCTGGCGACCGCCCGGCTGAGCTGCTTGGCGGCGAAGGCCGAGTCGTCGGCGCGGTAGGCGTACCAACGCGCCTCCACCTCGTCGGCCTCGGTGTCGCGCCCCACGGCGCGCAGCTGCACGGCCTGAGCGCGCAAGAGCGCGAGCGACCTCGGCTGGCGCGCCACGGCGGCCTCGAGGATGGCGAGCGCCGTGCGCGGCAGGCCCGCTTGCACGTGCAGATCCGCGCGACCGAGCACCGCGACGACGTTGTCCGGGTCGAGCTTCAGCGCGGCGTCGTAGTGTGGCACCGCGTCGGGCCAGTGGATGCCGCCGCGGGCGTGCCGAGCCTCGGCGAGCGTGAGCGCGACGCGCTCGCGGGTGTCTGCGACCAGAGGCCACGCGCGATCGAGCCAGCCTCGCGCGCGGTTCCGATCCTCGGCGAGCTCGGCGGCGAGCAGCAGGCGCTCCACGGTGGGCTCGAGCTCCGCGGCGCGCGCCGCGAGATCCCGCGCGCGGTGCTCACCGATGGGGTTACCGCGCGTGGCGACGAGGTAGCGGGCGTAGGCCTCGAGATCGGCAGCGCGCGGCTTCGGCGCAGCGACGAGCGCCTCGAAGGCCGCGACCGGGCCGAGCTGGGCAGGTTTCTTCGGCTGCGCGGCGCCCTGCTTCGCGGCTGGCTTCTCGCTCCGGAGGCGCGCCGACGCGCGCTCGCTCCACGCGGGGTCGGCGCCGAGCGCGAGCCCCTCGCGGGGCGCGCCCTTCGCGTCGCTGAGGCGCAGCGCGACCTTCGGCGAGCTCGTGTCGCTGCAGAGCTTCACGGTGATCCGGTGCACACCCGCGCCGAGCGCGACGAGCGCGCCCGCCCGGTCGACGTCGAAGCCTCGGTAGGCCGCGTCTTCGAGGACGAGCTCTGCGCCGACCCAGAGCTTGAAGGCGCCGTCGACACCCAGGTGAAGCCCGAGCTCCGTCTGCTTCGGCAGCTCCACGAAGCTCACGGCGTAGCCGCAGACCGACTCGCGGGGTCGTAGGTAAGCGCCGAGATCGAGCAGCATGCCGGTGCGCACCTCCGGCGGGTTGCGCCAGCGCACCGGGCGCTCCTTCCCGTCGAAGGCGCGCCCGGGCACGATCGGCTCCGCGAGCTCCTGCTCGGGCTGCCGAGCGATCGACAGGCCCGTGCGGTTCTCGTTGTCGAAGGGCCCGACGAACATCCAGCGGTCGACGAAGCCGAGCGGCTCGACGAGCGCCGACGCGCCTTGCACGTCGCCTCGACGCGTGCGCACCTCGCTGAGGAGCACCTTGGCGTACACCCTGTGCGCAGGCGAGGTCGCGGGCGCCTCGGCGTAGGACCGCAGGGCCGCTTCGATCTGCGCGGGATCGGCGACGTCCCAGAGCCCGAGCATGCGCCTGAGCAGCCCGTGCACCTCGGGCCCCTTCGCGCGTTCGAGCAGGCGCGCCCCCCGCTGCACCTCGGGGTGGAGCACGAAAGGCTCCGCCGAGGACGCCGGCGCCAGGAAGAGCGCCACCAGAGCGAGGGTGGCGCAGAGGAAGAACGAGGCGCGGCGCGACGACATGGCCCGAGGGGTATCTCCGACTCCCCAGGAGCGGTCAACGCGTAGAGACCCACCCCTGGCCCCTCGGGCCGGGGCCGCGCCGTCTTCGGCCCACGGCTTCTGCGAACGAGGGCCGCTTCGCGGGCCCCATCGTGCGCCGGCGAAGCCCCCGGAGGCCCCACGAGAGCCGTTGCGGTCGCGACCCAGCATCGGATAGAAGGGTGCATCGGGCGGCGCGGGCACTCTGCGACGCCACGAAAGAAATCTACGCTCGCTGGGTCCTGGCTGGTGCTCTACGCACCGACCTCGAGCGCGCTCGGAGGCATGATGGTCAATCCTCAGATGGTGATGTACGAGGAGGAGTTCAACCAGATCCAGACCGTGGTGGATCACCTCGTCAAGAGCGCGAACGCGAAGAGCGTGTTCATCGTCGACAAGAACGGCCAGCTCATCGCAGCGAGCGGCGACGTCGACAGCCTCGACACCACGAGCCTGGCCTCGCTCACCGCCGGCAACATCGCTGCGACGGGCGGCATGGCGAAGCTGCTCAAGGAGAGCGAGTTCGCCACGCAGTTCCACGAGGGCGAGCGCGCGAACGTCTACATCACGCTCGTCGGCAACCGGGTCATCCTCGTCGTCATCTTCGACGCGAAGTCGAGCCTGGGCCTCGTGCGCTTGCGCGTGAAGAAGTCGAGCGAGGAGCTCAACCACATCTTCGAGGCGCTGCTCCGCAAGGTGCAGGACCCGAACACGGACTCGCCCTTCGCCGAGATCACCGACGCCGACATCGACAATCTGTTCAACGACTGAGGAGCGCGCCCGATGAGCTTCATCAACCTGATGGCGCGCGAGATCAACTGCAAGATCGTCTATTACGGTCCTGGTCTCTGCGGCAAGACGACGAACCTGCAGTACATCTACGAGCGCACGAACCCGGACGCGAAGGGCAAGATGATCAGCCTCGCGACCGAGACGGATCGCACGCTCTTCTTCGACTTCCTCCCGCTCGCGCTCGGTGAGATCCGCGGCTTCAAGACGCGCTTCTACCTCTACACCGTGCCCGGTCAGGTCTTCTACGACGCGAGCCGCAAGCTCATCCTGAAGGGCGTCGACGGCGTCGTCTTCGTGGCCGACTCGCAAATCGCCCGCATGGAAGCGAACCAGGAGTCGCTCGAGAACCTGCGCACGAACCTCGCCGAGCAGGGCTACTCGCTCGACAAGATCCCGTTCGTCATGCAGTACAACAAGCGCGACATGCCCGACATCGCCACGGTCGAGGAGCTTCGCGAAGCGCTCAACCCCACGATGGTGCCCGAGTTCGAGGCCTGCGCGCGCACTGGGGTCGGTGTGTTCGACACGCTCAAGTCGGTGGCGAAGCTCGTGCTCACCGAGCTCAAGAAGGGCAGCCCCTGAGTCCAGGTGGGGCACGCGCCCCACCGACCGCACTGCGGGTGCGACCGGCGGTGCACCAACGAACGAAGCCCCGAGGCACGCTGCCCCGGGGCTTCGGTCATTTCTGCCGCTCGGCACCGCGCCGCGCGGCGCCACACACATGGCTGCCGAGGCGGCGCGTGGGCGGGTGCAGCCCGGGCTTCGAGCTACACCCGCGTGGCCGTTCTCACTCGCACATGCCCGAGGCGTTGCAGACCTCACCATCCTCACAGCCGTAGATCGGCGCGTTGGCGATCGAGCAGTCCGGGTCGACCGCGCCGCACTCGCAGTCGCAGTCTGCGCCGTCTTCGTAGAAGACGTCAGGGCAGGTCCAGCCCGTAGGGAGGCATGCGCCAGTCGAGCCGCAGGTCTCACCTGCGTCGCAACCGGCGGCGGGCGTCGGCGCGGCCTCGCAGTCCGGGTCGAGGATGCCTTCGCCGCAGAGGCAGTTGCAGCCGTCGCCGGTGCCGAACTTGGTGGGCTCACACGTCCAGGCGGTCGGCACGCCTTCGCACTCGAGCCCGTCGGTGGAGCAGGTCTGACCCTCGTAGCAGCCGTCGACCTCGAGCGCGGTGTTGCTGCAGTCGGGGTCGACCGCGCCGCAGCGGCAATCGCAGAACTCGCCATCCTCGTAGTAGCCGGGGTCGCACTCCCAACCCGCGACCGGCGGGTCGATGGCGATCGCCTGGCTGTTGATCGTGATGCAAGCGCCGCCCGCCACCGGGCTGAGCGCCCCTTCCGCGTCCTCGGCGCCCTCGATGAGGTTCACATTGCTGAGCGAGCCGTTGAGGTAGTAGCCGCCCGCCATGGAGGTGATCGTGAGCGTGCCGCCCGTCTGGAAGAAGGTCTTGGTGGGGTTGCCCTCTGCGTCGGCGTCGACGAACACGAGCGCACAGGCCTCGCAGGTCTCGTAGGAGGCGCTCATCGCGCTACCGAGGTCGACCGTACCGCTGAGCTCCGGGTTCCAGATCTGGAGCACCATGAGGTCGTCGGCGGCGCCGCCGAGCGCGGGGTCTGGCGCACCACCGAAGTAGAACGGCAAGCCGAAGGGGTCCTGCCCGAGGAAGTCGAAGCTCGGCACCGTGATGTTGGTGCAACCGCCGGTGCCGCCACCCTCGCCGCCGCCCGACGAGCTCGTCGTCGTTGCGTCACCGCCCGTGCCGCCCCCGCCGGTGCCTGCCGTGTCGTCGCCGCAGGCGCCGACGAGCATACCGACCTAGAGAGCCACCAGAGAACCTGCCACCAAGCTGCGCATGTCGACCTCCACCATCACCGAGTTGAACGAATCTCTCCACGGCTAGTGCAGCCGCGCCGCGAGGTCACGCGCTACCGACGTGCGGCACGACGCCGACGCAGCGCGCGAGGCGGATGCGAGCTCCGCTCAGCCTGGCTCGGGAGGATCGACGTAGTCGACCTCGACGCCGCGGTGCGTGCGCAGGCGCGTACGCCCCGGCGCTCGCTCGACGATCCACTCGGGCCCGACCGGGACCTTGCCCATGCCACCCGGCGTGTCGACGATGAGCTTCGGCAGCGCGATGCCCGTGAGGTGCCCCTGCAGCTTGCCGTAGACCTCGATCGAGTGCGCGAGCGAGGTGCGCAGGTGCCCGGTGCCTCGCACCGGATCGGCCTGCAGGATGTAGTAGGGCCGCACGCGCGCGCGCACGAGCTTGCGGAAGAGCTCCGCGAGCACCTCGGCGTCGTCGTTGATGCCGCGCAGCATCACGGTCTGGTTGTTGATCGGGAAGCCCGCGTCGACGAGGCGCGTGAGCGCGCGCAGGTTGGCGGCCGCGAGCTCGCGCGGGTGGTTGAAGTGCGTCATCACCCAGATCGGGTGGTAGGGCCGCAGCGCGCGCACGAGCTCGGCGGTGATGCGCGACGGCAGGGTCACGGGCACGCGCGTCGCGAGGCGGATGGTCTCGATCGAGGGGATCTCGCGCAGGCGCGCGAGCACGCGCACGAGCCTGTCGGTCGAGAGCGTGAGCGGATCACCTCCGCTCACGATGACGTCGCGCACCTCGGGGTGCGCCGCGAGGTAGCGCATCGCCGGCTCGAGGCGCGCGAGCGGCACAGCGCCGCCGCCGTCGCCCACCATGCGTGAGCGCGTGCAGAAGCGGCAGTAGAGCGCGCAGCGATCGGTGACGAGCAGGAGCGCGCGATCCGGGTAGCGCTGCACCAGGTGAGGCGCGGCTTCATGCGCCTCCTCGCCGAGTGGGTCGACCAGATCGCCGGGCACCTCGCGGGCTTCGTCGGCGTGCGGCACACACTGCCTGCGCAGCGGGCAGCTCGCATCGTCGCGGTCGAGCAGCGAGAGCGAGTGCGGCGTGATGCGCAGCGGCAGGCCGGCCTGCTCGGCGCGGCGCGCGCCCTCGAGCTCCTCGGCGCTCAGCCCCAGCCGCTTCGCGAGCTCGTCGACCGAGGTGATCGAGCGCTGCAGCTCACGCATCCACCGAGGCTTGGCGCGCTTGGGCGCTTCGTCGGGCTCGCGCAGCACGGGCTTCTTGCCGATCGCCACGAGCTGGCTCTCACCCGCTCGTGTGAGCTCTGCCGAGCTCCGCCTCGCTGCGCTCTCGTCGTGCGCCATGCGCTCGCCCGCGCCTAGGGCGCCCCCGCGCTCGGCGCCGCGCTCGCCGGCGCCGGCGGGACAGGCAGCCCGCCTGGCTGCACGCTCGACGGCAGACGCACCTTGGAGAGCGCCTCGTCGTCGATCTCCACCTTGTGCTTCTGCCTGAGCTCCTGCTCGAGCTTCTCCTCGAGCTCGCGCTGCTTCTGCTGGAGCAACATCACGCGGATCGAGCGCTCGGCCTCCTCGAAGCTGCGCTCGTGTGCGGCCGTGCGGCCGTTGAGGCGCACGACGTAGAGCTTGCCATCGGCGCTCACGAGCTCGGCGTGCACGTCGCCGATCGCCGCGAGCGTGAAGACGGCCTTCTGCACCTCGGCCGGGACCCTCGCGTTCGCGCCCTTCGGGTCGTCGGGCGGGCCGACGACGCCGAGATCGCCCGCGAGATCGAGCGGCACGTTGCCGAGCTTCTCCTTCGCGGCGCTCAACGAGTGCTCGAAGAAGAGCTTGCCCCAGCTCGTGGCGTCCTTCTTCTCGAGCGCCGAGGCGAGCACCTTCTTCGCCTTCGCTTCGTCGTCGAGCACGATCGCCGAGACGCGCCGCCGCTCGGGCTCGCGATAGTTCTCTCGGTTCTTCTCGTAGTAGGCGCGCACCTCCTCGACGGGGATGTCCGTCGGCGAGGGCAACCCGAGCCTGGCCTCGGCGAGCAGCGCGTCGCGCAAGATCTGCCGCACGGCCTCCTCGGTGGTGGGCTTCTTGTCGAGACCGCGCCGCTGGGCCTCCTGCGCCATGAGCTCGACGTCGATGAGCTCGTCGAGCAGCTCGCGGCGACGCTCGCTCGTCTGGTAGCGGAGCCTGTCGAAGGCATCCATGCGATCGAGCACCTCCGCGTAGTCGCCGAGCGTGATCGTGCGCTCGCCGACCTTCGCGACGACCCGCGCGGCTTGCTCGGGCGTGAGCCCACCGACCTTGGGGCCCGCGTCGGCCGGCGTGGGCTGGTTCGAGTCGCCGCAGCCCGAGCAACCGGCGAAGGCGCCGGTCAAGCCGAGGAGCAGCGTGTAGCGAGCGAGGAGCCCCGGGCGCATGGCCCAGCGGGCTTAGCACGGTGGGCGCGTGCCGTGCAGTCCACGCGGAGGCGCGCTCCCACGACGCAGCTCGCTCGTGATGCGCGCGCTCAGGTTGCGTGCGACCACCGCCTCGGCTAGGTCCCTCGCCGTGGCAGGCGCGTACGACTCGATGGTCCCTGTGCCCCCTCACCCCAAGCTGCGCTACCGGCGCATCGTGCTGAAGCTGAGCGGTGAAGCGCTCTGCGGTGAAGTCGGCGGCTTCGGCATCCACCCGGAGACCTTGTCCACCGTGGCGAGCGAGCTCGCCGAGCTGCACGCGATGGGTGTGCAGGTGGGCATCGTCGTCGGCGGAGGCAACATCTTCCGCGGCCTCAAGGGCGCGAGCCAGGGCATGGATCGCTCGCAGAGCGACTACATGGGCATGCTCGCCACGGTGATCAACTCGCTCGCGCTCCAAGATGCGCTCGAGAAGCACGGCGTGCCCACGCGCGTGATGACGGCGATCGAGATCCGCCAGGTCGCCGAGCCTTACATCCGCCGCCGCGCGATCCGCCACCTCGAGAAGGGCAGCGCGGTCGTCTTCGCCGCCGGCACCGGCAACCCCTTCTTCTCCACCGACACGGCCGCCGCGTTGCGCGCCATGGAGATCAACGCCGAGGCGCTCTTCAAGGCCACCAAGGTCTCCGGCATCTACGACCGCGACCCTGCGAAGCACGCCAGCGCGCAGATGCTCACGCGCCTCAGCTACGACCGCTTCCTCGCCGATCGCATCGGCGTCATGGACTCGACCGCGGTGACGCTCTGCCGCGAGAACAAGATGCCCATCCGCGTCTTCAAGCTCTCCGACCGCGGCAACATCCTGCGCGTCTGCCAGGGCGAAGAGATCGGCACCGTCGTCCAGGACTGAGCGGAGCGCGAGGCCGGCGCCGCCCGCACACCCTGCGCGCGAGCCGTGCTGCGCGCTCAGCGCTTCGGCTTGCCGCTCGCCGCGGCGCGCAGCTCGCAGACGTAGGCGATGCCGCAGGTCTCGGCCGACACTTCGCCCGCGAAATCGCCGACCATCTCGACGATCTCGAAGCCGTTGTAGTGCAGCAGCGCCTCGAGCTCGCGTGGGTAGAACTGCCGGTGCACGAGCGGCGTGGCGAAGCTCGGCGCGCCGCTCTCCGGCTCGAACTCCATCGACACGAAGAGCAGCTGCCGGAGCGGGTCGTACTCGAAGCGCTCGCCGTAGCGCACGCGCCCCATGCCGGGATACACGAAGGGCCTCGCGCGGTAGAGCTTGCCCGCGGGTCGCGCGAGCTCGCTCGGGTCGGGCATCGACACGTCGAAGACGAAACGCCCACCGGGCGCGAGGTGCGCCGCCACACGCGCGAGGAAGGCCTCGACGTCGCTGCGCTCGTAGAGGTGAAGGAAGGCGTTGAACGGGCAGATCACCAGCGCGTAGCGCTCGTCGAGCTCGAGCGTGCGCATGTCGGCCTCGATGAGCCGCACTCGCCCACGCACCTCGGCGGGCTCGGCCGCGAGCCGCTCCGCGAGGTCGTCGAGCATGGCGCGGGAGAGGTCGACGCCGACCACAGGCACGCCGACGCGCGCCATCGCGAGCGAGATGCGCCCGTTGCCGCAGCCGTACTCGAGCACGGGCCCGCGCACGCGCGAGGCGAGGTCGGTGTAGTAGTCGACGTCGGAGCTGCGGCGCGCGTAGGCGCGGCCGTAGTAGGCGGGATCGTCGTAGTGGGCGCTCGTGCCGACCGCGAGCTCGGCGTCCTGAAACGGCGCAGCCCCCCCGCGTCTCTCGATGCGGGGGGGTTCGATGGGGGAGCGCTTGGACTTCTGCGCCACGGCGAGCAGCCGATTCAGTGAGCCGGTCTCGCCGACAGGGCCGCCGCCACGCGGCCGCTCAGCGGCCCAGCGGCCCGGCGGCTCAGCGGCCCAGCCGGCCAGCGGCCCAGCGGCTCAGGTGCCGCCGTAGAGCAGCTTCTGCTGCTTGATGTACTCGTTCACCGCCTCGTGGCTGGGGCGGTTGAAGGTGATCTTGCCGCCGGCGATCTCGCGCAGGCTGGTGACCGCCGCCTTGTTCTTCGAGCGCACGAGGGCTTCGTGGCCCTTCATGAGCTGACGGGTGCGGTGGGCGGCCAGGACGACGAGGGCGAAGCGGTTCTCTTCGCGCTCGAGGCAATCTTCGACGGTGACGCGTGCCATGTGAGAGTCCTCTTAGTCCTCTCCCAGGCCGCGATCAACTTCGCTCGTCGCCTGCGAGACCGCTGGGCCCTGCCCGGCCTCTGGCCCTGCGCGGCGGCGCCGGAAGCCCTGCGCGTCGGCGCCGGTGGCCCTGCGCGGCGGCGTCGGTCGTCAGACGCCGATGTAGAGCCGGTGCGCGAAGTTGCGCTCGAGCTTGGCGCGCAGCACCTTCTCCGCCGCCGACTCGATGTCGTACTCGATGCGCTTGAAATAGAAGCGCTTCTCGTCGCTGTCGTAGATCGTGAAGCTCGCGCGGTTGTCGTAGTCGCGCGGCTGGCCGACCGAGCCGACGCTCACGATGTACTTGCGGCCGTCCTCGAGCTTGAAGTCCGTCGCGGGCAGCTCCTCGACGCTCGTGGGCGTGAGCGCGAAGACCTTGCAGAGGTGCGAGTGCCCGATGAGCGTGAGGTGCCCGAGGTCGTCGTACATCGGCAGGCACTCGCGCGCCTGCTCGGGCGCGAAGATGTACTCGAACTCCTCGAGCCGCACGGGCGAGCCGTGGCAGAGGTCGACCTTGATGTCGGTCAGCTTCTCTTGGTAGGGCAGCGACTTGAGCCAGCGCGTATTCTCTTCGGTGAGCATCGACGCGTGCGTGTCGAGCGCCTGGCGCGCGGCCTCGTAGTAATACGAGTAGTCCATGCGGCCGGCGACGGCGGCGTCGTGGTTGCCGAGGATCGTCTTGTTCGCGATCTGGCGCACCAAGTCGGCGCATTCGTTCGGGGATCCCCCGTAGCCGACGGTGTCGCCGAGACAGTGGTAGACGTCGATGCGCAGGGCCTTGTAGGCCTCGAGCACGGCGCTCAAGGCTTCGTAGTTGGCATGCGTGTCACTGAAGATGCCCAAGCGCACGCGGTGATACCTAGCAGAGAAGCTCACCCTACGGAAGGACGAGCACGGAATTCATGAGCACAGCGCGCGATTCTGGCGATGGAAGCGGTTCGAGCTCGAAGCTCGCGGAGCTGCGAGCGAACGGCTCCGCGCACGCGGCGCTCGCCCCGAGCGAGGGCGAGGCCGTGTCGCTGGAGTCACCGGACGACCAGAGCGACGAGCTCTCGCACGCCTTCGACCCACCGGAGCGTGGCGAGCCCGAGCCTGCGCCGAGCGAGGTCGGCGATCTCGCCGAGGCCTGCGTGCGCTTCGTGGAGCGCGCGCTCGGCGTGCGCCTCGACTACGAAGCCGAGACGCTCCCGCTGCTCGACCACTGGGTCGCCGGCGCTCGCGACGCCGTGGGAGCACAGGTCGAGACCGACAAGCCGGCCGACGCGACGATCGAGGTGGTCGGCCAGACCGCCGGCGCCTACCTCGGCGAGGTGATCCGGCGCAGGCACCCCTGCTGGTGGCGGACCGAAGGGCCGACGAGCAGCTGGCGGCTGGAGTTCGGCCACGCCTGGCTCGTGGTGCGCCCCTTCGAGCTGGTCGAGGCGGCCCTGGCGCTCGGCCTGGGCAAGGAGCCGGAGGTCGGCGCCTACGAGGTCGACGACGACGACCGCGAGGCCGTCCGCCGCAGGCTCGCGGAGCTACCCGAGGTGCCGATCGAGGAGCTGGTCGCCCCCTCCACGCGCCTCGAGGTGCTCGATATCGTGCTCGACGCCATCCGCGCGCGGCAGGCCGCGGCCGGCGTGCCCAGGCTCGAGCTCGAGCCCGGCGACTACGACGACTTCGGGACCTGAGCTTTCCCCTCTGCACTTCGCGCCCGGCTCGGCATCTCTGGTAGAGTCGCCGGCGTGTGGATGTGGATCGTCCTCGGTGGGCTGCTCGTCCTCATCGCGTGGGCCCTGTACTGGGTGCTCGGCCTCGCGATGTGGATCCCGATCACGTCGACGATCGTCGTCGTCGTCGGGCTGATCGTCCTCGCGCTCTCGAAGTGGGCGCTCGCCCACCGCGCGGCGAAGAAGCTCGAGTCCGCGCTCATGGCGCAGGGCGCGCAGCAGGCGCTCAACGCGCGCCCCGAGCGGCGCGCCGAGATCCAGGAGCTCCAGAAGCAGCTGCTCCAGGGCATCAGCGCGCTCAAGAGCTCCAAGCTCGGCAAGAGCGGCAAGAAGGGCGCGGCCGCGCTCTATTCGATGCCCTGGTACATGATCATCGGCCCGCCCGGCGCCGGCAAGACGACCGCGCTCAAACACTCGGGGCTCATCTTCCCCTACGGCGGCCAGGGCGGAGGCGGCGTACGCGGCGTCGGTGGTACGCGCAACTGCGACTGGTGGTTCACCAACGAAGCGATCCTGCTCGACACCGCGGGCCGCTACACCACCGAGAGCGACGACCGCGACGAGTGGATAAGCTTCCTCCAGTTCCTGAAGAAGTACCGCAGCAAGCACCCGATCAACGGCGTGCTCGTGGCGATCAGCATCAGCGAGCTCATCGACGCGAGCGAGCAGCAG
The DNA here is from genome assembly GCA_938004785.1 of uncultured Polyangiaceae bacterium. GTDB lineage: Bacteria > Myxococcota_A > Polyangia > Polyangiales > Polyangiaceae > CALKVW01. The sequence goes on from CALKVW010000239.1 coordinate 60,980, forward strand.
ATCGAAGCGACCGGCAAGAAGCTGCGCGCGCGCATCGACGAGGTGATGACGCAGCTGCAGATGGTCGTGCCCGTCTACGTGCTGTTCACGAAGGTCGATCTGGTCGCCGGCTTCAGCGAATTCTTCGGTGATCTGAAGAAGAGCGATCGCGCGCAGGCCTGGGGCGCGACCCTGCGCCTCGACATGCCGAAGAACGAGCCGGGGCGGCTGTTCGACGCCGAGTTCGACACGCTCGTGAAGCAGGTCCACGCGCGCGCCATGCGCCGCCTCGTCATGGAGCGCTCGCGCGAGGCGCGCGAGAAGATCTACCAGTTCCCGCTCGAATTCGCCGGCCTGAAGAAGAACCTCTCCGATCTGCTCGCCGTCACCTTCGCGCCGAACGCCTTCCAGGGCACGCCGATCTTCCGCGGCGTCTACTTCACGAGCGGCACCCAGGAGGGGCGCCCGCTCGATCGTGTGCTCGGCCGCATGAGCGCGGCGATGGGCATCCGCATGGAGGCCGCGCAGGCTCAGCAGGTCATCGAGTCGAAGAGCTACTTCCTCCACGACGTCTTCATGAACATCGTCTTCCCCGACGCGACGCTCGCGGCGCGCACGGCGGGGGAGATCCGGCGGAGGATGGTGATGCGCGTGGCGATCGCGGGCGCGGCCTTCGCGCTCGCCGCGATCCTCGCGCTGCCGGCGGCGAGCAGCTACCTCAGCAACAAGGAGTTCCTCGCGGACACGGAGAAGCGCGCGAAGGCCGTCGCGGCGCTCGACTGGTTCGACGGCAAGCCGCCGAGCCAGAAGTTCCCCTCGGCGAAGCCCGCGCTCGAGCGGCTCAAGGAGCTCGACAAGCACCGCGCCGAGGGCGTGCCCTGGGGCATGGGCTGGATGATGTACAGCGGCGATCGGGTCTACCGGCCGATGCTCGCCGTGTACGTCGACAACCTGCAGAAGGGCTTCGTCGTGCCGTCGAAGGAGAAGCTCGAGGAGCGCCTCAAGACGGCGAACGGCGAGAAGTACCTGCGCGACCGCACGACGCTCAAGATGTACCTCATGCTCTTCGACGTCGAGCACCTCGACGTCGAGTGGGCCACGGGCCGCTACACGCAGCTCTGGGCCGAGGTGCTCAAGCCCGTGAGCGACGTCAGCGACGCCGAGCTGCGCGACCTCGCCAGGCCGCACGTCGAGTACTACTTCCAGCTGCTCAAGGAGGGCCGGGTCCAGCCGCTCGGTCACGACAAGGACCTCGTCGAGCGCGTGCGCCGCGCGCTCCAGAACGTGCCCGTGTCGACGCGCTACTACGATCTGTTCGTCAACTCGCTCTCCGACGAGCGCATCGACGAGGCGCTCGACCCCACCTACGACAACCTCGTCTTCAAGCCCGTCTCGCTGCCCCGCATCTTCAACGAGCGCTCCGAGGCGCTGAAGTTCATCGAGAGCAAGCGCTTCAAGGCGGAGCAGCGCTGGCAGGAGGTCGAGGGCCCCTACACGGAGAAGGGCCGCGCTGCCGTCGTCGCCCAGCTCGAGAAGGGCGGCCAGCTGCTCGAGTACGAGGGCTGGGTCGTGCCGCTCACGAAGGAAGAGTCCCCCGAGAAGATCCCGAAGTACCTCGCCACGGTCGCGAAGACCTACGAGAGCACCTACATCAACCAGTGGGAGTCGTTCTTCACGGATCTGAAGGTGATGACACCCACGACGCCCGACGAGGCGATCGACCTCTACCGCGTGCTCTCCGAGCCCGAGTTCCCCTACCGCACGCTGCTCCTCCGGCTCGAAGACCACACGCAGTGGAAGACGGCCAACCCGCTCGAGGGCAACGACGCGATCGCGCGCGAGGTGAACCGCAAGTTCAACCAGCGCCTCAACATGTACACGCACGGCGTGATCGTGAACGTCGATCTGAAGGCGGTCGGCAAGAAGACCAGCCGCATCCCGCTGTACTTCAAGAAGACGACCACCTTCGGCTCCTCGGTCGGGCGCGGCGACACCGCGGTCTTCCAGTACGCCGAGCTCTTGAAGAAGCTGCGGCAGAAGATCCTCGAGCAGAAGTCGCAGAACCCGCTCATGGATCTGCGCAGCATGAACGATCAGCTCGACGAGGCCCGCAAGGAGGCCGACGCGCTGCTCAACCTGCCGCAGTACGACGAGGTCACGAAGAAGCTCATCCGGTCGCTGTTGCTCGATCCGCTCAACGTGGGCGTGCGCCCGACGCTCGGCGGGGTCGACCCCAACAAGATCCCACCGTCGCAGAGGCCGCCCACCCCGGCGGGCGGCGGCTGGAAGATGCCCGGCCAGCGCTGAGCTGCTCGCAGAGGCAGCCAGGCTGCCGACCGAGCGCCCAGACGCCCGAGCGCCTCAGCCCTCGAGCTCACGCTCGAGGGCTGCGTCGCGTTCGGCGAGGATCGACGCCCCCTCGGGCGAGAGCGGCAGCGCCATCTCGACCGCGTCTTCGCCGTCGGCGTAGTACGCGCGGCGCAGGCCGAGCGCGACGAAGCCGAAGCCTCGGTAGAGCCGGATCGCCGCGACGTTGCCGCGCCTCACCTCGAGCAGGGCGATGCGCCGCTCCGCGCGGCGAGCCTCTTCGAGCGCCTCGGCGACGAGCGCGCGCGCGTGCCCACGACGGCGCGCACGCGCCGCGACGGCGACGGAGAGGATCTGCAGCTCGTCGGCGACCTCCCAGACCACGAGCAAACCAGCGGCCTCACCGCTCGGCTCACGGAGCAGCGTGACCCGCGCGAAGGGGCGCTCGAGCTCGGAGCGCAGCGAGAAGGAAGGCTCGCGGAGCGCCTCGCGCGCGAAGGCCTCGATGTGTCCAGCCTCGGCGGCGAGCTCGCTCCAGGCCTCGAGCGCGAGCCGCTCGACCCGCCCGCGGGTGTCGCTCGGGCTCAGAGCGGGACCTCGGTGGGGCAGCCGGAGACGATCTGCACCCTGGAGACCCTGCCCGAGCGCAGCTCTTCACATGCCGCGCCGACCAGCTCGATGGTGTCGCCGTCGACCCAGACCCATCCGTTCGTGGCGTCTTGCAGCACGACCGAGTCGTCGAAGTACACGTTGGTGAGGCCGACCCCCTCGGGGGGGTCGGCGAGGTCGAAGGTGCAGGAGACGAGCGCCGCGCCGATCTCGGCGAAGATGTCGCCGAGTGAGCCGAGGTCGTCGATCCGGTAGTAGCGCGTGGCCGCGTCTTGCTGGGCGCCCCCGCCGATGATGGCCATCTGATCGAGCAGCGTGCCGTAGAGCTCGCTGCCCGGGATGCCGATCACGTAGACGGTGATGCCGTCGGCTGCGAGCTCGCTCACGGCCTTGAGCGTCGCGGCGCGATCGAGGCAGTTGCCCGGCGTCCCCGGATCGACGCAGCAGTTCGCCACGCCCTCGGGGCAGCTGCCCTCGATGTTCGGGATGCACTGATCGGCGGTGCACGAGGTGTCGAAGTTGCAGTTCGGCCCGCCGTCGGTGGCGAGCAGCACCACACGCTGACCGGGGACCGATGCGAGGCGCGTGCGCACCGATGCGAGCGCCGCCGCCGTCGGCGTGCCGCCGAAAGTGGCGACGTCGGTCGCTGTGTAGAGCTTCGTCGCCGCCGTGCTGCCGCCGGCGCGGGGCTCGAGCACCTCGTCACCGGATCCGCAGGGCGCGTCCTCGGTCGCGTCGAGCGGGTAGACGGCGGCGCCGACGCGCACCAGCGAGCCGAGCCTGCTCGTGACGTCGCGCGCGCCCTCGCGCACACGCAAGAAGCGTGACTTCCCGCCTCCGGCCTGGGCGCTCATGCTGCCCGAGGCGTCGAGCACGAAGTACAAGAGCGGCGCATCGCTCAGCGCCTGGTGGACCTCGTCGCCGCAAACCGGGCTCTCGGGCTCCTCGAAGCCGGTGCTCGTGCTCGACGACGACGTGCCTCCTCCTGCGCCCGTCGCGTCGTCTCGTTTGCAGGCACCAGCGAGGGAGCTCGCAGCCGCGACGAGCAGCGAGGCTGCGAGCAAGCGGGGAGCGAGCCTCCGAGACATCGCTCTGGAGGCTATCACGGCTCTCGGTAGAACCTCGGCACACGCCTCGAGATCTGTGTGATGACCTCCCACGGGATCGTGCCGATGCGGTCGGCCAGCTCCGCCGCGCTGATGGCGTCGCTCCCGAGCGGGCCCTCCTGAGCGCCGAGCACGACCGCCTCGTCGCCGACGCTCGCACCCGGGACGTCGGTGACGTCGATCGCGGTGAGATCCATCGACACGATGCCGGCGATCGGCGCGCGCCGCCCGCGCACGAGGACCTCGCCACGGTTCGACAGCGCGCGGGAGAGGCCGTCGGCGTAGCCCATCGCGATGGTCGCGATGCGCCGTTCGCCTCGCACCACGTAGGTGTGCCCGTAGCCCACCGCGTCGCCTTCGTGCAGCTCGCGCATCGCCACGATCTCGCTCTTCACACGCATGACCGGGCGCAGATCGAGCTCGACGCCACGCGGGAAGAAGGGTGAGTGACCGAAGAGCGCGAGGCCCGGTCGCACGGCGTCGTAGCGAGCCTCGGGGAAGGCGATCGCGCCCGCGCTGTTGGCGAGGTGACGGTAGCGCGGCGCGAGCCTGCGCTCGGTGGCTCGCTCGAGATAGCCTTCGAAGCGGCGCACCTGCGCGCGGGTCGGCTCTCGAGAGACCGCGTCGGCGCAGGCCAGGTGCGACATGAGCCCGTCGAGGCGCAGCTCCGGGAGCTCCGCGATGCGCGCGTAGAGCCCCTCGACCTCGCTCGGCGCGGCGCCGAGACGAGCCATGCCCGAGCCGACCTTGAGGTGG
>CALKVW010000240.1 GCA_938004785.1 uncultured Polyangiaceae bacterium
GTGCGAGCACCGCGCGTCCGTAGCCGAGCGCGATGATCGCGGAGACGGTGGAGCCGCAGAGCACGGCGAGCTTGGCGGCGGAGAGGTGCCCCGGATCGGAGAAGCCGAGCTGCGCGACGAAGATGGCCATCGTGAAGCCGATGCCGGCGACCAGCCCGACGACCATGAGCCCGCGCAGCCCCACGCCCGAGGGCAGGGCCGCGACGCCCAGCTTGGCGACGAGCAGGCTCGCGCCCACCACGCCGATCGGCTTGCCGACGACGAGCCCGACGGCGACACCGAGGCTCGCCGCGATGGCGTCGCCCTCGAACTGCACGCCGCGCACGTCGACGCCGGCGTTCGCCAGCGCGAAGAGCGGCATGATGCCGTAGGCCACGTAGGGGTGGAGCGCGGTCTGCAAGCGCACGACCGGCGCCGTCGCTTCGCGCCGCGCGATGGCGATCGTCTCGAGCCGCTCGAGCACCTCGTGGTCGCCTTCGTGATCGCCTCCGCGCTCCATGCGCGCCTCGATGGCGGTGAGCTCCGTGCGAGCCGCCTCGACGAAGCCCCGCTCGCCGAACCAGGCCTGCACCGGCGTGACGAGGCCGATCACCACGCCGGCGATCGTCGGGTGCACGCCGCTCATGAGCACGCCCGCCCACACGAGCACGCCGGCGGGCACGTAGCTCCAAGCCCGCCGGATGCCGATCTTCTGCATCGTGAAGGTGAGCGCGATGCCGGCCGCGGCGATGGCGAAGCCGAGCAGGTTCACGCCCGTGGAATAGAAGATCGCGATGACCAGGATGGCGCCGAGATCGTCGATGACCGCGAGCGCGAGCAGGAGCACGCGCAGCGCAGCGGGGACGCGGTTGCCGAGGAGGGCGAGCACCCCCACGGCGAAGGCGATGTCGGTCGCCATCGGCACACCCCAGCCGCCGGAGGTGCTGCGCGAGGCGTTCATCGAGCCGTAGATGATCGCGGGCACGATCATGCCGCCCACGGCGGCCGCGATGGGCAGGAGCGCGCGCTTCAGCTGAGAGAGCTCGCCCGAGTGGATCTCTCGGCGGATCTCCAGCCCGACGACGAAGAAGAAGATCGTCATCAGGGCGTCGTTCACCCAGAAGTGCAGGGGCTTCTCGAAGCTGAAGCTGCCGAGCTTGATGCCGATCTCGCTGTGCCACAGGTGCTCGTAGGAGCTCGAGTAGCTCGAGTTCGCCCAGATCAGCGCCACCACGGCGGCCGCGAGCAGGAGCAGGCCGCTCGCCGCCTGCACGTGCAAGAAGCGCTCGATCGGCCTCACCATCACCCACGCGAGCTTGCGCGCCGGTTCCCACACCTCCGGCGCGAGCTCGGGCTTCGGGGGGGTCGACGCGGTGCGCTGAGCGCCCCCCTCGCTCGTGGCTCGTTCCCTCGGCTCGCTGGGGCTGGTTTGGGGCTCTGGATGGCTCATGGTGGTGACGCTCGACGCGCAGGCCGCGGGATAGAGCACCGCCCGCGCGCGAGCAACAGCGGAGGCTGCGTCCGTCGCCGAGCGATGGGCCAGGCTGTAGCCGAATCACGCCCGGTGATTTAGGCTGCCGCCCGCCATGACCCACGGTCCTACCCCTCGTCCCTCGGCTCGTCTCCTGCTCTCGGTCGCGCTCGGGCTCTCGACGCTCGTCTCCGCGCTCGGCTGCGACAAGGCGCTCGAGGAGAAGGAGTGCGCCAAGCTCCGTGGCCAGGCCTTCGATCTGCTCAACAAGGCGCAGCCCTGCGCGACGGACAACGACTGCGTCCAGAGCGAGTGGCCGGGCTGTGAGAAGCCGAGCAACCAGAAGACCGCCGAAGCGATCCGCCCGATGCGCGCGGAGTTCACGGCGGGGCAGTGCGTGGAGCCCAAGCAGGAGTGCCGCAAGCCGCCGCAGGTCTACTGCAAGCAGGGCCTCTGCGTGCACCGCGAGGTCGGCATCACGCCCACCGACGAGATCCAGGTCCAATGAGCTCGCGCCCCATCACCGTGCCGCCGCCCTTCGCGAAGCTCGAGAACGACGAGCTCGCGGCCTTCATCGAGGTCATGGTGCTCGCCGCCTCCGCCGACGGCGACTTCGCGCCCGAGGAGCGCAGCAAGCTCGCCGCGAGCTTCGAGTCGCTCACGAGCCGTCGCCTCGATCCGGCCCTGATCGACGAGGTGACCGATCGCCTCGGCGCCGAGCTCGGAGTCGAGGGGCGCGCCGCGCGCCTCGCCTCTCTCGGGGGGCGCCTCCCCGAGCCGGCCGCCCGTCGCATCGCCTTCGACCTCGCGCTCCAGGTGGTGCTCGCCGACGGCGTGGTGCGCACGAGCGAGCGAGAGCTGCTGCTCGAGGTCGCCGAGGCGCTGGGCATCGATCCCGACGAGGCCGCCGACGCGGTGAAGAAGCGCGCCGCCGAAGGCGGCTGAGCCGACGCAGCCGGCGGCGGCTGATGGGGCGTGCCGCGAGGCGAGGCCCGCGCTCCACGGGCGGTTCTGCGTACGCAGCCTCGGGCCGCTGTACTAGGCTCCAGCCCACATGCGCGCGAGGGTGTCAGGGTGACGATGCCGAGCGGCCCGGCCGGGTTGATCCCGTTCCCGGTACCGGGAACGGCGCTCACGTCTTCGCGTGGCACCTACGTCGTCGGCCAGCTCATCGGCGACGGCCAGTACGGCTCCGTCTACGAGTGCCTGGGCCCCTTCGATCAGCCCTACGCGCTGAAGATGCTCCGCCCGGCGAACAAGCCGTACCACGTGGTGAAGGAAGAGTGGGCGCTCGAGATGAAGCGCCTCGAGAGCTACCGCCACCCGAACATCGTCTACATCCACGATGCTTTCGAGGACAACTACCTCTTCTACCTCGCGCTCGAGAAGTGCGACACCAGCCTGCGCAACCTCATCGCGATGGGGCCGCTCTCGCCCCCGCTCTTCGTCGAGATCACGCGTCAGCTGCTCATGACGCTGCAGTACCTGCACGACAACGGGCTCGTGCACTCCGATCTGCACGCGGGCAACGTGCTGCTCACGCACGTCGACCGCTGGCCGGTGGCGAAGCTCACCGACTTCGGCGTCGCTCACCAGCTCGAGGGCGCGCATTGGTTCCGCCCGCGCGTCGCCAACCCGAAGATCCTGACCCCGGAGCTCGTGACCGCCGGCTACACGACGCGCCAGAGCGACCTCTACCAGCTCGGCCTGCTCATGTTCCAGATGCACACCGGCAAGAGCGCGATGTTCGACGAGCAAGGCGACGTCACGCAGCACATCGCCGAGGGCACGCCGCGCGCGCTCGCCGAGTCGCTGGGCACGCCCTTCAGCCCCGTGATCGCGAAGCTGCTCCGCCGCCGCGACGCGTACCGCTACCAGTCGGCGCGCGAGGTCTGGGACGATCTGCGCCGCAGCATCTGGTGGTGAGCGAGGCCTACTCGCGCGGTCCTCACACGCTGCGCGAGCGTTCGAGTGGCCGAGCGTTCGAGTGGCCGAGCGTTCGAGTGCCCGAGCGTTCGAGTGGCCGAACGCGCAGGAGGCTCGGCGCTCAGGAGGCAGGCTCGCTCGCCGCCGAGCCCTCACGGCGCGCGCGCGCGCGCATCACCGCGGTCGCTTTCTTGCGCGGCGCTGCCACGCGAGGGAGCGCGGCTTCGATCGCCTTCGCCCAGTGCTCGCAGAGCTCGCGCGTCGCGCTCAGCACGTCGATCGGCCCGTGTGCCGTCTCGAGCTTCACGGTGTGCGCGTCTGCTCTCTCGTCGACGACGACCCGCTCGACCTCGGCGATCCTGATCGCCGCGCCGTAGCGGCCCTCGGGCTGGGTGTCGATCGCGCCTTCGCGGCTCACCCAGGGCGCGACGACGACGCGGTCGTCGGCGAACCACGCGAGCGGCGTGCTCGTCGCGACGTAGGCGTAGGAGAAGCGCGCCACCGAGGCCATCGCGTAGGACGCGAGCACGAGGATGGCGGAGAGCGCGCCGAGCCCGAGCAGCGCGCCGCTCGTGCCCCCGCCGCTCCAGGCCTTGGAGAGCTCGAGCAGCGTGTAGACGGAGAGCCCTCCGAAGACGAGCGAGAGCAAGACGTAGAGGCCGGCGCCCTGCTTGGGGCCGGCGCTCTCGAGGTCGCGCAGCACCAGGTGCTCGCCCTCGAAGCGCAGCGAGTATCGACGCGCGCCCTCGGGCGCGTGTTCGTCGTGCTCGGGAGCGGTGGTCTGCGAGCTCTGGTCCGGCGTGGCCTGCTCGAGGCCGAGGTAAGACGCGAGCGCGTGGGCGAGCTCCTTCGCGCGGGCCTCGGTGTCGTCATGCTCTTCACCGAGCAGCTCGGCGACGAGCAGTCGCTTCTCGCGAGGGGCGTCGGGCTCGACCGGATCTCGCTTGGGCAGCTCTGGCCACCTCGCCTCCACCCAGACGCGCCCGAGGAAGCGCTCGAAGCTCGAGGCCTCGTCGCCCCAGCGGAGCGTGTCGGTGCTCGTCGTGAGCGCGAGCGCCTCGACGCCGTCGACGGACTCGACGGCGAAACGCGCAGAGCCTCGCGCGAAGCGGGCGTCCTGCGGCGCGTCGGGTGTGGGGGCGTAGGGCGGCGCGGCGTCGGCGCGGGGGCGCGCGACCCTGAGACGGAGTCCGCGCGGCGAGCGCTCGAGCGCGGCCCTGAGCGAGCGATCCGAAGCGAGCCCGTCGACCCAGCTCGGCTGCTCCACGGCGTCGTGCTCGGCTCCGGGAGGCGCGCTGCTCATCGCGCCGACACCGACGGCTTGGGGGCGGGGGCGCTCGCGGCGCCGCCGGGGACGGCGCTCGCACCGGGCGCCGGCTCGTCGGCGAAGGCGAGCAGCTCGATCTCGAAGACCAGCGGCGCGTTCGGCGGGATCTTCGGCGGGCTCCCGCGCTCGCCGTAGGCGAGCTCCGCCGGGATCGTCAGCTTGCGCTTCCCGCCGCGCTTCATGCCCACGACGCCCTTGCTCCAGCCCTCGATCACGCCTGCGCCCACGGTGAACTCGAAGGCCTCGCCCTCGTCGAACTTGAAGCTCGTCTTCAGCAGGCGACCCACGTACTTCACGCGCAGCTTGTCGCCCTCTCTGGCGGTGCGCTCACCGTCGCCGGGGCTGAGCTCGTCGATGACGAGCTCCTTCGGCGCGACGAAGACCTCGGCGCTCGTCGCGGGCCGCGGCGGGGGCTCGGGCTCGACGACCTTGTCCTGACAGGCGGAGAGCGGCGCGGCCAAGGCCATGACGAGCGCGATGCTCGCGGCGCCGCCGACCCGAGCCCAGGCGAGCGCACGCGTCTCTGGGGCAGGGCCTGTGGGCGAGAGCTGTCCACGCATGCGGTCCCCTTTACGCACGGCCACGGCTCGAAGCAAGCTGCGCGCCCCCTCGGTGCAGCCTCTGCGCGAGCCCGCGTCGAGCGGATTCCGCGGCGACAGCCGAGGCGGCGTCGCGCTGCGGTGCCTTCCAGGCTCGGGGCCGCGGTCTGCTCAGGCGTGCACGATGGTGGCGCGCGTCGACCAAGGCTAAGTCGCAGCGCGTGGCAGGCTCGTTCTCCGTCGGAGCGCTCGCGGTGGCCGCGCCCGGCAGCGACGCCGTCGGCGCGGTGAGGCTCACGCTCCTGCCGAGGCGGCTCGAGATCGAGCTCCTGCGCGCGGCGAGCTACAAGGAGAGCTTCGCGCCCGCCGCGCTCACGCAGCTCGTGCGCATGAGCGTGCCGTACACGGCCGTGCGCGGGCTCGTGCGCACCGACGACGGGCTCGCGCTCTCGCTCGATCCTTCGGTCGCCTCGCCGTACGCGCGCTTCGTGCTGGCGCACTTCACCGACCTGCCGCTCGAGGCGCTGGCCACGGCACACCGCCGCCGTGCGACCCTGCGTGGGCTGCTGGCGGTCGTGCCCGCGCTCGGCGCCGCGCTCGCGTCGGCGCTGCTACCGAGCGCCTACGCGAGCGGATGGCTCGGTCGCGGCGCCGTGGCGCTCGTGGTGTTCGCCGCGCTCTTCGGCGTGCTCGCGCGCCTCGTGCGGCTCGTGAGCCTCGGCGGCCCCTGGTCGGAGCGGCTGCGCGAGGCCTTCGCGCGCAGACTCGCGCAGCGCATGGGGCTCGAGC
>CALKVW010000241.1 GCA_938004785.1 uncultured Polyangiaceae bacterium
CCTCGACGCCGCGGCGAGCACAGCGAGCGCCGACGCACCCACCGTCGCCCCCCAGCCACCATCGATCGAGTCGGCCTCGGCGACGCCGCAGGGCGGCTCCGGCACGGCCGGCGCGGGCCTACGCGCCCCCGCGATCACGGCGTCCGCGGCGCGCCCGCCCTCGGCCGCGTCGGCCGCGCAGACGGGGCGTACGCCGCCCACCGCCACGACCGCCGCGCCGCCCACGGTCCCGGCCTCGCCGCCTTCGGCGACGCCGACCGCCGCGCCTCCACCGCTCGACACGATCGCGCCGAACCCTTACGCGCGCTGAGGCGGCGGCGCGGCGCGCCGCGCCGGCGCCCCGCGGCGCTGTGGCGCTACCCGCTCAGGGCATGGGCCCAGGGCTGCCTCCGGCGCGGCGCACGAGCTCGTCGTGGAATTGCTGCCTGCGCCAGAAGGGCCGATCGAAGCGCACGTCGATCGTGCGATAGCGGCCGATGATGCGCGCGCGGCAGGCCTGCACACCATGACCACGCCAGATCAAGAGGCCCGCGAAGGCGGCGAAGATCGCCGCGAACACCGCCGCGAAGGGCGCCTCGATGGCGAGCACGCCGAGGCCCAGCGCGATCGGGAGCGGGATGAGCATGGCGACGATCAGATCGGCCCAGGCCGGCGCGCGGTGCACGGCGATGGAGGCGATGTCGTGCCAAGCGACGCCCTGCGTATCGATGGGCAGGCGCCCGATGATGGGATCGAGGTTGCCCTCGGCGATGCCTCGCTCGTCGAGCACGCCATAACGCATGAGGAAGAGACCCGGGCTCTTCACCTGGAGCTTTGGTCCAATCGGCGATACCGACAGCGAAGGATCGAGCGCCGCGCCGACGTAGAGCGCGAAGCGCCGCTGGCAGCGCGGGCAGCTCTGGAGGCCAGGGCCCTCGACGGGCGCGCTGCAGCGAGGGCAGGAGAGCGGGGCGGGCGCGTTCATCGCTGAGCTGGCAAGGGAGCACGCGGCGCGTGCGGGCGCAACGAGAGCGGGGCGCGCCGCGCTGCCCGAGCGCGCGCCAGGGGCGAGCGTCGCCTAGCACGCTCGCGTGCTCGTGCAATGACAGAATGTTTCATGAGAACGGGGAGATGCGGCGCCGAGAGACCGTAGGAGCACACATGTCGAAGCAACACGTGGGGATCCTGGTGGCCGTCCTGGCCTTGGGCTGTGGAGACAGCGCCGACGACGGCAGCGCCGCGAGCGGCGGAGGTTCGACGAGCAGCTCGTCGGTGGGCGGAGGGGGCGTGGGCGGAGGCGGCGAGGGCGGCGGCGCCGCGAACCAGTGCTCGGATGGAGTGCGCGCGCCGGTCGACGGCACGGGCTGCGCCGCTTTCGCCGACGGCGCATGCCAGCGCTTCGAGCGCTGCGCGCCGGACGTGCTCCTGCTGCTGTGGGGCAACGCCGAGGGCTGCCGGGCCGAGCAGGAGCTGCTGTGTGCGCAGAACTTCGCTCGGCCGGGCGACCCCACCTCGATCGAGGGCTGGGCCTCGTGCGCCGAGCTGGTCGTCGGAGGATCCTGCGATTGCGACTACGCCTCGATCTGCGCCGTGGACGCCGGCACCCTGGGCGATGGGTCGCGCTGTTCGAGCGGCACGCAATGCGCGAGCGGCTACTGTCGTGGCGCCACGCCCTACGCGGAGTGCGGAACCTGCGTCGCCAAGGCCGGCGCGGGCGAGTCTTGCTCGAACCGCCCCTGCGTCGATGGGCTCGTCTGTGGGCCGGGCAACACCTGTCAGGAGGGGCTCGCCGATGGCGCCACCTGCACGTCGAACTCCGAGTGCCTGAGCCGGAGCTGCAATGGTGGGAGCTGCGGGCCCATGCGCCAGGCGGGCCAACCCTGCGGCCCGAGCCAGGGTATCTGCGACTCTTCCTCCGCCACCTTCTGCGAGGCAGGGGTCTGCACGCCTTTCCCGATCGGGACGGAGGACGGCGCGTGTGGAGGAGAGGACGTCGTGTTCTGCCCGAGCCACCGCGTCTGCAGCGTGCCGCTCTCGCCGGCCTCGCCCGCACCCGAAGGCACCTGCATCGCCCGGCGCGGTGAGGGGCAGAGCTGCTCGGCGCGCCCCTACGAGATCATCGACTCGGACTGCGCCCTGGGGCTGCGTTGCATCCTAGGGAGCTGCCAGGTGCCGACGCCGCGCGCGTGCCCGGCCAACTGAGGCGGGCGGGGCGGAGCGGGGCGGTCGCGGCGCGTGCGTAGTGGGAACGTCTCGCTCGGCGGGGCGCTCCGCGGGGTCGCTCTACGGCGCGCGATGGGGCCCCACCGAGCTCGGCGGTCGAGCGCACGCCAGAGAGCGTGCGCTCGCCTCGCCTCAACCATGCGGTCCTCCCCATCGCGCGCCTCCGAGCGACACCCGACTACGCGCCTCGCCGGTCGTCGTGGAGTGGCACCTTGGCGAGGAATGGGCTCGCCGAGTCGCGGGTGTCTCCTACAGGAGACAGCTGCAGCCGCGCGAGTCTCCTGTAGGAGACATCCGGGCGGCTGAGGCGTGTCCTCCACAGGAGAAACTCCCTCGCGCGGTGCTTGTTGCATCGAACAGTCGTTGACAGCAGACGAGCGATCGCATCAGCTCGCGACACGTGAGACCGCGAGGGGCCGTCTCCGACAGAGGGGTGGAAACGATGACGCAGCGAGCACGACGCTCTCGGTGGATTGGCATCTTCATTGCGGGGGGGGCAGCTGCGCTAAGTAGCGGTCTCGCTTCGTGCCTGGCCGAGGACGACGGCGCCGAAAGCGGGATCGACGAGGTTGCGGAGGCCACCGACGCGATCGTCGCCGGTACGGCGGATACGACTGTGAATGCTTTGTACCCGGCGACCGTGCGCATGAGCAGCCCAGGCTGCTCGGGCACGCTCGTCACACCCTACTGGGTGATGACCGCCGAGCATTGCTACGACGAGCCTGGTCAGACGGCGATCGACGTCGACGCGCTCCTCGGCGCCGGTGGCGAGGTCTCGGTCTCCCACACGAACGCCACCTCCGGTCCCATCCGCTTGTGGGGCGCCGATGGCTTTCGCGAGACCGACATCGCGCTCGTTCGCCTCGACCAGCGCGCGCCCGTGCCCTACGCCTTGCCGGCGCCACCGCCGCGCACGACGAACACCTGCGGCAACTCCCTCCCGGGGAGGCTCGTGGGCTTCGGGCCTGCGTGGTACAATGAAAATGGCTACCCGGAGGAAGGCTTCTACTGCCTGGGAGCACCGCCCGGGGGCACACGCCGCTACGGCATCGCGAAGACCTGGGAGCGCGACCACGATCCCCCTGGGACCGCCTACCAGCACATCTTCACTTCCGCGCCGGGCGAAGCCTGCACCGAGATGGCTGGCATCGGGGTCGGCGGCGACTCGGGGGGCTCGCTCTACCGCACCAGCGATGGCCAGTTCTGCGGCGTCATCTCGGGCGACGGGGGATGGCACTGTAGCAAACTTCCCATCTATCCATTCACGCTCAGCTGCGACTACCACACCGCTGCGGTCGACGACGGCGACGCCATCGTTTGGTGGTCCCAGTACCTGCTGGACGTCGACGGCGAGTTCGAGGGCACCATCCCTGCCACACCCGCGAACGACCCCGACGGTGACGGCATCGCGTCGCTGTACGACAACTGCCCGCTCGTCCACAACCCCGAGCAGCTCACCACCTTCGACGACCCCGACGGAAACGGGATCGGCGCAGCCTGCGACGCTTGCCCGGGCTTCTCGGCGCTGTCGCAGATCCCGAACCGCAACTTCGAGGTCGAGCTGGCCCTCGCCTACCCGACTCGAACGAGCGCTCCGGTGGTCGTGCTGAGGCGCAGCGACTACGCGAGCGACGCCGCCTTCGCTCAGGCGCGCGCCGAGCGCCTCGACACCTTCCGGCCCGATGTGTGCGACCCGTATCCGGCGCCGCTCGCCAAGCTGCAGTCGGGCGGCGATCTCCCGAGCTCCCTCCCCGGCTCGACGACCGACCCGTCGAACTGGCCTTGCTTGAACTACACGGGCGGCTGCAGCACGGTCACGCACAACCGCATCAAGGTCACGCCGCTGTCGTCCCCGCCGGTGCAAGCCGCCGGCAACCCGAACGAGCGCATCGGCTTGCGCTGGTGCGACTGTAAGGAGGTCACCGACTTCGACGACTCGGTGATGGGCAGGGCGAAGTGCAGAAACGATTCCGCTGCAGAATGCCAGTTCAACCCGGGTGCGTACGGACTCAGCACGACTGGCTGGAAGCAGCTGCGCACCAAGAACGGCTCCACGTGGAGCAACCCGTCTATCGGACAGGAGTGGGTCGTGCCGGCCAACGGCGCGCCCTTCTTCGCGACCTGGGACTTCGGCGCGCTCACCGGCGCGGTCGAGACCGACACCAATTTCCGCGGCGTGCGCGGCATTCTCTGGACGCACGTGGTCGAGCTGTCGACCCCCGTGTTCGGGCTCGAACCCACGAACATCAAGCGCTACGCAAACGCCCTCAGCGATGGCAGCGCCACCCAAGCGCTCGGCCCCAACGGCCGCCTCTGGGTCGCAGTGAACGACTGGATCGACTGCCCGATGTGCGGCTTCGGCGTCGAGCAGGTGCTGCTCGAGCGAGGCAACCCCTGGTTCCGCAAGGCCACCCCGCAGGGGCTCGACGTGCTCGAGGTCTCGCACGCAGCCACGCGCGAGCACTTCGACGCCGTCGCCGAGGGCACAAGACTGCACGTGTCGGCCTCCGAGCCGCCGAGTCTCTTGGCGGCCCAGCTCGCCACCGGGCAGGCGCTCGTGCGCGCCGTCGGCGTGCGCACCGATGGCTCCTTGGTGAGCCAGCTCAGCAGCCAGGGCTTCGAAGCGCTCCCGCTCGCGAGCGAGCTGTCGGGCTCGGGCGGGCCGAGCTTCTTCCGAGGCGAGGGCCTCGCCTTCAGCGCGCTCGAGCAGCGCCTCTACGTGCTCGGCGGGCTCGGCTCCTCGGGGCAGCCGACGAACAAGGGCTGGTTCTTCGATCTCGGCAGCGCGAGCTGGCGGAGCTTCGACTTGCCTGCCGGCGAGTCCGTGGGCGAGGTGCTCGCCATGAGCTACCGCCACGTCGACCGGGCCATCTACTTCCTCGACAAGAGCGGCACCACGCTTCGGCTGCGTCGATGGCACGCGCAGCGTATGCTCGACGCAGGCGCCATCGTGACCCTCGCCACCTTCCCCTCGAGCTGGAACGCCTTCGGCAAGTACGCTCTCGCCCTTGGCCCCACCGGCGACCTCGGGATCGTGGCCTACCGCGGCACGAGCACGACCAAGACCCGCCTCGGCCGTTTCACCCTGAGCCCGGCGCATCGAATCAGCACGGCGGAGCTCTCGAGCCTGACGACCCAGATCTTGGCGCCACCTGCGCTCACGCCGGAGGGCTTCGCCTACTCCGTCGACGCCGCCACGCCTTACGCGCAGACGCTCGCCTTCGCTACGATGCCCACCGCATGGCGTACCAATGCGCCCACGATCGGAGCCCACTGATGCGCACGCTGACGCCTCACACGCTCGCGATACTGTTCTGCGGGGCTCTCTTCTGCTCGCTGGGCTGCTCTGACGAAGCTGTGCCCACGTCGGCGTCGTCAAGCGGAGGCGGCGCCGACACGAGCAGCACGACTACGTCCACGTCGGCGAGCACCACGACCACCACCGGCACCGGCTCGGGTGGCGACGCCGAGTGGACCTACGCTGATTGGGCGGTGCCTGGCTGCGGCATAGAATACGCGAAGCGACCCGAGCTAGCGTTTCCGGCACTGGAATGGGAGGAATGCCCGGGCGACGTCGCGGGCTGCGAGCGCATCAAGAAGAACTGGCCGCACGAGGGGGTCTCCGGGATGGGCAATCCCGCCGTGATGGGAACGGCGAATGGCCATGCCATCGGTCTCTTCGTGAAACTCGAGCAACTCGAGCCCAGGCTGGTCTACTTCTCAGACAAGGGCGAACCGGAAGCCGTCTACAAGCAGGGAACGAACTCGAATTGCTTCCTCACCCGACCGGCGCTTTCCGTCGACGGGCACTGGGTCGGCTCGCAGCGCCTCGAGGTCGACCCACCGAGCCGCTTCGCCTTCCAGCCTCGATCCGCGCCGGCGGGTCAGGTCGAGATGGTGCCCTTCGACCAGCTTTCACAGTTCCAACGGGGAGGCGATGAGCTGCTCGCGCTCCAGCTCGACTTCGGCGTCGGTTGGTACATCTACGACCGGGTCACGGGTCAGGTGCACGCGGCGCCGGCGGACTTCACAGCGACCAACCCAACACTCAGCGGCGGTAGCGCCTTCATGCTGCGCTTCGACCCGGATCTCGACTCCCCCAAGGCCTGGGCCTTTTCGCGCCAGAGCGGCGGCTTCGCCCGTTTGATCAACAACGACCCAGGTGTTGTTCTCGCCGTGCATGCGGACGCGCAGGATCTGGTGTGGATCGAAGCTTCGCCTGGAGCGTGGCCCGTGCCAGGAACGCTCAGGCGCTCGCCTTTCGCGGCGACGGCGGCAGGCGTCGTGCCGACTACCGTGAGGCCGATGCCGCCCCTCGGCCCGGTCGAAGCCGGCGCCGTCGGCGACGGCTACTACGCGCTCGCTGGCGACGGCTACCACATCTTCGTCGTCCGTCTCGCCGACGGTCGCCTCTGGAAGATGCCCCTCCCTCCCACGAACGACGGCGCGTACCTGCACCACGTCAGCCACGTCGATGCGACGTACGTGTTCTACAAGACGAGCACGCACGTCTACCGCCAGCGCCTCGACCAGCTCGGCCCGGGCTACGCCGCGAACGAGCTGCCGCCGTAGACGCCCTGACGAGCAGAGCGAAGTGCGGTGGCGGCGTGGTTCGCCGCCACCGCCTCGAGCCGTGCCTCGCCGGTCGTCGTGGGGTGGGCCTCTCAAACCACCGGCTCGGGCGCGAGGTCCTCGTCGGCTTCGTCGTCTTGCTCTTCGTCACCGCCACCGCCACCGGGGCGCCGCGCGGGCCCGAGGAAGCCGAGCTGGCGCAGCACGTTGCGGTCCTGGATGTTGCTCTGCGCGATGCGGCTCCACTCGAGGTACCAGCCCCAGAGCGCCGACTCGCGCATGGCGACGTCGGCGGGGTTGGGCGTGGGCGGCGGCGGCGCGGGCTTCAGGGTGCCGAGCGCGTCGAGCAGCGATTTGGCCTCGGCGACGACGTCGAGCGTGAGCCCGCGCGTCGCGAGCAGGGTGCGCGCGGCGCGGTCGGTTGGGTCGCCCGAGGTATCGAGCGCGGCGAGGCGCTCGAGGAAGGTGCCCACGGAGGTGATCACGTCGACGCCGCTCGCCTGCGCGAGGTTCAAGAAGACGCGGTCGTGCACCGCGGGGTGGTGGCGCTGCAGGGTGGCTTTGGCGATCGCGAGCCAGCGGTTCTCCCATTCGTCGAGCAGCTGCAGGGTGCGCGGGCTCATCGTGGGCGGCAGCTTGGCGAGCCGCACCTCCTTGAGCTCACGGAGCAGCTTCCACCCTTCGTCGAAGTCGGCCTGCGTGAAGCCCGAGGTGGTGAGCGCGCTCGCCGCGCGGGGGTTGTTCAGGCCGTAGAGGAAGGTCAGTACGCGCTTCGCTTTGTCTCCGGTGCTCATCTTCGCCATGGGCTGCTCCTCGATTCGGTGGATGGGTGTCGTAGGTGCTGCGTGCTTCGTCTTGGTGGCGCGATCCCCGCGCGCGTGAGGCGCGATCGCTCCACGCGCGCGCCGCGCTCCGGGCCGGTGCGTGGCGCGATCCCACAGGCTCGGGCGCGCGGTCCCGGCGCGGGCGCGCCAGCGTGCCCTCGCGCGCGGCGCGCGATCCGGCGCGCGAGGCGGCGCTTCCCCCCCGCGTCGATCGCGGACTCCCCCTCGGGGGATCGCGCGTTTCGAGCACGGGGATCGCAGGCTTCGAGCTGGGGGATCGCGCGTGTCGACGAGGGGGATCGCCCGCCTCGAGCAGGGGGATCGCAGCCTTCGAGCGGGGGGAACGCGCCTCGAACGCACGGGGAACGCGCCCCGAGAGCGCGGGGATCGCGCGCGTCGACCGGGGGGATCGCGCCCTCGGAGCAGGATTCGGTGGGGCTGAATCGATTTTGCTTGCGGCCCGCGCGACGACCGGCGCCTTCGCAGCGCCCCGAGGCGCCGCGTGCGTGCGTGTGCTGGCGTTCGCTGCTCGCGTCGATGCTCAGAAACATCCCCCGCGCGCAAGCTCGCGCGAAGATCGGTGCTGGCGCAAGCACTTTGTGGCGAGCGAGGCTCAGGCCTACGCGGTCCTACACGGGAGATCCCTTGCTCGGCGGTGGGGGGCGGTGGTGCGACTCGGGTGGCGGGCGCCAGGCCTGCGCCGGCGGGCGCCACCCTGGCGCTGAGCGCTGCACGCCAGAAACTGGGGCCAAACTGCGCGGCGCGGCACGGCACGAGCCTTGCGAAGCGCAGGGCCCATGCAGCTCGGTCACCTCATGCAGCTCACGGGCCTCGAACCCTCCTGCGCCGAGCACCCCGCGTGCGCGCCCGAGCCCACGCCGTGCGCGCCCGAGCCAGCGGCTCGGGAGCCTTGCGCTTCAGAGCCCCACGAGGCGCCCCCTGACCTAGGATGCGCCCCCATGAAGCTCGAGGACTTCCTCGCCAAGTGGCTCGGCAAAGGCGGAGCGGAGCGCGCCAACAAGGACTCCTTCCTCCGTGATCTCTGCGACGTGCTGGGCGTCGAGGGGCCGCCGCCCGCGAGCGAGGACCGCGCGAGCGACGCCTACGGCTTCGAGCACCCGGTGAGCTTCGTCGACGTCGACGGCACCAGGCGCACGGGCTTCATCGACCTCTACAAAGAGGGCTGCTTCATCCTCGAGGCCAAGCAGGGCGCCGCGCGCGGCGCGAGCCGCATGGGCACCGCCTGGCGCGACAGCGATCGCTGGGTGCGCGAGATGAACGCCGCGCGCGGGCAGGCGCTCTCCTACGCGACGACCTTCCAGAAGCCGCCGCCCTTCTTGATCGTGGTCGACATCGGCCACTGCTTCGACCTCTACGCGAGCTTCGAGGGCAACCAGAGCTACGCGCCCTTCCCCGCGCCCAAGCAGGCGCGCATCTCGCTCGCCGATCTGGGCCAGCACCTCGAGCTCTTCCGCGCGATCTTCACCGACCCACTCTCCCTCGACCCGGCGCGCCACGCGGCGAAGGTCACCCGAAAGGTCGCCGAGGCGCTCGCCGAGCTCGCCAAGCAGCTCGAGAAGAAGGGCCACACCGGTGAGCCCATGGCGCGCTTTCTCATGCGCTGCCTCTTCACGATGTTCGCCGAAGACGTGGGCCTCTTGCCCGACCACCTCTTCACGCGCGCGCTCGAAGACCACTGGCTGCCACACCCGGAGCGCTTCGCGGGCGGCGTGAGCGCGCTCTGGCGCGCCATGAACACCGGCGAGCACTACGGCCCGCTCGGCAAGCTGCTCGAGTTCAACGGCGGGCTCTTTCGCGACGCGGGCGCCATCACGCTCGAAGCCGAGCAGCTCCAGCTGCTTCACCAGGCCGCCAAATCCGACTGGTCGCAGGTCGACCCTGCCATCTTCGGCACCCTGCTCGAGCGCGCCTTGGACCCGAAGGAGCGCCACAAGCTCGGCGCGCACTACACGCCGCGCGCCTACGTCGAGCGCCTGGTGAAGCCCACCATCGAGGAGCCGCTGCGCGAGGCCTGGAACGAGGTGCAGATCGACGTGCGGCGCCTCTTGAAGGCCGCCGACGACGCCAAGTCGGAGAGGGCAGCGCGCACCAAGCGAGCCGAGGCCATCGCCGAGCTGCACGCCTTCCAGAAGCGCCTCGCGACCCTGCGGGTGCTCGACCCTGCCTGCGGCACGGGCAACTTTCTCTACGTCGCGCTCGACGTTTTGAAGCGCATCGAGGCCGAGGTGCTCGTGCAGCTCGAGGAGCTCGGCGAGACCCAGCAGGGCATGGAGCTCGAGGGCCTGCGTGTCACGCCGCAGCAGTTCCTCGGCATCGAGATCAAGCCCTGGGCGAAGGAGATCGCCGAGCTGGTCCTGTGGATCGGCTACCTGCAGTGGCACTTCCGCAGCTATGGCAAAGCCTCGATGCCCGAGCCTGTGCTCCGGGACTACAAGAACATCGAGTGCCGCGACGCCGTGCTCGCCTGGGACGGCGAGCCGGTGCCGAGGCTCGACGAGAGCGGCAAGCCGGTCACGCGCTGGGACGGAGAGTCCACCAAGACCGACCCGGTGACCGGCAAACAGGTCCCCGACGAGTCCAAGCAGGTCGCGATCTACGACTACGTGAACCCCAGGCCCGCCGAGTGGCCCCAGGCGGACTTCATCGTGGGGAATCCGCCGTTCTTGGGCACCAAGCGTATGCGTGCGGCGCTCGGCGACGGGTACGTGGAGGCCCTGCGCGCCGCCTACGAGGGCCGCGTCGAGGACAACGCCGACTACGTGATGTTCTGGTGGTTCAACGCCGCACAGATTCTGCTCGACCCCAAGCGCGGGCTCTCGAAGTTCGGTTTCATCACGACCAACAGCATCACGCAGTCGTTCAACCGCCGTGTTCTGGAGCGGGCGCTCGCTGCGGGCGTAAACTTGGTCTGGGCGATCCCCAACCATCCGTGGGTGGACTCTGAGTCGGGGGCGGCGGTCCGTATCGCGATGACCGTTGCGTCTCGCGAAGCGACACAGCGGGCCAGACTGGCGGTCGTCACAGACGAGTCGGATCCCCAAGACGGCGACGCGACCATGGTGACCTTGGCGACCACCGAGGGTCCGATCGGCCCGGATCTGAGGCAGGGAGCGTCGCTTCTCGATTGTGTTCCGCTGACTTCCAACCTCGGCGTGTCCGGAATGGGTGTCGCTCTGCATGGCGCCGGGTTCATTCTCACGCCGGAGGAGGCCATCACTGCTCGAAAGTTTGGCGACACTGTGATCCGACCCTACGTCGGCGGCCGCGACGTGCAACAGGCGCGGCGCGAGCGCTACCTCATCGACTTCTCAGGTATGTCGGAGGCCCAGGCACGAGCTGCGAACCCCCACGCGTTCCAGAGAGTCGTCGACCGCGTCCTGCCTGAGCGAAGGGTGAACCGCCGCGACTCGATCCGAACTCTGTGGTGGCGGTTCGGCTGGGAGCGTCCTTTGGTCCGCGAGGCGCTTCGGGGCCTGAAGCGCTACATCGGCACGACCGAGACCGCAAAGCACCGCACGTTCTCGTTCGTCGACGGCGAGACCCTCGCGGACCACATGATCATCGTCTTCGCGATCGACGATGCGTCGGTACTCGGTACGCTTTCGAGCAGAGTCCACGTGGTGTGGTCGTTGGCCGCGGGCGGCAGGTTGGGAGTGGGCAACGACCCTCGCTACAACAAGAAGCGCTGCTTCGACCCTTTCCCCTTCCCAGCCGCCACCGAACCCCAGAAGGCCCGCATCCGTGATCTCGGCGAGCGCCTCGACGCTCACCGCAAGCGTCAGCTCGAGCTGCACCCCAAGCTGACCATCACGGCGATGTACAACGTGCTCGAGAAGCTGCGCTCGGGCGAGGCGCTCAGCGACAAGGAGCGCGTGATCCACGAGCAGGGGCTCGTCTCTCTGCTGAAGCAGATCCACGACGAGCTCGACGACGCGGTCTTCGAGGCTTATGGCTGGCCGCGCGATCTCGGCGACGAGCAGATCCTCGAGCGCCTCGTCGCGCTCAACGCCGAGCGCGCCAAAGAAGAAGCCGCGGGCTTCGTGCGCTGGCTGCGCCCCGAGTACCAGGCCAAAGCCACGCAGACCTCTGCACCACTCGGCGGCGACGAAGCCGAGGCAGGCGACGACGCAGGCGCCGAGGCCGAAGGCGAGGCCCCCGCGCGCCCCTCGGCGCCGCCTCCGTCCAAGGGTGCCAAGGCGCCACAGCTCGCCTGGCCCACGAAGACCTCCGAGCGCATGGCGGCCATTCGCCACGCGCTCGGCGAGGGCCTCGCGCTGAGCGCCGGCGAGCTCGCCAAGCGCCTCAAAGGCGCCAAGCTCGACCAGCTCGAAGACCTGCTCGACGGCATGGCCGCCTTCGGCGGCCTCGTGCGCATCCCGGGCGAAGAGCCGAGGTTCAAGGCGGCTGGGTGAGCGGCGCGGGCGCGGGCGCGTGAGGGCGCGGGCCAGCTCAGGGATCTCCCGACGCTGGGTCCTCGGCGGCGTCGCTCTCGGGCTCCGCGGCCCAGATCGTGAGCATCAGCTCGCTGTCGTCGAGCACGCGGTATTCGGGCCGCTTGCCCGATAGCTGCTCGCTGCGCTCGAGCACGATGCCCACGCCCTCGCCGCGTTTGTCCATGAACGCGCCGCGGTCGGTGTCGAGCCCAGGCTCGCGTGACGGTATCGGACAACGCGCGAGCAAGCTTGTGAGCACCTCGTTTCTCGCGGACTGCCGGAGCGGCAGACTCTCGACGGTCATCGTGTTCGGCAGCGCGCCCGGAGAGTAGAGCTCGAGGCGGTCGGCGTAGAGCCGCAGCCGGATCTTCGAGCCGTGGATGGCGTAGTCGCGGTGCGCGACGGCGTTGACGAGCGCCTCGAACACGGCAGTGAGGTCGAACTGCGGTCGATCGACGCGACCGGCGAGCTTGGTCGCACCGACGCGCGCGTTGCGCTCCACGAAGGCGAGCGCGTCGATGACCTGACGGTCGATGGGGCCACCGATGTCCGCGGCGTCGAGCTGGTAGGCGCTCGCGCCACCTGCGGGCACGGCCGCGCTACCTCGGTACGCGACCGCCTGAATGAATGCGTTGGGCAAGAACTGCCTCGGGTCCGGGCTCGCCAGCAGCACGCCAGCGACGGTGGGTCGCAGTGTGCCCTCGGCGTCCTCGCGTGCGAGCCCCAGCTTGACCAGCAAGCTCTCGCGCGGCTCGCTCATCGAGCGACGGGTTCGGAACCGCTCCCACGACGCCTGGTCGAGATCGTCGAGCTTGGCGCCGGGCACGGCCTGCTCGTCGAAGCGGATGAGTCTGGCCTGGCTGCGCTGCTGGAAGAGCCTCGCGAGCAGCTCCGGCGACATCTCGCGCTTGCTGCTGCCGACGCGGTAGAGGTACCCACCGGGCGACTTGTGCACGAAGAGGCTGCGCGGCACGTCGACGACGAGCACGGGCAGCTCGGTGCCATCGCCGCTGGGCAGGAGCCCCTTCTCGAGGTGGGCGGTCAGCGGAGGGTCGACCGAGTCGTAGCACAGCTCCCGCACGAAGCTCTCCGCGAGGTCGAGCTTGTCGAGCGGGATGCCCCGGACCTCGCGCGTCTGGTCCTCGACGCCGAGCACGCAGGTGCCTCCGCGTGCGTTGGCGAAGGCGGCGAGCTCGTCGGCGAGCTGCTCGCGTCGAGGCGCCGAGACCTTCTCGCCGGCGAAGCGCAGCTCCTTCAGCTCGAGCGTGGAGTCTTCGCCGAGGCGGAGCTTCTCGAGCAAAGCCGCGCGCTGCTCCGCCCTCACGGCGAGCCTCCGAGGCGCTTGTATCGTCGCTCGAAAGCCTCGCGGCCACCCTCCATCACCTTGCACACCTCCTCGCGGAGATTCTCGTCCTGGAGCGAGCCGGCGAGGGCCACGCGGCACTGCCCTTCGCGGAAATCCAGCGCGTGCACCATCTCGGCGTCGCCGTTCACGACGACGTTGGGGTTGTGGGTGACCACGATGAGCTGCCTTCGAAGCTTGTTGTCGCGAATCTGTCGCACCACCAGCTCGTAGATGAGGTGGTTGTCGAGGTCGTCTTCGGGCTGGTCGAGCACGAGCGGCTCGCTGCCGTGAGCGAGGAAGAACGCGAGCATGGCTGCGGCTTGCTGCCCCGCCGAGGCTTGCTCGATCGAGCGGAAGTCCTTGCCGTCGCCTCGGGGGCTGTAGGCGACCTCGAGCGCGTCTTCGGGTGCGAAGACGAGCAGGCGGTCGAGCAGCTCGGGCCGTTGTTCGCAGGCTTTGCGGAAGCTCGCATCGAAGCCCCGCCCGAAGTCGCCTTCGCCCGAAGCCGCCTTCTCGAGCCGCTCCGCCAGCGCTTCCAAGTTGCGCTCGAAGGCTTCAGCGCGTCCGTCGCGGCGCGGGAGCCCGTGGGTGAGGCGGCTCACCATGGTGTCCTTCGACGTGTCGCCGTCGGAGCGGATGACCTCGCGGAACTTGCCGTCGGTCTGCCCGAGCGCCTCGCGCAGAGCTCGCTCGAGCGCATCTGCGTCATCGCCATAGGGCAGCACCGCGATCCGCACGAACTTGTTGTCTCCGAGGTCGGTCTGGAGAAACGCCTGGCGCCGCGAGGTGAGCGCGCGCCTCGCGTCGCGCACGATCGCGCGCTGAGCGACGGCGCTGCGCTCCGTCGACGCGAGATCCTTGGCCACGAGGTCGAGCTCAGCCAGCTGCTGCTCGAGCGCCTGGCGATCCTGGACGAGCTCCCCGT
The DNA here is from genome assembly GCA_938004785.1 of uncultured Polyangiaceae bacterium. Lineage (GTDB taxonomy): Bacteria > Myxococcota_A > Polyangia > Polyangiales > Polyangiaceae > CALKVW01. Next base: position 14,323 of record CALKVW010000241.1, read on the forward strand.
AGCGGCTCGGGTCCTTCATCCCGGCCTGCTCGAGCTCCGAGCGCAGAGCCTCGTAGCCGGCGCGGGCCTCGTCGGCTGCGGCGCGCCAGGTGGCGTACGGTTCGCTGCGTCGAGCCTCGCCAGTCGCCGTACGCAACGCCGCCTCCGTGGCGCGCAGCTCGGCCGAGGCGCGGCCCACCGACGCGCGCAACAGGTCGATGACCGAGCTGGCAGCGCGCGTGGCGTCGTCGTCGTGAGCGAAGTCCTCCGCGCGAGGGTCGTCGAGCACGAGCTGCTCGGCGAGCTCGCCGATACGTGCTGCGAGAGCGTCGGCCGACTCGAGCTGTCGCACGAGCTCACGCGCCTGATTCGCGCGGAGTCGGTGCTTCTTGAGGATCTCGGCGCCGTCACCATGCTCGAAGGCCGCGAGCTTGCGTTTGGTATCGTCGAGTCGCGCGATGAGCTCCACGCGGGGACGGAGACGCTGACGAAGCTCTCGCGCGCGAGCGCGCAGGCTGAGGAAGGTGTCGATGGCCAACGCCAGCTTCGACTTCGCGTCGCCCGTGCCTGCGGCATGGTCGATCTGTTCGAGCAGGCCCCCACCGCGCCCGCTGGCGAGCGCAGCGATCTGACCTTGGCTGAGGATGCGGATCGGAAAGCGCTCGGGCGACATCGCCTGTGGGGGCACGCCGGCCGGCGAATCTCCTTCGAGCGGCTCGACCAGCGGCCCCGCGGTCTCCGGCGACCAGCTCAGCTGGTAGCGCAGCCCATCTTGGGTGACCGTGGCCTCCAGCCAGGTGTCGTCGCGTAGCGCCCCCGGCTCGGTACGAGGGTTCTTGGGGATCGAGGTGAAGCTGTCGAAGACCCTCGCGGCTTCGCCAGCGAGCTGCTCGGAGGCGACCTCGCGGTGGCGACCGTAGAGCAGGCGCAGCGCGTGCACGGTCGTCGACTTGCCCGTGCCGCGCCCTCCCACGATGGCGTTGAACCAAGGACTGAACTTCAGCTCGGCGGGCTGCTTGTTCCTGCCCATGTACTTCGTCTGGTTCACGCGAAGTGACTCGATGAAGTGCTCCGGTGGGCGGTTCGGGTCGGGTGGCAGGTTCTTCGAATCGCTGCGTCGAACTGAGAAGCCATCGCCGTCGAGCAGGGCCAAGCGGAGGCCCTCGATCGAGGGGACGCTCATCTTGATCCACGTAAAGCGCTTCCCTGGCAAGGACTGCTCCTTGTCCGCAAGGCCGTGCCAGTCACTGCCCAGCACTTCCGTCCAGGCGCGACGGCTCTCGCGGTAGACCTCGGGCTTCGGTGCCGCCGGGTCGACGACCTCACATGCCAAGATCTCCTCGAGGCCGAGCACTTGCCGCAGGGTGTTCGCGTCGAGCAACGACTTCTTCGCGCCTTCGATGCAGCGCAGCAGCCCCTTCGGATCGGTCGCGTGCGCCGGGATCGCCAGACCGCCGGCTTCGCGCACGGCACGCACGACCTCTTCGGGCGATCGTCGCGTGACTCCGTCGCTGTCGCCCTTGGTACCTGCGTAGTCCACGCGGCCCAGCAGCGTGTCGATGTCCGACGTCGTTCCGCTCGGATCGAAGATCGCGAGCAGGTGCCAGCCGCCGTTGACCGAGATCTCGACACCGGGGAAGAGGTGAAGCTCGCGGAATCCATCGAGCTGGGCGTCGCGCATCTCCGCGTAAGCCACCTTCAGCTTGTCGATCCAGGCGCCACTGTTGTGGTCGGTCACCGCCATGCAGTCGATCCCTGCGTCCATCCAAGCCTGGAGCCAGTCCTTGGGGCCGAAGCCGCCATCCTGGTTCTGGGCCCAGTAGGTGTCGCTCGACGCCGGCGTGTGCGTGTGAAAGTCGAACTTCCACCACCGTGCGCCGGAGAAGCGCTGACTCGGACTGGGCACAGCTGACATGGCGCCCGAATCTACCACCGTTCCGAGGGGCTGGACCGGCGTGCGCCGACCGCCGCGCCGCGCTCGGATCGCAGCGTTGTTCGCCCCGCGCGACGGCGGTAGCGTGGTCGCAACGCACCATGGGCGAGCGGGCACTCCAGCACCAGAGGACGACGCGGCGTCACATCCGCCGTGAGCCGCTCTCGAACGAAGAGCGTGCGTTCCTGCGAGCGAACGCGGTCTACGAAGGCAGCCCGCTCCACAAGCGCAACCCGGGTGACTTCGGGCTCACTCCGCCGGCCTCGCCGCGCCCGGACAAGACGCTGTGCGACGAGGCGGCAATCTTCGCGGCCGAGGAAGCTCGGCGCTTGTTCGAGCGCGGGCTCGTGAGCGAGCAGTGGACCGCCGAGGGCTTCCCGAAGCAGCTCTGGAGCGTCGACGAGGACGGCCAGCCCTACGAAGCGATGCATGGGGGGGCGAAGCCGGACTGCTACCACGGCTATCCGGTCCGCAAGGCGGACCCGTTCTTCGACGAGCTGACCGAGGCATGGGGGCGACATGGAGCCTGAGCTTCGCTTCGACGTGCTCGACTGGATCGGCCGGGCCGACGCAGGTGACCCGGCGGTCTCCACGCTCGGCGCCTTGACGATCGAGGGCGGAGGCGTGCGCCCGTGGGTGCTCACGAGGGTCGAGGACACGCTTGCGGCGAGCGTGCGGCCTCACATCCGCGTCCCCGCCGTGCAGCTCGCCGAGTGGCTTCTCGTCCACTGGTGGCGTCTACGCTGGGAGTCGGACTCGAGCCGAACGGAGACGAGCTGGGTTTACGCGCACCGCATGTCGAGCATCTCGCGCGACGTGCCCTGGCCCGCGCTGGAGCTCAGCAGCGATGGCGAATCGGTTCAGCTACGCATGGAGCCGGAGCCGATGGCCGACGTCGCCGGTGTCCGATACCTGGAGCGTGTCGCTGTGGAGGTGCCTGCTCGGGACTTCGAGCGAGCGGTCGACCGCTTCGTCGCCGTGGTGGAGCAGCGCCTGGCCCAGTGCACGCCCGGCTACCGCACGCTCTCGGAGCTGCGCGAAGAGCTCGCCGAGGAGCAGCGACGCCCGAGCCTCGCGCGGGAGTGCCGCTGGCAGGCTCGTGCAGGCCTGGCGCCGGGGTGTGCCGACGAAGCCTGGGTCGAGCGTGCACGCGGGCTCGTCGACGACCTCGGCGCCGTCTCGGGCGAGGACGCGCTCGGTACGCTGTCGGCAGGCGACCACGACCTCGGCAAGCTCGAGCGCGCGATCGAGGCGATGAAGCGATCGACGACGTCGCTCGACCTGACGTGGGCGACGCTGGCTGAGCGCACGACGGCCGCCGAGCTGCCGTGGGAGCGGGGGAGCCGGCTCGCGAAGCAGCTGCGGGCACGAGAGAAGCTGGGCGACGGGCCCCTCTCCAACGAGCGCCTCTCCGATCTGGTGAGTGCATTCATCCCACTTCGTGGGGAGCTCGTGAAGTCGGCACTGTCGGGCGGCTATCGGAATGGCGTGAGCGGTGGGCGCACGCGGATTGTGTGGGGTAGCACGCGCGTCGAGAGCCAGCGCTTCCACATCGGGCGGCTGCTCGGCGAAGCGCACGTGCTCGGGCCGGAGGAGCACCTCTTGCCGGTGAGCGACGCAGGCACGGCGCTGCAGAAGCTCGGGCGATCCTTCGCTCAGGAACTGCTCTGCCCATGGGAGGCGCTCGATGCCTACACCGACGAGCACGGGCTCGATGACGAAGCGCTGAGCGACGCCGCCGCCCATTTCGAGGTCTCGGAGCTCTTGGTGCGCTCCACGCTGGTGAACCGGGGCAAGCTCGACCGCTGGCGCATCACGCCGCGGCAGTGATGATGCCCTCGGTCAGCTTCTGGTTCGACCGCTGGCGCAGGCCCGAGGATATCGAGCACGCCCTGGTGCGGGTCCTCGGCGTGGGCCCGCTCGAGCTGTGTCTGCGGGAGGAGCGCACCGGCTGGCAAGGCGCGACCGACTACGCGTGGCGCGTGGAGCACGCGAGCCGCCCGCTCCACGATTGGCCGCTCGGCTTTCGGATCTGGAGCGAGCGCCCGCCGGCGGGCTACGCGTCGGTCTTCGAGCTCTCGCTCGCGGTGTCGGACCGCCTGCCCGGCGGCCTGCGCGTGCGCGCCGACAGCGCGATGATGGCCTCGGGCTTGGACGGCCTGCCGCTCGTCGACCCGGAGAGCCACTGGGACTGGGGTCACCCCGAGCCTCCCAGCTTGGTGGCGCGTCCACGGACCGTCGAGCTGCGCCCGCGCAGGCCGCGATCGATCGAGGACGAGGTCGTGTGGCTCGAGTCCGGGGCGCAAAGGCGCCGCTTCCTGCTGTCGTCGCCGAACCCGAAGGCCTGGCTGCGGCAGGCCGTGGCCGCGGCGCTCTCGGTGCCCGTGAGGGAGGTCGAGCTCGAGGTGTGCGAGGGCGCGCAGCCCTGGCAGGTGCCATCCAAGCGCTATGGGGCCTCGCTGAGGCGCGCGGGGCAGGGGCCTTGGTCGATCGAGCTCGAGGTGGTCGACCACAGCCTGGCGCCGCTCCCGAGCCAGAGGATCCTGGCGCTGCGGATCGCCGAGGTGCTCAACGCCTGTGTCGGCTTCACGCTCGACGGGCCCAGGCCCGAACACCTCGCGGTCGTCTCGCCCTCCGGCCGGGCCTGGGTGGAGCTGATCCCGCGCGAGCACCTCCTTCACGAGCGGCTGCTGCAATCGAGCCCGCCCACGCATGGGCGCCTCAATCCCTACCAGCGCACATCGCGCGCCGAGCCGAAGCTCCGGCTCGAGGTCCATCTCGCTGCGCAGAGAGAGGGGCCGCACACGGATCGCCTCCAGGCCTCGCTCGATCGCCTGCGGCTCTTCGAGCTGTTCTCGACCGGCGTACCGGCGAGGCTCTGGCCGATGGGGGTGTCCTTCCTCGAGGCGAAGCTCGCGCACGACCCCGGCCCGTGCTTGGTCGAGCACACGCGCGCACCGGAGCACCTGCTCGCCGAGGGCTACGAGGAGACGCTCTACTTCGGTCGCGCGCCTGAGCTCGAGCGGGTGCGCGAGGCGGTCGCGGGCGCGCTCGGCGTGGGGCCGGAGTGGCTCAGGGTGCTGCGAGCGGGCGAGGTCTACGAGCCTCGCTGGGGCGGGCGCGCGATCCGCCCGAGAGCGGAGCTCGGTGAGCCCTGGCCCTTCGGCGTCGACGTGTACGGCGCGCCGCCCCTGCTCACGGTCGACGTGGCGGCCAAGGTCGCGCGCGCGCTCGACGAAGCGGTCGCGCTCCCGGTGGGCACGCGGCACCTCCTACGGGTCGTGGAGCCGAGCGGCGCGCTTGGCTGGGCGACGAACCCCCATCAGCGCTGCGATCCCAGCCTCGACTGGGCCGAGCCCGAGGCCTCGCTCACGCCCGACGACCGCGCGCGTTTCCACATCGCTGCCCCTTGGCCGGCGCTGAGCGCCCTGACCCGTGAGGCCACCGAGCGCAGCGCGAGCGGGAGGACGGCCGACGTGGACGGCCGACACGCCCTGCGCATGCGAGCCGCGGCGCTCGGGGCGAGGCTCCCGGCGCAGGCGGAGACGCGGCGCCAGCTCGCTGAGCTCGGCGCGATCCTGAGGCTGGAGGAGCTGCCCGAGATGCCGCTGACACTCGAGCCGCCCGCGGAGCGGAGGCGCAGGTCGAGCACGCGCTGAAGCGGTGCGGAGGCGCGTGGCGCTGTGAGCGTGTCGCCTCGGGTGGCGGCCGCCAGCGCCTCGCCGCCGGGCGCCAGCGCGCGGTCCTCGAGCCCCGTGCGCAAGTGCTCGACTCCACGGCGCATGGCTCTCGCTCCGCGTTCGGCATTCGGCTTGCGAAGCCCCTGCGCGTATGGCGTACGAGTCGATCTTCCACGCGGCTCCCATCGATCTCCTGCGTGACAGCCCGCGGCTGGTGATGGATCTCTGGCGGCTCGCGCGCGGCGAGCTCTCCCTCGACGCCGACGAGGAGCCCGAGCCCGACGAGTGCGGGGATCACGAGGTCGGGCGACGTGCCGGCGTGCGGCGCGGGCTCGATCGCACGGAGCGAGCCGCTGGACGTCACCGTCGTCGACCCGAGCGCGATCGACGTCGCGCCTTCGCACCGGAGCGCGGACTTCGTGGCGCTCTTGCGGAGCGGGCCCGGCGGCCCCGTGAGCGTGGCGCTCGTGGTCGAGGTGCAGCGCCGCGCCGACGAGACGAAGCGCTGGGCCTGGCCGCAGATCCTGGCGACGCTCGCCGCGCGGCATCGCGCGCCCGCGATGTTGGTCGTGCTGTGCTTCGACGAGCTCACCGCGCGCTGGGCGCGCGAGCTCGACACCGGGGAGTCGCTGCGCCTGCACCCCTTCGTGCTCGGGCCGCGCGAGCTGCCTCACCTCGGCTCGATGGAGCGAGCGCGGCGCCACGTCGACCTCGCCGTGCTCATCGGCCTCGCGCGCGCAGCGAACCCGAGCGCTCAGGCGCGCGGCACGATGGGCCCGGAGGCGCTCGACGACCTGCTCGCCGCGGTGGCCTCGGTGAGCGAGCTCGAGGACCACACGCGTCGCGACGCACTGGCGTGGCTGTTGCGGAGCACGGCGCCGTCGGGCGTTCGCGCTACCATCGAGAGGCTGCTGGAGGTGAGAGACATGCGATTCGTCGAGCTGCTGCGTGAGGAGGTTCGGCAGGAGGGCCGCCTACAGGGCTTGCTGGA
>CALKVW010000242.1 GCA_938004785.1 uncultured Polyangiaceae bacterium
GCTCGTGATGGGCTGCGGAGCGCGGCCTGGTTTCGGGTGGGCCGGCTTCAGGCGTGACTCGGTTCCGTCGACGGCGCCCACCGTGGGCTCTCCGTCCCGCCCGCTCGCCTCCATCGCCAACAGCGCGGCCTTGGTGCGCAGTCCACCCGGCGCGGAGAAACCATGCAGATCACCCCGGCCGCCGACGACCCGGTGGCACGGCACGACCAGGACGAAGGGGTTGTGCGCCATCGCGCTCCCGACGGCGCGCGCCGCCGATGGCCGTCCGACCGCCGAGGCCAGCTCGCCGTAGGTGCGCACCTCGCCGCGCGGGATCCGCTGCGCCTCCCGGTATACGAGCTCGGCGAAGGTGCTGAGCTTGCGCAGGTCGAGCTCGAGCGCCGTGAGCTCCACGGCCTCACCGGCGAGCGCACGACGCACGAGCTCGACGGCCTCCGCCATCGCGCCGCGGGGGGCGTCCTGCCAGCTGAGCACCTCGTCGCCCTTCGAGCCGAGACGGCGGCGCGCGACCACGCTCTCCAGGCCGCGACGTGTGGCAGGCTCGGTCTGAGCGGGCAGCGCCACGGCGACGAGGCCTCGGGGCCCGTAGGCGAGCGCCGCAGGGCCGAGCGCTGTGGAGAAAGTAACGGCGCAGAGCTCGTCCATGCGCTGAGGCTCCCCCCGCCGCGCGCGGGCAGCAAGGCCAGCCTGGGCCACCGGAGATCAGGACCGGTGGCCGTGGGGCTCCTCCTGGGGCTCCGTTGAGAATCCTCGCGCATCTGCGCGGAGGATTTGGCTAAGATGCCGCAGGGGAGCCACGCGGATGGACCGCATGGGGGCCGAGAGCGTGACCGAAGCGAACCGATCCTGCCCGTCTTGCTCGGCAAGCAGCCCTGCCGGCGCGCAGTTCTGCTCGAGCTGCGGCTCTCTGCTGCAGAGCGCGGAGGCGCACGCGAGCGATCCGCTCGTGGGCGCGAGGTTGCCTGGTGGCTATCGAATCACCGAGCTGCTCGCCGAGGGCTCGATGGGCAAGGTCTACCGCGGCGAGCAGGCGAACCTCGGTCGCTCGGTCGCCGTGAAGGTCATGAGCCCCGGCCTGGTCGCGAACCCACGCATGGTGGAGCGCTTCCGCACCGAAGCGCGCGCGGCGAGCGCGCTCAACCACCCGAACTGCGTGCGCGTCTACGACTTCGGCGAGACGCCCGACGGCCGCCCCTACATGGTGATGGAGCTGCTCAAGGGCGAAGACCTCGAGAGCCTGCTCGAGCGCGGCCGTGAGCCCCCCGTCGCGCGCGTGCTCGACATCGTGCTGCAGGTGCTGAGCGCGCTCGAAGAGGCGCACGCGATGGGCATCGTGCACCGCGATCTCAAGCCGGCCAACGTCGTCGTCTTGCCCCAGCGCGGCGGGGGTGAGCTCGTGAAGGTCGTCGACTTCGGGCTCGCGAAGCTGCGCACCTCCGAGAGCAGCGGCCAGGGCATGGTGCTCGGCACGCCGGAGTACATCGCGCCCGAGCAGGCGATGGCGAAGGGCACCGATGCGCGCACCGACCTCTACGCCTGCGGCATCATGCTCTACGAGATGATCGCCGGCCGGAGGCCCTTCGAGGCCGACGACCCGAACGCGCTGCTCCGGCTCCACGCCTTCGAAGCGCCCGCGCCGCTCGCGCGCCTCGCGCCCGAGCGGGCCGCCTTCGGGCTCGACGCGGTGGTCCACCGCGCGATCGCCAAGGAGCCCGCCGAGCGGTATCAGGCGGCGGCGGAGTTCGCCGACGCGCTGCGCGAGGTCGTGGCGCACCGCACGGGCGATACCCGCCACTCGGACGCCCGCTCGTGGATCCGCCCGTCGCGCCGCACCTGCTCGAGCTGCGGCAACCCCATGCTCGTCACGGCGCGCTTCTGCGGAGAGTGCGGCACCGTGCAGTCCGACTCGCCGCCCGCGTCGATGCGCACTCCGCCGCCACCCGCCGACGCGCAGCCCACGGCGACTGCCGCTCCGAGTGCAGCCTCGCCGCCGCCGCCGTCGCAGGCGCCGACGAACGGCGCGGCTGCCCGCGCGCCCACCGTCGACGCCTCGCCGTTCGCGAAGGCCGCGCGTCAGGCGCGCCACCCGAGCCCGGCGCAAGGCGCCGCCGCGACGAGGCCCGAAGGGCGCTCGGTGCGCCGCGGCGAGGGCGAGGGCGAGGGTGCGAGTCGCTCCGCGCTGCGCACGATCCAGTCGGCGATCGACGAAGCCGAGGCCTCGGGAGACACCTCGAGCGCGATCGTCTTTCTCGAGCAGATCGCCGTCACGCGCATGAAGCGAGGCGAGCCGCTCGCCGCCGTGGTCGCGCTTCGGAGGGGGATCGAGCTCGCGCGTCGCGATCTCGATCGCGGCGAGCTCGACGATCCCATCCGCGTCGTCGCGATCTTCAGCTCCAAGCTCGGCGACGCGCTCGTCGCCTCGGGCGATCTGACCGGCGCGCTGCGCGCCTACAAAGACGCGCTCGCGCTCTCGCGTGACTCGGCCGAACGCGCGCACCTCTATCGAGAGCTCGCGCGCGTGGCCCACGAGCAAGGGCACGAGGGCGACGCCCTGGCCTACCGCGACTCGGCGCTGCGCGAGGAGAGCCGCGCCAGCGAGCCCTCGCGACGTGGATCGCGACCGCCGCGCGCGGAGTGACCCGGGCGCTGCTGGGGCGCAGCTCCGGCGCGCCCGGTCTGACCGCCGTGTGAGCCGCCACCGGCGTGGCGCCGTGGGTCCTCCCTTCGCGAGCTCAGCCGTCGCTGCGTGGTGAGCCCTGCGTCCGGTGCGTGCGCACCTTGGGTTTGGCGCCGAGCAGCGCGAGCTGCCCACAAGCGGCCGCGACGTCGTCGCCACGCCTGCGCCGCAAGAAACAGGAGTAGCCCGCGCCCACGAGGATCTCCTGGAAGGCGAGCACACGCGAGGGATCCGGCGGCCCGAGCGTGGAGGCCTCGATCGGGTTCATGGGGATGAGGTTGATCTTCACGGGCAGGCCGCGCAGCAGGCGGGCGAGCTTCTTCGCTTCGGAGGGCGCGTCGTTCTTGCCGAGCACGAGCGTGTACTCGATGGTGATCCTCCTGCGCTTCGGCAGCGGATAGCGCGCGAGCGCGGCCATGAGCTCCGAGAGCGGGTACTTGCGGTTGATCGGCATGAGCGCGCCGCGCGTCTCGTCGTCGGCCGCGTGCAGGGAGATGGCGAGCCCGATCTGGCCGCCGAAGTCCGCGCCGAGGCGGAGGATCTCCGGCACGAGGCCCGAGGTCGACACGGTGACCTTGCGCTTCGAGAGGCCGATGCCCTCGGGGTGCGTGAGCAGCTCGAGCGAGCGTTTGGTGGCCTCGTAGTTGTGCAAGGGCTCACCCATGCCCATGTAGACGACGTTGCGCAGCTCCTCGTCGTCGTCGAGCTGGGCTCGGCCGAGCAAGACCTGGCCGACGATCTCCTCCGCGCCGAGGTGGCGCTTGAGCCCGGCGACGCCGCTCGCGCAGAAGACGCAGCCCATCGCGCAGCCGACCTGGGTGCTGATGCACTGCGTGACGCGCGCCTTCGCGGTGCTCGCCGGGGCCTCGTCGTCGTCGTCGTCGTCGAGCGAGACGTCGGCGTCTTCGAGCTCGGCGCCGGGCAGGCCGGCCTCGAACTTGCGAGGGCCGGACACGCGCGGGATGAGCACGGTCTCGATCGGCGCGTCGTCGCGCAGGCGCACGAGCAGCTTGCGCGTATCGTCGCTCGAGCGGTGCACGTGATCGACGCGCCCGACCGTGCTCGAGCCCTCGAAGAGGCTCGCGCGCAGCGCCGCGGGTAGGCTCGTCATCGCTTCGCCCGAGAGCGCGCCGCGCTTGTGGATCCACCGGAACACCTCGAGCGCACGGAAGGCGCGCTCACCGCGGGTGGCGAGCGCGGCCTTCCACTCCTCCGGGGTCCGCGCGACGGGGTGGGTGTCCATGCGCGGTAGATAGCACGGGCCCGGGCTGGCACCCCGCGCGCGCGCGCCTCCCGGTGGACGTGGTAGGTCCCGATGCATGAGCCGAGCCTTCGCCCCCGTCGAGGTCCCTCCCGTGAACGAGCAGCGTGGCGCGAGCTTCCCGCGCCTCGTCGAGATCATGCAGCGGCTGCTCGCCGACGACGGCTGCCCCTGGGACCGCGAGCAGGACTTCGAGTCGCTGCGGCGCTTCGTGCTCGAGGAGGCCGCCGAGGTGGTCGACGCGATCGACCGCGGCGACCGCGACGAGCTGCGCGAGGAGCTCGGCGATCTCGCCCTGCAGGTCGTCTTCCTCGGGGAGCTCGCCAGGCGCGAGGGGCACTTCGGTCACGACGACGTCGTCGCCGGCATCTGCGAGAAGCTCGTGCGTCGCCACCCCCACGTCTTCGGGGACCTCGAGGTGGGCGACTCCGCCGAGGTGCTGCGCAACTGGGAGCGCATCAAGGCCGCCGAGCGCGCGGCCTCCACGAAGAAGAACGGCGGTGTGCTAGGAGGCGTGCCGCGCGGGTTGCCCGCCCTCGTGCGTGCCACGCGCGTGGGCGAGAAGGTCGCCCGGGTGGGCTTCGACTGGTCGGACCCGAAGGGCTCCCGCGCGAAGCTCGACGAGGAGCTCGGCGAGCTCGACGCTGCCGTGGCGCGTGGCGACCAGAAGGCGATCGAGGCCGAGCTCGGCGACGTGCTGTTCGCGCTCGTGAACTTCTCGCGTCACCTGAAGGTCGATGCCGAGGCCTCGCTGCGTGGCACGATCGAGAAGTTCACGAAGCGCTTCGCGCACGTGGAGCGGCGCGTCGCCGAGGTGCACGGCGGCTGGCCTGCTCCCGGCGAGGCCTCTCCGCTCGCCCTCGAGGAGCTCGACGGCTACTGGGACGAAGCGAAGCGCGGCGAGGTCTCCGAGGCCAATCCGGCGCAGAACGAGTAGAGTAGAGCGAGCTTGAGCCCGTCCGACATGCCCCAGATCGAGCCCGGTACGGTGGTGCTCGACAAGTACCGTGTGGTGCGCACGCTCGGCATCGGCGGCATGGGCATGGTCGTGCACGCCGTGCACACGACGCTCGGCAACGACGTCGCCATCAAGTTCTTACTCCCGCAGTTCTCCACCTCGGGCGACGCCGCGCGCCGCTTCGTGCGCGAGGCGCAGGCTGCGAGCAAGATCCAGTGCGAGCACATCGCGCGCGTGAGCGACGTCGGTAGCGGGCCGCTCGGCCCCTACATGGTGATGGAGTTCCTCGAGGGGCAGGATCTCTCGAAGCAGATCAAACAGTTCGGCCCGCTCTCGGTGCCCGTGGCGCTCGACTACGCCGTGCAGGCGGCGACAGCGCTCTCCGAGGCCCACCGGCACGGCATCATCCACCGCGACGTGAAGCCGGCGAACCTCTTCGTCGTCGAGCGCTCCGACGGCTCACCGCTCGTGAAGGTGCTCGACTTCGGCATCTCGAAGGTGGCCGAGCAGTCGAGCCTCGACGTCACCAAGACGACCGCGATCCTCGGCTCCGGGCTCTACATGTCGCCCGAGCAGATGAAGTCCAGCAAGTCGGTCGACGCCCGCGCCGACGTCTACGCGCTCGGCGTCAGCCTGTTCGAGATGCTGACGGGCACGCAGCCCCACGTGGCGGACAACTTCCCGGACCTCGTCATGAAGGTCAACATGGACCCACCGGACCCGCTCCGGCGCCACCGCCCCGACGTGCCGGAAGAACTCGCGCAGGCCATCGAGAAGGCCTACGCGCGCAAGCCCGACGACCGCTACGCCTCGATGCTCGAGTTCGCGCAGGCGCTCGCCCCGTGGTCGATGCCCGAGACGCGCGCCGCCATCGACGCCATCGCGCGGGCCGAGGCGCGCGCGGGGAGGCGGGGCTCCTCACCGTCGATGTCGCCGCCCTTCGACCTCTCTCCGCGAGCCTCGAGGCCGCCCGGCGCATCGTCCCCGCCCGGCGCGCCTGGCCAGGGTGAAGAGGCCGAGCGCCCGTCGCTCGAGATCTCCGACGGCGCGCGGCAGGCCTACTCGGCCGTCATCCCCGCGCCGCCGTCGATGCCGAACCCGCGCTCGCTCGGCGTCGACACCTTCGGGCGGGAGCGCCGCGCGGAGGCCTCGTCGGAGCCGCTGGGGCACACCGCCGAGAAGAACTTCGCCGCCACGAAGTCCCCGCGCAGTCGCGTGGGCTTGCTCGGCGTGGGCATCGGCGTCGGCGCGCTGCTCGCCGCGACCGCCGCGGGCGTGTTTCTCTGGGGAGGTCCGTGGAGCCGCTCCGCGTCTCCCGGCAGCGCTACTCCGAGCAGCGCGTCGCCGCTCGGCTCAGGCGGCGCAGCCACGACGGCGTCGAGCGCCTCGTCCGCGTCCGCCGACGCGGATCGACCGGCGGTGAGCTCCTCGCAGGCCTCGGCCGAGCCGAGCGCCAGCGCCGTCGCGAGCGCCGAGGCCGCCCCGAGCGCCGGCGTCGCGCTGAGCGCCTCGGCATCGGCGTCCGCATCCCCGGCGCCGCCGAGCGCGCACCGCGCGCCGGTCCACCTGCGCCCGACGGCGAGCGCCCCCGTCAGCGCCTCCGCGGCCCTGCCGCCGCCGCCCACGCCGAGCGTGGCCCCGCCGCCCTGCATCCCCGGCCTGCGCACGCTCGACGGCAAACCCTGCACGCCCTGAGCGGCGCACACCGAGTCCGCGCGCCTCGGTGGGGGAATTGCGATCGAGGCTCGCGACACGGCTTCCAGCGGCGGGTGGCGACGGCATATGCTCCGGCTCGCGCGTGGGGACCCATCACTCTCAGCTGGACGGCTCGTCCGTCTCCGACGCCTGGGCCGCGGGGCAGCTCAGCGTCGTGTTCCAGCCGATCGTCGATCTGCGCAACGGGCGGGTGTTCGCGCACGAGGCGCTCGCCCGCTGCAGCGCTCCTGGGCTGCAGAGCCCGCCGGTGCTCTTCGAACACGCGATCGAGCAGCGCGTGTGTGGGGAGCTCGGGCGCCGGATCCGTGATCTGGCGGTGGAGGGCTGCGCTGGTCACCCGCTCTTCCTCAACATCCACCCGGCCGAGTTCGCAGAGCGCTGGCTCGTGCAGCCGGACGACCCGATCTTCTCGCACGAGCCCGGCGTGTTCCTCGAGGTCACCGAGAGCGTGCCGCTCTCGCACTTCGAGCTCGTGAGCCAGATCCTCCGCGAGGTCCGCGGCAAGGGCGTCGGTCTGGTGGTCGACGATCTCGGGGCCGGCTACTCGAACCTTCGCTACATCGCCGATCTGAACCCCGAGGTGGTGAAGCTCGACCGCGGGCTCATCGAGGGGCTGCACGCCGACGAGCGCAGGCAGAAGCTGGTGGGCGCGATCGTGCGGCTCTGCGAAGACCTCGACGCGGAGGTCGTGGCCGAGGGGATCGAGACGGTCGAGGAGCTCGACTGCGTGCGCTCGGTGGGCGTGCGCTACGTGCAGGGCTACTTGCTCGCGCGGCCGGCGACGCCTCCGCCGGAGCCGTCGAGCGTGCCGCCGCCGGATCCTCGCTACCGCAAGCGCTCACGCAAGCTCCGCGCGACGCGCTGAGCGCGCGGGCCCGCCGCGCTCCGACCCGGAGCTCAGAACCGCAGCTGCATCGACAGACCCGTCGGCGCCGCGAAGACGCCTGTGCCACGCGCGCCGGGCTCGAGCGGCGCGGCCGCGAAGGGCGCGAGCCTCAAGGGCAGTGCCCGCTCGGCGGACTGGCCGCCCTCTTCGCCTCGCGCGGGCGAGCCGCTCGCCGCCTCCTCGGTGAACTCGCGAGGCTCGCCGATCTTGGCGGTCGAGTCGTCGGTCGGATCGTAGGCGAAGAGAAAGACGCTGAGCGCGGTGAACACACCCGCGCCCACGAGCGAGCCCGTCGCGACGGCGCTCAGCGGATCGCGCAGCTCGTCGTCGGCGGCCATCTCGTTGTCGACGTAGTTGCGCAGCACGATGCCCCCCGCGAGCGCGCCGACGGCGAGCACGGCCGACACGATCGCGCCGCCCTTGCCGGGCGCCTCCTCGAGCTTCGCGTCGATCGTGATCTCCTGACCGGCGGGCACGCGCACCATGGCGCTCCAGGCCTTGCGGTCCTCGGCGTCGAGCTCGAGCTCGTGCTCTCCCGCGGGCAGCCGCACGCGCATCGGGCCCTTCTTGCGACGCACGAGCCCGCTCTCTTCGCCGTCGATCTCGACCTCGACCTCGAGCGCGTTGCCGCTCAAGAGCACGTAGCCGTAGGGGAGGCGCGTGAGCTTGGCGTCGAGCATGCTCGTCTGGCCCTGCACGACCTCGATCTCCCGCTTGAAAGGCTCGAAGCCCACCGCGTCGATCTCGACGACGTGTTTGCCGGGCGTGAGCTCGATGTTCGTGGGGCCGACCGCGCGAGGGGCGCGCTCACGCTTGGGATCGTCGACGTAGATCTTCGCGCTCGAGACCGGGACGCGGACCTCGAGCCGGCCGACGAAGTCTCCCTGGGACAGGCTCGCGCGGTACACGTAGACGCGACCTCCCTCGAACTCGAAGAGGCTGCCCGTGGGGTTGTAGTCGCGGAAGCCCTCGACGAGCACGAAGTAGGTGCCGACCGACAGCGACAGGTTGTTGGGGGTGCGCAGGCCGCTCATCACCTTGCGGTAGCCCGGCGTGGACGCTGGACTCTGCGGGTCGATCGGGCCCGCCTTCGGGTCGACGCGCTGCCAGATCGAGACGGGGGCGCCGTCGGGTTCGCTCTCGACGAGCAGCAGGCTCTTGATGTCGGCCTTCTGCGTCTCTCCGCTCGGCTGCTCGTCGGCGGCCTCGCTGCGCAGGCGCGCGATCGTGGCCTGGATGGCCGGGCGATCGGGCACGTTGGGCTCGGATCCGAGGAAGCTCTCGTAGAGCGCGATGGCCTCGTCGCGCTTGCCTCCGCGCTCGGCGGCGACCGCAGCGTTGAAGAGGAAGGCCGTGAAGCGGTGCTTCTCGTAGGCGGCGCGGAACTCGTCGACCGCCTCGCCGTACTTCGCCTCGGCGAAGAGCCGCTGACCTCGGTCCATGCGTGTGCGTGCGTCGTCGACGTCGCCGAGCGAGCTCGCCGGAGGCGTGCCGCTCGGCGGGGGCGGGGCCGCGTCGCCCGCGCCCGCGCTGGGCGCGGGGGAGGGCGCTGGCAGCTCCTCCGGGCCTTGCGCCCAGGCGCGCCCGCCCAGAGCCAGCTGCGCGAGCAGCGTCGAGGTGGCGAGCGCGGAGCAGAGCCACTGCGATCCTCGGGTCGTCGAACTGCGGTGCATGCGCTCTCGTCAGCCTCGGGGCGGGGGTTCTCGTGGGTGGGAGGAGTGGGCCTCGACCCCCCCGTCGCGAGGGGACTAGCGCATCCGGGAGGAGGCGTTGAGCCCCAACGAGCGCGCCTTCGATGCGCGCCGGCCCCGAGCGTCGCTCGGGAGCCAGGTCGCTGCCTCAGAGCTCGGTGCTGCGCTCCGCTTCGTCGGC
>CALKVW010000243.1 GCA_938004785.1 uncultured Polyangiaceae bacterium
AGTACGTGCTCGAGGTGAACACGCTGCCCGGCATGACCGAGACGAGCCTGCTCCCGAAGATCGGCGCGGCCGCTGGCTACGACTTCCCTGCGCTCTGCGAGGCGATCCTCTCGACCGCGCGCCTGCACAACGCCCGCGTCCGCCGGGCCTCGCGCACGAGCTCCGGCATGTGGGCCGCCGACGGGACGCGCCTGCGCCAGACCGCCTGAACGACGCCTCGCGCGTCGCGCACACGAGAGCCCGGGCCGCTGGCTCGGGCTCTCGCCCTTCCATCGCTCTGGCGCGGAGAGCTCAGACCACGTCGAGGCGCGCGCCGAGCGCGCGCAGCGAGCCGACGAAGCGCGGGAAGCTCGTCGCGATCGCGTCGACGCCGCGCACGCGGCTCGGCCGATCCGCGACGAGGCCGAGCACCGCGGCGGTCATCGCGATGCGGTGATCGCCGCGCGCGTCGACGTCGGCGGCGTCGAGCGGGGCGCCGGGGCGACCCTCCACGACGAGGCCGTCGGGGCGCTCTTCGCAAGCCACACCGAAGGCGCGCAGCACCTCGGCCATCGCGCTCAGTCGGTCGCTCTCCTTCACTCGCAGCTCCGCGGCGCCTTCGAGCACCGTCACGCCGTGCGCGCGCGCCGCCACGCCGAGCAAGATGGGAAGCTCGTCGATCGCGCGCACGACGAGCTCGCCGCCCACGCCGAGCCCGCGCAGCTCGGCGTGGGAGACGGCCACGTCGCCGATGGGCTCGCCGAGCGCGTCACCGCTCGAGCGCATCACGAGCTCGGCGCCGAGCTGCCGGAGCAGATCGTAGAAGCCGGTGCGCGTCGGGTTCAGGCAGAGGCCACGCACGCCGACCTCGCTCTCGGGCACGAGCAAGCCCGCGGCGATCAAGAACGCCGCCGCCGAGGGATCGCCGGGAATCTCGAGCTCGAAGCCTGGCAGCTCGCCCGAAAAGCGCGCGGCCTCGAGGCGCACGATGCCGCCTACGCGCGACAGCGGCACGCCGAGCGAAGAGAGCATGCGCTCGGTGTGGTCGCGCGAGATCACCGGCTCGCTCACCGTCGTATCGCCGGGTGAATAGAGGCCCGACAAGAGGAGCGCGCTCTTCACCTGCGCGCTCGGCACGGGCAGCTCGTAGGCGAGCTCCGAGAGCACGTTGGGCGGCGGCAAGGGCCCGATCTCGAGCGGCGCGCTGAGGCTGCCCGGGCGGGCCGGGTCGAGCTGGCCTTCGATGCGCGCGCCGCGCGCCCGCAGCGGCGCCACCACGCGCGCCATCGGTCGGCGCGAGAGCGACGCGTCGCCGACGAGGCGGGAGCGGAAGGGCATCGCGGCGAGCAGCCCCGAGAGCAGGCGCATCGTCGTGCCGGAGTTGCCGCAGTCGAGCTCGGCGCTCGGCGGGGCGAGGCCCGAGAGGCCCACGCCCTCGACCTCGATCACGCCGTCGATCAGCTCGCTCCTCGCGCCGAGGGCGCGCATCGCCGCGAGCGTGCTCCGGTTGTCGTCGCCCATGCGAGGGGCGACGATGCGCGAGCGGCCGCGCGCGATCGACGAGAGCAGGATCGCTCGGTGCGCGATGCTCTTGTCGGCCGGCGCAGGCACGTAGCCTCGCAGCGGGGTGGTCTGGGGGTGCACGACGAGATCGCTCACGGCGCCCTCCCTTAGCACCGGGGCCGCGAGGCGCCTCTCGCCGCGACGAGCGGTGGCGTGGTGGCCTGCGCGGTACGGCCGCGGGGCGTTCGTGCTAAGAGCGTCGCCGTGCGGCAGCGAGCGCGTGTCCTCGTCGCGATCGATGGCCCCGCCGGCGCGGGCAAGAGCACGGTCGCCCGCAAGGTGGCCGAGCGGCTGGGCTTCGTCTTGCTCGACACGGGGGCGCTCTACCGCGCCGTGGCGCTGGCGGCGCACCGCGCGGGCGTCGGCCTCGATCGCGACGACGAGGTGAGCGAAATCGCCGAGGACATCGCCGCGAGGAGGCGCCTCGGCGTCGAGCCTGGAGGAGGCGACGAGGGCAGCGGGGTGCGTGTCCTGCTCGACGGCGACGACGTGTCGAAGGCGATCCGCACGCCGGAGATGAGCATGGGCGCGAGCCGCGTCTCGGCGCTGCCGCGGGTGCGCGCCGCGCTGCTCGCCTTGCAGCGCCAGGCCGGCGAGGCGGGCGGCGTCGTGCTCGAGGGGCGCGATATCGGCACGGTGGTCTTCCCGGACGCCGAAGCGAAGTTCTTCCTCACGGCCTCGGCCGAAGAGCGCGCGAGCCGCCGCCACGCGGAGCTCGTCCAGAAGGGCCAGATCGCCGACCTCGACGCCACCTTCCGCGAGGTCGTGGCGCGCGATCGCGCCGACACGGAGCGGCCGATCGCGCCCTTGCGACAGGCCGACGACGCCGTGCTCGTCGACTCGAGCCGGCGGAGCATCGACGACGTCGTCGAGCAGATCGTCCGCGAGGTCACGCGCCGCGAAGAAGAGCTCGCCCGCGCAGGTGGCGGCGGCGATGCCTCGGGCTGAGCTCGCGGGGGCCGCGGTCGCAGCCGCGCTCGCGCTGCTCGGCTGCGGCGACGAGGTGCCCGCGGGCGGCGTGCCGCGCGTGGCGCTCGAGGCCCCCGCGCGCAGGCTCGTGCCCGACGAGCTGGTGCCCGGACACCTCGAGCTCGTCGTGCGCTTCGATCTCGAGCGCATGCACGTCGCGCTGGGCGACGACCCCCAGAGCGCGCTCGGAGCGCGCCTCGGCGACGAGCCGCTGGTGCTGCGCGCGCTCGGCAAGGCCCGCAGCGCCTTGCTCGCGCTGAGGAGCGCGAGCCTCGAGGCGGGCGATCACGTGCTGGTGCTGGAAGGTGACTTCGCCGGGCTCGCACCCGACGAGCAGGTCTACGCGCCGGTGCCGTCGAGCGACGAGCGTGTGCGGCTCTACCTCCGCCGCTCCTCGGCGCGACGCGCCGGGACCGAGGCCATCGTGGTCGTCGGTGGGCGCATCCTCGCCTTCGCGAGCCCGCTCGAGGCCGACGCGCTCCTGCGCGTGGCCCAGCGTGGGCCGGACGCCGCGCGCGGAGCGCCCGTCGCCGAGGGCCTCGTCAGCGTCGACTTCCGACCCAAGCGCCTCGATCCGCGCCTCGAGCGGCGCTTCCCGTCGGTCGCGAGGCTCGTCGCGCAGACCGAGCGGGTGCGCGCGAAGCTCGGCGCGAAAGACGACGGCCTGCGCGTCGAGGCCGAGGTGCTCGCGAGGGCCGAGCCCGGCGCAGAGCGCATCGCGCGTTTCCTCGAGGCGCTGCGCGCGGGCGCCACGGGAGAAGCCGGCGCGAGCTCCGAGCTCGGCGCGCTCGTGATCGAGCCCGTCGGCCGCACCGTGCACCTGTCGATGCCGCTCGACGCCGCCGCCGTGCTGCGCGCCTTCTCGGAGCCTCGCCCCGAGCGCTGAGCATGCTCCGCGGCGCGTGGCATACTGCCGGCCCATGCCCGGAACGATCGTGATGGACGACGAGCACGGCGGCCGCCCCACGGAGCCGGACGTGCACGACCCCGGGCGCCCCACGCTCGACGCGGGTGAGGACCTGCACGCCCACGGCGCCGGCGAGGACGAGGCGCTCGACGACGACGACTCGACCCAGGAGCCGCAACCCGAGCCGCCGAGCCCGAGCAAGACGCGCAGCCTCGCGTGGTTCGTCGTGGGCGCGCTGCTCGTCGCCTCGATGGTCGGCCCGCTGGTCTTCTACTTCCTCGTGTGGCGCTACCAGTCCACGGCGCTGCACCACGTTCCGGCCGGCACGACGATGGCCGCGCGCTTCGACGGTCGAGAGCTCTACCTCTACGAGCCGTTCCGCAAGAACGTGCTCTCGGTCTTCGAGGACGCCGAGGGCACGAAGAGCCGCGCCGCACGCCTCGAGAAGAAGACGGGCATCAACCTGCTCACCGACGTGCGGGAGCTGGTCCTCGCGACCGTGGACGGCAAGAGCTGGGTCGCGCTCGTCGGTGGGCGCTTCCACACCCCTCGCCTCCATCGCTCCGACTTCGTCGAAGGGCTCGCGAGCTTCCTCGCCGAGGAGGGCGTCGACGGCTTCGCGCTCGAGGGCTCGGTGCTGAAGGGCCCCGGCGGCGTGCGCATCGCGCAGGCCGAGGACTCGACGCTCGTCGTCGCGAGCGACGACGCCATGCTCGGGGCGACGCTCGAGCCTTCGAAGCACTACCTCGAGCTGGGCCTCGCGAGCTCGGGCGCGCTGTCGCTCGTGGTCGACGGCCCCGCGCTCGCCGCCGTCGCCCGCACCCTGCCCTCCTTGGACGGCGCCGAACCCATCGCGAAGACCGCGCGCGTCACGGGCTTCCTCGACTTCCGCCGCAAGGGGCCCGAGCTCGTGCTCGACGTCGTGCCCAAGAGCGGCACCACGCCCGAGGCGCTCGCCGGCGAGCTCGAGACCGCGCTCGGCGCGATGCGGCTCGTCGCCTTCATGCTGCCCGACGTCGGTGGGAGCAAAGAAGCGCTCGGCAGCGCACAGGTGAAGCCGCGCACCGCGAGCGTGCTCGTGCAGGCGAAGTGGCCCGAGGAGAAGCTCGCCGAAGCGACCGTCGCACTCGGCGGGGCCCTGCGCGCGGTGCTCGGCGGGGGCTGAAGGCCTGAGCCGCTCCGTGGAGCTCGACGCGCTCAGCTCGTGGCGTGCGCCTCTTCGTAGACCTTGAGGCCGTACTTCTCCGCGCACCAGAGCACGCCGATGAGCAGGCTGCGTTTGTCGTCGACGAAGCTCGGCTTCTTGCCTTCGAAGTAGTGCCCGGCGAACTGGAAGCCCCAGCCCACCGTGAAGAGCCCCGCTGCGAGCGGGAGCCCCACGAGCGTCGCCCCGATGGGTAGGCTCGCGACGATCATCGGGATGCCGATCTTGTGACAGGCCTGGTTGCGCGGGTCCTGGTGGTCGGACTTGTACTTCTCGACGAGCTCGGTCCACTCGCGGTTCAGTCGGATCATGCGGGCGGAGCTGCCACGATCGCTCGCCCACGTCGAGCCTGCCCGCTCCTGGGCCCCTCGGCTCCGCTGCTCCAGCAACGAGATATGGGTTCGAAAGTGAAACAGAATTCCGCGAGAGCACCTACACTCCCAGGTCTTGGACTCCACGCTCGGAGACTCGGTGCTGATCACGCAGGCGGCGCCCGAGGTGCTCGCACTCGGCGTCGTGCTGCACCCTCGCTCCGAGATGATCGGGACCCTGCTCCCGCTGCGCTCGGGCGAGCGGCTCGTGCTCGGCCGTGAGCTCGCAGAGCTCGCCGCGGAGAACGATCGGCGGCTGTCACGCCGGCACCTGGCGATCCAGGTCGAACCGGACGGCCTGCTGCTCGAGGATCTTTCGAGCCGCAACGGCAGCTTCGTCGACGGCGAGCGCCTCACGGAGTCGAAGCGTGTGTCGACGGGCGCAACCATCGCCTTGGGTTCGCTCCTGCTGCTGGTGACGCACGCGCCACCCCTGTTCGCGTCACCGGAGAACGCACGCTTCGCGGGAGCCTCTGCGGCGCGTGCCGAGCTGCTCGAGCAGGCGACGCGCGCGGCGCGATCGACGCGTCCGATCCTGCTCGCTGGGGAGACCGGCGTGGGCAAGAGCCTGCTCGCCGAGGAGATCCACCTGCTGAGCGGCCGAGAGGGGCGCTACGTGGTGCAGCCGGCCGCTTCGGTCGCGCGCGCGGAGGCGCTCGAGCGGCTGAACGGCGCCGGAGAGGTGCCGGGGCTCTTCGAGCTCGCCGAGGGCGGCACGCTCGTGATCGACGGCGTCGAGCACGCCTCGAACGAGCTCTGCGCCGCGCTCGTCGCCTACCTCGATACGCGCGAGACGCGGCGGGTCGGAGCGCTCGACGCCAGGACCTCGGACGTGCTCCTGGTGATGACGACGCGCTCCGAGCTCGGGGACCTGCGCGAGCAGCGCGCCGAGCTCTGCGCCAGGGTCAGCGGCTGGACCCTGCGCGTCCCTCCGCTGCGAGAACGACGCCTCGACGTCGTGCCGATCTTGCTGCAGCTCGCGGGGCGCTGCGACGTTCCCGAGCTCGTGCCCACCCAGGCGCTCGCCGAGGCGCTGATGCGTTCGCCGCTCGTCGGGAACGTGCACGCGCTCGAGAACCTCGTGTCGCGCGCGGCCGTGGAAGCACCGGGCGAAGCGCTCGACTTCGAGGCATGGATGCCGCCGATCCTGGGGCTCGAGCGGGCTTCGAGCGAGGCCGACCGAGCCAAGCTCGAGCAAGCACGACCCACGGCGTGTGCGGTGGTCTTTCGGATCGAACGCGGTGGAGCGTGGTTCGAGCCCCCGGGTGGAGGCAGGGTCACGCTCGAGCACCGCAAGACCCTGCAGACCCTGCTGCGCACGCTCGTGGAGGCCTCGCAGGCGACGACGCGACGGGCGCTGTCGGTCGAGGACTTGCTCGCCGCCGGCTGGCCCGGCGAACGGGTCCTGCCACAAGCGGGCGCGAGCCGCGTCTACGTGGCGATGACGACGCTGCGGCGCCTCGGTCTGAGAGCGCTCATCGAACGAGGGCCCGATGGCTACCTGCTCGCGGGGGACTTCGCCGTGGTCGACTGAGGGCGTGGCGCTCGCCGCGCGCGCGGCGCCTCAGCCCGTCGCGAGGATTCCAGGCAGGATCGAGGCTGCCAGGCGTCGCGGCGCGACGATGCGCTCCCGCTCGAAGTGCGCCGTGGCCCGATCGAGGGCGCTCCGACCGGCGTGGCCGAGCTCGACGAGCCCGAGCAGCGCCGAGGCCTCGAGGAGCGTCAGCCCGTGCGCGGCGCCGATCGCGGCGCCCCGCTCCAGCGCACGGCGCCTGGGCTCGGCTCGGCCTCCGAGGTGCTCCACGCAGGCCTCGAGCAGGGCGCCCATCGCGAGCGCGTAGCTCACCTCCTCGCGCCCGAGGAGCAGCGCCAGCGTGCGTGCGCCGAACCCTGCGCGCCTGCCGCCCTGCGATGCGCGCGCGACGAGCAGCCGTCCGTGCAGGAAGCGCGTGAGCACGCGGATGCGCTGCAGGCGCGACAGCAGCGAGCGCTCGACCCCGAGCAACTTCGGCCCGAGCTCGAGCGCCGCCGTCGCGCCGGCACCCTCGTAGAGCGCGATCTCGCCGAGCGCGTCGAGCTCGATCCAGTGCTGCACGTGCATGCCCTCGTCGCTCGAGACCCAGCTCGAGCGCTCCAGCGTGCGACGAGCGGCCGCGGGATCGTCGTCGCAGAGACAGACCCACGCCCCTCCCCGCAGCAAGGTCGTCTCGAGGTATCGATCGGCGCGACGGGCGGCATCGGCGAGCAGCTCTGGGAGCTGCTGACGGAGCGCTCGGGCCGAACCGAGCAGCCGCAGGCTCAGCAGACGCACGAGCAACATGCTGTCGATCGCCCAGGTGTTGCCGGTCGGGCTCTCGCGGAAGGCGCGCTCCACGCGCGCGAGCTCGGCTTCGGCCTCCGGGCCACGGAGCTCGAGCGCGCCTCGGGTGGCACGCGCCGCCTCGACCCAGAGCTGGGGCTCGTCGGCGCCGGAGCGCGACGCGAGGCTCTGCGCCAGCTCGAGCAAGGGCTCGGACGCGCGCCTCGCGCTCGAGCTGGTCGAGCCTCGGAAGATCGACTCGATCGACAGCGCGATCGACGCCTTCGACGGCTCCCCGAGGTCGAGCGCGGCCCGCACGGCCCTCAGGTGATAGAGCGACGCTCGCAAATTGTCGCACATGCCGAGCCCGATGGAGGCGCCGCGCAGGAGCCCCACCTTCTCGTCGAGCTCGGCGCGCGCCTCCGGGAGCGCGGGCGGCGTCGCGAGCGCGAGCCTACGCCGCGCGAGCGACGCGCGCTCGACCAGGATCGCGACCAGCGTGCTCGAGGGCGTCGGGGGCAGCGGAGCACCGACGCGCTCGAGCAGGCGGCCCAGCAGCGCCTTGCCTCGCGCCAGCTCTCCGGCGGCGAGCAAGAGCTCCGCCGCCTTGGCTTCGACGCGGCGCTGCTCGGCGCCCGGGAGCCGAGGCGCGACGCGCACGAGCTGCTCGGCCGCGTCGATCGAACGGTGCGCCCACTCGAGCAGCTCGGCCCGACGAAGCG
This sequence comes from uncultured Polyangiaceae bacterium, assembly GCA_938004785.1. Lineage (GTDB taxonomy): Bacteria > Myxococcota_A > Polyangia > Polyangiales > Polyangiaceae > CALKVW01. The sequence goes on from CALKVW010000243.1 coordinate 8,015, forward strand.
AGACCTCGAGCTCTGCCGCGTCGTCGAGCCCGCCCCGCGCGAGCACCTCCGCGAGCAGCTCGGCGGCGTGCTCGAAGGCGAGGCTCGACGCCGCGCGGTCGGCGAGCCGAAGCAGGATCTCGGACGAGCGAAGCTGCTCACCCGCCCCCGCGAGGTGGTGAGCGACCGCCGCGTCACGCCCCGTGCGCTGCTCGAAGGCGCGAGCGAGCTGGGCGTGCAGCGCGGAGCGCTCGGCGCGGGCGAGCGACGCCGCGACCGCCTCGCGCACGCGGTCGTGGAAGACGTCCAACGCGGGCCCCTCGGGCGTCGACACTCGACGCACGAGGCGCGCTGCGGCGAGCTCGTCGAGCTGTCTGGGAGACAGCGCCCCGTCGGCGGGAGTGAGCCTCGAGAGGAGCGCTTCGTCGAGCGGCTCGGCTGCGAGCGACAAGAGCTCCACGAGCCGTCGTCGTCGCGGCTCGAGCGCACCCACGCGGTCACGCAGACGGTCGTCGAGGCTCGCCGCGTGGAGCGCGGGCGACGAGCCCAGCGACTCGACGAACCACAGAGGATGCCCGCGGCTCTCGAGCGCCGCCGCTTCGCACGCCGCCGCGTCCAGCTCCTCGATGGAGCACGATCGCAGCTCGGCGGCGAGCTGCCGGAGCGACGGGAGCTCGAGCGGTCCGAGCTCGATGCGCAGCGCCCCCCAGGCCACCGGCAGCACGTCGTCGCCATCGTTCCGAACGCGCCGCGACGCGATGAGCAGCACCCGCTCGGGTCGCCGCTCCACGAGGCCCGCGAGCAAGGCGCGGCTCTCGGTGTCCGCCCAGTGGAAGTCGTCGAGCAAGAGCGCCAGCGGGGCTCGACGCCCCTCGTCGCGCAGCCAGTCCGCGATGGCGGCGAAGGCGCGCGTCCTCTGCTCGAGTGCTCCAGAGCGCCCCGACGGCGAGGGCGACGCGACCTGGCCGAAGACCGGGAACACCCTGGCGATGTCGCTCCGGGCCGCCACCGGAGGGAGCTCGAGCGCGCCCTCGCGCGTGAGGCGTGCGAGCTGGTCGATCGCTGCGTCGAAGCCATTGTAGGGCACCGCCTCACGCGGACTGCAGCGAGCGCGCAGCACGTGGAACCCGAGCGAACGGAGCTCCACCTCGAGCGCATCGAGCAGGACGCTCTTGCCGATGCCCGACGGGCCCTCGACGCTCACGCACTCGAAGCGGCCCTCTCGAGCTCGACGAGCGCTCGCGAGCAGCGCCTCGAGCTCCTGCTCGCGCCCCACGACCCTCGCCGGCCGAGGCGCCCTCCCCGACCCCGTCGACGCTCCTCGCCCCGCGCCCCACCGCGACAGACGGTCCGAGATCTCGGCGCAGCCCGGGCGCCTCGAGGGGTCGCGCTCGAGCATGCGCGCGACGAGCTCGCAGAGCTCCTCGGGAGCGCCGTCCACCAGCGAGCCGAGAGTGGGCGCGCTGCGCTGCGCCTTCTGCGCGAGCAGCCGCTGCGGATCCCCCTCGAAGGGCCGCCTGTCGGCGAGCGCCTCGAAGAGGATCACCCCGAGCGCGTACACGTCGCTCGGCTCTCGGGCGGGCTCGCCGAGCGCCTGCTCGGGCGCCGCGTAGGCGGGTGTGCCCTCGAAGCCTCGCGCGCTCGTGCCACACGCGGCCGCGAGGCCGTAGTCGAGGATTCGCACGCCTCCCCGTGCGTCGACGAGCACGTTGGAGGGCTTGAGGTCGCGGTGGACGATGCCACGTGCGTGCAGCGCTGCCATGCCCTCCACGAGCTGCGTCGAGACGGAGCCGAGCCGCTCGAGCCTCGGACCCAGCGACGGGGCCTTCACTGCCCCGTGTGGCGCCCCGAGCTCGCCGCCGAGCTGCGCCGCGCCGACCGAGGAGAGCTCCGCGTGCATCGGCTTCGCGCGCGCCTCGCCCAGGTCGCCGCGAGTCTCGCTCGGGTCGAAGCGCGCCATCTCCCCCCCACGCACCCACGAGAGCACGTCGACGCCCACGACGAGCTCCATCGAGAAGCAGGCTTCGCCCTCGTGCACCCACAGCTCGTGCAGCGCGACGAGCCTCGGGTGCACGACGTCCGCGAGCGCCCTGAACTCGGCCTTGAGTCGACGGAGCCCGTCGGGTCCGAGGCGCTTGAGCCGCTTGAGGGCCACGCGCGCCCCGCTCTCGCGGTCGACGGCCTCCCAGACCTCCCCGAAGCCTCCCTCGCCGAGCAGGCGCAGCGGTTCGAAGCGGGCCCGCGGCCCCCAGCCACCTTGCGATGTGCACTTCACGGATGCGAGGCCTCGGGTCGGTCGGGTCGGATCCGCGAGGCTCCAACCGACAGGTCGTTACGGGCTCTGAACCCGAAAGTCACCTGAAGCCGATCTGAAACGCACGCCCACGAGACACGTGCGAAGCGCGGCCACCCCGTGGGGCGCCGCGCTTCGTGTCCACCGTCGCGATGTCGACGCGGCCCGTGCCGCTAGCAGCTCACCAACCGGCCCTGCGGATCGCCCGGTAGGCCGAGGTCGCCGTGCGGTAGCCCTTCACGCAGCCCGAGGAGCAGCCCTTGCACTCGTAGGCGTACATGGAGCCCCAAGGATCGCCCTTCTCGTAGACGAAGATGTGCCCCGAGCCGCCGCTCCTGTAGTTCATCGCGTCGGCCTTCTTGAGGTTGCCGCGCTGGATCTGCGACCACTGGCTCGTGTTCTTCGCGAAGTCGGCGGTGCTGTAGGGGTGCGAGTCCTTCGTCAGGTCGGTGTTCGTCGAGGGCACCTGCCACACCTTCGCGACGTAGCCCGAGCAGTCCCCGCCGTAGGAGCCCGAGTGCGAGCAGTTGGGGCAGCTGCCCGTGCACTTGCCCTTGGTGGAGCTGGTCGGACCGTTGGGGTGGAAGCGGCCGTGACCCCACCAGTACGAGAAGCCGACGCCTGCCTGGGCGCGCTGCATCGCGGCGTCGCGTGCGTTGCTGCTGGATCCACCCGAGCTGCCCGAGCTGCCCGAGCTGCCCGAGCCCCCCGAGTCGCTCGAGCCCGAGCTCGCCTTCTTCAGGTACGAACCGTAGGCCCAGCCGATGACGCCGCTGTGCTTCACCTTGTAGTAGCCGTTCTGCGGGCTCGACTGCTGCACCACGACGCTCGCGCCCTCCGGGATCACGTGCAGCACCGAGTACCCGGTCGACGGCCCCTTGCGCATGTTGAGCCCCGCGGTGGCGACCAACGTGGTACCGACCGCGACCGAGCCGCTGATACCGTCCTCGCGCGAGGCCGTCGTCTCGTCTGCGCCGGTGAGCTCCTCGCTGTCGGGCTCGGGCGTGCCGGGCGCGCAAGCGCCAGCGATGAGCGCCAGCGAGAGCGCGATGGCGGTGACTACGGCGTGTCGGAGAGTGGACGACATCGTTCTTGCTTTCCGTGGGAGTGGACGTGACGGCGTCCCCTTCACAACGAACGTGCCAAACCCTCGGCAACATGGGCAAATTGGAGAGTGCATGCGCAGAGGTACGACAGCGATTCTCGGTGTGGCAGCAGGGGCGACAGCCCTGTGGATCCTGGCTCGCTCATGCAGCGATCAGGCATCGAACAAGCCTGATCCGGCCTCCGCAGCGCTCAGCGCGAGCGCTCGCCCGCCCGTCGTCGGCACGAGCATGGTGCCTCGCGCGAAATCCCCTCGCAGTTCCAAGGGTTTTCCAACGGCGAACCCACCTCGCGACCCGAACCGTCCGTGGGTGGATGTTTTTTCGCCCTGGGGCGGACAAGACGAGCACCTGGGAAGGGAGCGACCAGACGAGGGGAGCCCAAGTGGGCCGATGAGCTTCGTTGTGGATGCAAGGGGGAGGATGTGGGTGCTCGACCAAGTCAACGGGCGGCTCGTGCGCTATGGCGCCGACGGCAAGCTCGAGTCGACGGTGCCGATGGATCGCGCCAACGCGCAGGATCTCGCGCTGGGAGCCGACGGCTCGATCGCGGTGCTCGATCGCTACGGTGAGGCCGACGTGGCGATCTACGGTGAGAACGGCGAGCTCGCTGGCACGCTGCCGCTCGTCGGCGAGGGCATCGAGTCGGCCGGCGACGTGACCGGCGTGTTCGTCGACGGCACCGACGTCTACGTCGAGGCCGAGCACGGCCCGCTGTGGAAGGTGGGCGACACGACGGGCACGCCCGCCGACCCACGCGAGCAGATCCCGGGCAGACCCACGCGTGACGGCAAGTCGTACATCAAGGCCGGGATCACCGACGCACAGGCCGGCCGCACCTACGTGATCGCCAACGAGCGCCCTTCGGGCGATCACCGCTTCACGCGCGAGCTGCGCTTCGAAGCGCCGGTGTGGTCGATCGTGCTGCTCGACAGCGACCTCGCGGGCACCATCTACTTCGCGGCGGAGGTGCAGGTCGGCAGCGAGGGCGTCGACGCGAACGTCGTCGTGCTCACCTGCCTCGACCCCATCACCGGCGTACCGCGCGGGGTCGCCGAGCTGCCCGCGAACACGATGCCCGAGGAGAGCTTCCGCGATCTGGTGGTGCTCGACGAGGGCGGCGTGGTGCAGTCGCTGCGCACCGAAGAAGGCGTGAGCTACCAGCGCTACGACTGCGATTGATCGAGAGCGCGACGAGGGCGCGCGACGCGTGACGCGGCAGAGGTACGGATGCTCAGGATCGCTCCTGCGCCGGCCTGCTCGCGTTGACAAGCCACGGCCCCGAGACTAAGGCCCGCAGGGCCTCGGCGTGGAAAGCGCCGAGCAGAAGGAGTTTTCAAAACCACCACATGAGCAACCCCAACCCCGACAGCATGGGCGAAGGCATGGACAGCTTCGCCGCACTGTTCGAGCAGAGCATCACCGAAGGCGACTTCGGCAACGAAGGCGAGATCGTCCAGGGCACCATCGTCGCCATCGGACGCGATCACGTCGTCGTCGACATCGGCGGCAAGAGCGAGGGCAGCATCCCGCTCCGCGAGTTCACCGACGCGGGCGGTCCGCCCATCAACGTCGGCGACACGATCGACGTCTACATCGAGAGCCGTGAGAACGACGACGGCCTTGTCACCCTCTCCAAGGAGAAGGCCGACAAGATGAAGGTGTGGGATGAGATCTCGGCGGCCTGCGAGGCCGACGAGCTCATCGAAGGCACCATCAGCCAGCGCGTGAAGGGCGGCCTCTCGGTCACGATCCGCGGGGGCGTCAAGGCGTTCCTCCCCGGCTCGCAGGTCGATCTCCGGCCGATCCGCAACCTCGACAAGCTGATCGGGCAGACGTACCGATTCAAGGTCATCAAGTTCAACAAGAAGCGCGGCAACATCGTGCTCTCGCGGCGCGTGCTCCTCGAGCGCGAGCGCGATGAAATGAAGCAGAAGACCCTCGAGACCCTCACCGAGGGCATGGTGGTCAAGGGCGTCATCAAGAACATCACCGAGTACGGCGCCTTCGTCGACCTCGGCGGCATCGATGGCCTGCTCCACATCACCGACATGTCCTGGGGCCGCGTGAACCACCCCAACGAGGTGTTCCAAGTCGGCGACGAGGTCACCGTCAAGGTCCTCAAGTACAACGCCGAGACCGAGCGCGTGAGCCTCGGCCTCAAGCAGACCCAGGAAGACCCGTGGAACCACGCCGAAGAGGCGTACCCCGCGGGCAAGAAGGTCCGCGGCAAGGTCATGTCGATCACCGACTACGGCGCCTTCGTGGAGCTGGAGCCGGGCGTCGAGGGCCTCATCCACGTCAGCGAGATGAGCTGGACCAAGAAGGTCAAGCACCCGTCGAAGCTGCTCGAGGTGGGTCAGGACATCGAGTGCCAGGTGCTCGAGGTCGACGCGCGCGCCAAGCGCATCAGCCTCGGTCTCAAGCAGCTCGAGCCCGATCCCTGGATGCTCTTCACCGAGAAGTACAACCCGGGCGACAAGATCGGCGGCAAGGTCCGCTCGATCACCGACTACGGTGTCTTCGTCGGCATCGAAGAGGGCGTCGACGGCATGGTGCACCGCAGCGATCTGAGCTGGTCGGTGCGCGTCAACAACCCGGCGGACCTCTACCACAAGGGCGACGACGTCGAGGCCATCATCCTCTCGATCAACCACGACGAGAAGAAGGTG
>CALKVW010000244.1 GCA_938004785.1 uncultured Polyangiaceae bacterium
CGTCTCCGTGCTCGAGCGGCGCCGCGCCGCCGGGCGCGTTGCTCGACGCCGATCGGCGCTCGTCGCCCGCGGCTCGCGGCCCTTGCATCTCGCCAGCGCGCTCGCCGCGCTGCTCGGCCTTCGCCTCGCCGTCTTCGGGGCGGATCGGCTTCGCGGCGCGCTCCGGGCCTCCTCGCCCGCCGCGCTGGGCCCCGCGCCCGGCGGGCTGCTCGTGCGGCCCTCGCCCTGCCTCGGATGAGGACGCGTGCGGCTCCTCGTGGTGCCGACCGTCCGCGTCGATCCAGTGCGTGGGTGGCAGGTCGAGCTCGGGCGGCTCGTCGGGGTTGCGCCTGTAGGAGAGGACGAAGCTCGGAGCTTGGAGCTCGGTGAAGGGGGTGAAGGCCTCCGGATCCTCGAGGCTCTGCGCGACGAAGGGTTCGGTGGGTTTGGCGCCGCGCCAGGGCTTCTTCCAGCCGAAGCTCGCGCGCACGAGCGTCGCGCCACGCAGCCGGTCGGCGCTCTCACCGAAGCAGTACAGTCGCGGGTCGAAGCGCTCCTGCCAGAGCTCGCCGGGCCGGAGCACCAAGGCGCGCGACTCGGGGAAACGCGCCGGGCGCAACGCGCGCGGTAGCTCGCAGCGGATCGCGCGCGCGCCCTTCTCGCCGCCCTCGAGCGTGAGCTGGAGCAGGCGGACGTCGGCGGCGATCCGCACCGGTTCGTCGCCGGTGTTCTCGACCCGCAGCGTCCACGGTGGGTCGGCCGAGGGCGCGACGATGCTCACGCGTACCGGCAGGCCGTCGACGACGCTGGGCATGGACACCGGCGCCTCGAGCGGCGCCTCGTCGGCGCGCGCGACACCGAGACCGAGGCTCATGGCGGCGGAGAGCGTCGCGGCCGTGCACGTGCCGGTGAAGGAGCGGGCGCGTCGAGGGCGGTGGGAGTACATGGTCGTCTGGAGTGTGTAGCTCGGAGCCCGCGTGGACACTACGCTCTCCGGCGTGCGTGGATTGTACGCCATCGTGGACGTCGCGACGCTGCGTGCGCGCGATCTGGACCCTGTCGCCTTCGCCGAGGCGATGATCGAGGGCGGCGCCTCGACGCTGCAGCTGCGAGACAAGGAGGGCGCGGGTCGTTCGACGCTCGTCTTGCTCGAGGCGATCGTCGCGCTCGCTCGACCTCGTGGGGTGCCCGTCTACGCGAACGACCGCGTCGATCTCGCGCTGCTCGCGGGCGCCAGCGGCGTGCACCTGGGGCAGGGTGACGTCGATCCGGCGCGCGCGCGCGCGCTGGCGGAGCGCGCCGCGACGCGGCTCGCGCTCGGGCGCTCGACGCATGACGAGCGGGAGCTCCGCGCCGCGCTCGGCGAGGCCATCGACTACGTCGCGATAGGTCCCGTGGCCTCCACGTCGAGCAAGCTCGATCACGAGCCCGTGCTGGGCGCGAGGGAGGCGGCGCGGCTCGCCCGCCTCGCGCGTGAGGCGCGGCCTGGCCTGCCGCGCGTGGCGATCGGCGGCGTCGATCCCTCGCTCGCGGTGGAGCTCGCGATCGACTTCGACGCCGTGGCGGTGATCGGCGGGCTCGTGCCCCCGGATCGTGGCTCGCTCGAGGGCGCGAAGGCGCGCGCTCGGGCCTACGTGCGCGCCTTCGAAGGGCGGGGCGCGTGAGCCTCATCGTGCTGGCCGGCGCGCTCGCGCTCGCGGCCGGCGCCGCCGGCTACGTGGCCTCGCGCAGAGAGCGGCGCCCGCTCGCGCCGTCCCCGTCCACCGACGCGCCCGAGCCGCGGCCGGCGAGCAGAGCGGCGCCCCAGCTCGAGCGGCTCCCCCTGCGTCTGGGCGACGTCGTGTCGGCGGAGGTCGAGGTGAACGGGCGCATGGCTCACGAGGAGCGATGGCTTCGAGGTGGCGTCGTCGCGTCGGAGGGAGGTGAGCTCGTAGGCGTCGTCTATGCGGCCCCCGAGGGCGCGGTGCTCGAGGCCGTCGCCGTCTTCGCGGAGCCTGAGCGTCACATCCTCTGGATGTCCCCCGTCGAGGTCGAGCTCGGGCCCGAGCCCCCCGCCACGCTGGAGATCGGCGGCGTGCTCATGCGGCGCAAGCTGCGCAGGCCGGTCGAGCTCGAGCGGATCGGCGTCGGCGCGCCGCCCTGCGCCGCCGAGGCGCTGTGGGTGCAGTACGAGGGCCCCGCGGGCGCCGCCGCGGTGATCCTCGCCCAGGGGCAGCGCCGGCTGGCGTGGTCCGGCTCGAGGCTCGACGAGGGGCGCTACGACCGCATGGGCGGAGGCGCCGACGGTTGAGCGAGGCCACCGGGCCGAGGCCGCTCGACACGCAGCCCCCGCTCTGGTGTAAACCCGCGCCATGCAAGCGACGGAGCTCGAGGAACACAGGCGCGCGCTGCTCGTCGACCTCGAGGCGATGCTGCGCGAGAGCTTCGCGCTCGAGTCCTGGGGTCGGCTCGTCGTGGAGCTCGTGCGCGACGGGCAGGGCGAGCTGCGTGTAGCAGACCTCGTCGTCGAGGAGATCCTCGGCGACGAGAGCGTCGTCGACCGCTGTTTCTCGAGCGCAGAGCTCCGGGCCTGCCTGCCCGCGCTCGCGCGAGCGTCGGAGACGCTGTGTCTACTCGACGAGCTCGACGTCGATTTGCTTGGTGGGGCAACGATCGTGCGCCGCCACGATCACGCGGGCGGTACGCAGCCCGGGGCCTCGGAGCCGGCGATCGCCTTCTTGCCCGGCAAGGTGCGCATGCCGAGCCGCGGCCTCGACGCGCGGCGTGAGCTCTTGCTCGCCGAGCTCGCTCGCAAGAACGACGCGCTGCGCGAGCGCTGGGGAGTGGGCGCCGACGCGCGCGTCGAGGCCGACATGCTGACGGGGGAGGTCTCGATACGCCGCGACGGCACCGTGGTCGCCGAGGGGAGGCAGCTGGTCATCGGCTCCTTCTCGCGTGCGCCTCGCTCCTGGGTGTGGGGCGCACACAACCCGACGCTCGAGCCAGAGGCCCAGCGCCGCGCGGCCGCCTTGCTCGATCGCGTGGCAGACCGCTCGGGCTGGGAGATCTCGACGCCTGGCTTCCAGACCGACGAGGCGACCGCGTGGCTGCTCGCGGCGCTGCTCGCCGAGGCCGGGGCCCTCGAGGGCGTCGTGCGCGTGGGCGCCGGGTCCGAGGGCTTCGTGATGCTCGGCCTGTCGGCGCTCCGCGACGCCTGAGCACGCGCGGACTCGGGGCCGACGCTCAGTGTCTGTCCGGAAAAGCCGAACCCAGGGGTTCGGCTTTTCGACTCGTCGTTCGTCAGAAATCGAGAAATGCGGAGAATTCGGCGAGGAATTCTCTGTTGTCGGCTGCCGCGCGCGGAGCTCGGGGCCCCACCCCCGAGCGCTGTTTGGCAATTCTGGTCACGTCTTCAGCGCGGCTGCGAGGGCGGCCCGCTACGCAGGGGCGTGAAGGCCTCGACCGATCCGACGAGCCTCGGGAGCTCTCCTCGTCGCAGCTCGATCAGCATGTCGAGCAAGAGCAGCGAGAGCTGCGCGTTGGTCTGCTCGAGCTGGCGCGCCGCCTGGAAGATGCGCTCGAAGCTCTCGGCGAGGCGCGCGGCGTCGTCGGGGGACTCGGCGACCATCGCGCGCGCGTGCCGCGCGACGCTCGTCGCGAAGCCGAGCAAGAGGTGCTGCACGACGTCGCGCTTCTTGTCGGCGCTCTCGGCGAGGTTGATCGCGGGCCCGAGGGTCGGGGCCTGCACGGCCTCGAGCACGGCGCGAGCGAAGGCGCTGCGTGCGTCGGCGCGCTCGTCGTCGGCGTGCTCGAGCGCGGCGGAGATGCTGCCTCCGGCGAGCTCCATGGCGTCGAGCGCGCGCGAAGGATCGATGCCTCGATCGTAGAGCAGCTGCGACATGACCTCGTCGGAGAGCGGGCCGAAGCGGATCGGGAGCGTGCGCGAGCGGATCGTCGGGACGAGCAGGTCCGGGCGGGAGGTGAGCAAGACGAAGTGGGTGCGCGCCGGCGGCTCCTCGAGCGTCTTCAAGAGGGCGTTGGCGGTGTTCGGGTTGAGCTCCTCGGCGCGCCGAACGATGAAGATTCGCGCACGGCCCTCGTGTGGAGGGTAGGCGAGCGTCGGCAGAACCAGTTTGCGCACCTGGGCGATGGTGATCTGATTCCTGTTCTGCGCGCTGTCCGCGCCGAGCTGCTCCGCGGTGTAGAGCCCGGCCTCGAGCACCACCACGTCGGGGTGCTGCGGCACGTGTGGCGGCGCCGAGCTGAGCTGCACCACACGCATGCAGCCGCGGCACTCTCCGCAGCCGAGCACCTCGCCCGCGGTGCACTGCAGCGCCTGCGCCAGACCGAAGGCGGCGAGCTCCTTGCCGACGCCGTCCGGGCCCTCGAAGCGGTAAGCGTGGTGCACCTTGCCGGCGCGTAGCGCGCGCGACAGCGCGTCGATCGCGCCCTCCTGGCCGAGGACCCCCTTCAGCGTCACCGCCGCGGCCTTCGCTTCGGTGCGGCCTTCCTGGGTGCGGCCTTCTTGGGCGCGGCCTTCTTCGGTGCGGCCTTCTTGGGCGCGGCCTTCTTCGGTGCGGCCTTCTGGGGAGCGGCCTTCTTCGGTGCGGCCTTCTTGGGTGCGGCCTTCTTGGTTGCGGCCTTCTTCGGAGCGGCCTTCTTCGGAGCGGCCTTCTTCGGAGCGGCCTTCTTGGGCGCGGCTCCCTCGGACACCCGCGAGCTCGGGCGGTTCTTCGGCTCGAGCCCACGCACGCAGCGGAAGAGCTCGTCGACGATCTCGGGGAGGCCCTCGCGGGTCGCGGCGCTCAGCATGCGCAGCTCGACGCCGCGCTTCGCGAAGGCCTTGCGCAGACCCTCGTAAGCCTCGCGCACCTCGGGCACGTCGCACTTCGACAAGGCGACGACCTCGGGGCGCGCTGCGAGCTCGGGGCTGAACTTCTCCAGCTCGAGCCTCAGCGCCTCGTAGTCGGCGAGCGGCTCGCGCTCCTCGGCGTGATCGAGCGTGACCAGGTGCAGCAGCACCCGCGTGCGCTCGACGTGCTTGAGGAACTCGACGCCGAGCCCGACGCCGTCGCTCGCGCCCGGGATGAGGCCCGGGATATCGGCCACGACGAAGGTGGTGCCACCCAGGCGAGGCCCGCCACCGATCTCGACGACGCCCAGCGTGGGGACGAGGGTCGTGAAGGGGTAGTCGGCGATCTTCGGGCGCGCCGCCGACACCGCCGAGACGAAGGTGCTCTTGCCGACGTTGGGGAAGCCCAGGAGACCGACGTCGGCCATGACCTTGAGCTCCAGTCTGAGGACGCGGACTTCGCCCGGCTCACCTTGCTCGGCGCGGCGCGGGGCGCGGTCGAAGGGGGTCGCGAAGTGGATGTTGCCGCGCCCGCCCTGGCCGCCTCGCGCAGCCACGAAGCTCTGCCCCCGCTCGACGAGATCCGCGAGCAGCTCGCCCGTCTCGGCGTCGAAGATCTGCGTGCCCGTCGGCACCTTCACCGTCTTCGATTCGCCCGCGCGGCCGTAGCAGTCGCTGCCTTGGCCGTGCTGACCGCGCTCGGCCTTGATGGTGTGCTGGTAGACGACGTCCTGGAGCGTCGAGAGCCCTTCGTCGGCGACGAAGCTCACGTCGCCTCCGCGGCCCCCGTCGCCGCCCGAGGGGCCACCGAAAGGCATGAAGCGCTCCCGTCGGAAGGCCACGACACCGTTGCCGCCGTCTCCGGCGACGACCTTGATCTTGCAGTGGTCGACGAAGCGCATGTGGGCCGGGTCTTAGCGCAACGGCGCGCCGGATGGGCCGCCGAAGACGCGGCTTCGGCGCTTCAC
>CALKVW010000245.1 GCA_938004785.1 uncultured Polyangiaceae bacterium
TCCGGCTCCGCGACCGGCTCCGCCTCCGCGACGGGCTCCGGCTCGGCGACCGGCTCCGCCTCCGCGACAGGCTCCGCGTCCGCGACCGGCTCCGCCTCGGCGGGCTCCGGCTCCGCCTCGGCGGGCTCCGCCTCCGCGACCGGCTCCGGCTCGGCGACCGGCTCCGCCTCCGCCACGGGCTCCGCGTCCGCGACCGGCTCCGCGTCCGCGACCGGCTCCGCCTCCGCGACGGGCTCCGGCTCCGCGACGGGCTCGGCCTCCGCCTCGGCGGGCTCAGCCGGCGCAGGCTCCCGCGCAGAAGGCTCGGCCTGTGCATGCATGCCGAGCGGATCGTCGTCGTCGTCCTCGCTGATCATCGCGAGCTCGACGTGGATCGGCGCGAGGGGATCGGTCTGGAAGACGCGCAGGAGCTTGAGGCGCGCCATCTCGAGCACCGCGAGGAAGGTGATCACGAGATCGAAGCGCGTGAGCGTCCGGCCCTCGGCGAGCTCGAAGAGCTGCTCGAAGGGCATCGAGCGCCGAGGCTTGAGCTTGTCGGTGAGCTCGACGATGCGATCCGAGATGCTGATGCGGTCGAAGTTGATCTCGTGCTCGACCTTCACCTTGCTCTTGGTGAGCAGCTTGTTGAAGGCGTCGAGCAGATCGAAGACGCCGAGCGGCGCGAAGGGCGCGGGCCCCTCGACCACGGGCTCGCTCGAGCCACGCAAGAAGACCGAGTTGCCGAGCGTGTCACGCTGGTTGAGGTCCTCCGCAGCCGACTTGTACTTCTGGTACTCGAGCAGCCTGCGCACGAGCTCCGCGCGCGGGTCGAGCTCCTCTTCCTCGAGCCCGTCCTCGGCGCCGTCCTTCGGCACGTCGGGAAGGAGCATCTTCGACTTGATCAGCGCCAGGGTCGCCGCCATGACGAGGTACTCGCTCGCCACGTCGATCGTCAGGTGCTGCATGAGCTTGAGGTACTCGAGGTACTTCGAGGTCACGAAGCCGATGGGGATGTCGAGGATGTCGAGCTCGTGCTTCTGGATGAGGAAGAGCAGGAGATCGAGCGGCCCTGCGAACACCGGCAGGTCGACGACGTAGCTGTCGGCGTCGAGCTCCTCCTTCGTCGCGATGAGCTTGCCGCTCGCGTCGCGCTCGAAGATCGGCCCGCGCTCCTCCTCCTTCTCCTTGCCCTTCTTGGCCGGAGGCTCCTTGTCCTTCTTCTGGGCGCCGCTCCGGGTCTTCGCGACCGCAGACGCCGGCCCGGCCTCGGGCTCGGAGGCTGCTACCCCCTGCTGCGCGGCCTCCGACGCCGGCTCGCCCGGCCCGGCCGCGCTTCGGCCGGAGCCCCCCACCTGCTCGCGGCCCTTGGGTGTACCGCGTACGAGCGAGGGCCCGCTCTCTGCGTCGCCCCGCGCGACGGGAGCGCCTTTGGGGGCCTTGGTCACGGCGGCGGACGCTAGTCGGATGCGGGGCGAGCGGGTACTGCCTTTCTGCTAGGCTCTCGGTCGACGCGATGCGATGGCTCCGAGGGCTGCGACCATGAGCGCGGCGGCTCCGGCGAGGTCCGGAGGCCGCACGTGCCCCTCGTGCGGCGGCGCGTACGGGCCGGACGTCCTCTACTGCCCGGTCGACGGCATCCCGCTCTCGATCACACGCTCCTTGCTCGGCTCGTCGAGCGAGCTCGACCCTTACCTCGGCCTCGAGCTTCCGGGGCAGATCGAGCTGCGCGCGCTCGTCGGCGTCGGCGCGATGGGGCGCGTGTACCGCGCCTTCCAGGCCGGCGTCGACCGCTTCGTCGCCGTGAAGATCCTCCACCGAGAGCTCTCGGGGAACCCGGAGCTCGTCGCGCGCTTCCACCGCGAGGGAAAGATCGCGAGCCGCCTCGTGCACCCGAACGTCGTGCAGGTGCTGCTCACCGGTGCGCTCCCGAACACCGACGACGGGCGCGCACGCGGCGAGCTCTACCTCGTCATGGAGTACCTCGACGGCATCTCGCTCCTCAGCGCGCTGTCGGCCTCCTCGAGCGTCGAGGCCGGCGCGATGCCCCTGCCCCGCGCGCTGCACATCGCGCTGCAGCTCTGCGGCGCCGTCGGTGCGGCGCACGAGCGCGGCATCATCCACCGCGATCTGAAGCCCGAGAACATCATGCTGGTCGAGCGCGCCGACGACCCCGACTCGGTGAAGGTGCTCGACTTCGGCATCGCGCGTCTCGACGAGCTGCACGAGGCCCACGCCACGCAGGCCGGGCTGATCTTCGGCACCGCGAAGTACATCTCGCCGGAGGGCGCCGAGGGCAAGCAGGTCGGCCCCACGGCCGACGTCTACGCCATCGCGACGATCCTCTACGAGTGCCTCGCCGGCGTCACACCCTTCGACGGCGACTCGCCGATGGCGATCCTCGTGAAGCAGATCCACGCCGCGGTTCCGGAGCTGCGCGGCCTCGAGCGCGCGAGCTACGTGCCGGAGGAGATCGCTGCGGTGATCATGAAGAACCTCGCGAAGGATCCGAGCCAGCGTGCGCGCGACGCGGGTGAGCTCGGCCACGAGCTGCTCCGCGCGGCGGAGGCGGCGGGCCTCGACGTCGACGCGCTCACGAGCGCGCGCGGCGACCTGCGCCTCGCCTCGAAGCAGCGTACGCGCCAGCAGAGCTTCGCGAAGCTCGCGCACGGCGCCGGCCTCACCGAGATCCCGACCGACGGCGACGACACCCTCGTCGGCAGCTCGCCCGTGCCGCTCGAGGCGCCCGTCGCGGGCTCCGCGAGGCCCAAACCCACGGGCGCCGCCGAGCCGCTCGCGGGCGAGCTCGACGCGGCCTCCAGCCCGGCGCTCGCTGCGCAGGTCTCCATCCAGCCGTCCATCGGGGCGCCGCGCGCCTCGCGTACGGAGCTCAGCGCGCCCGCCGAGCGAGACAGCGCGCCTCCACCGAGTTCGCTCGTGCCGCCCCTGCCGGCGTCGGTGATCCGGCGCGCCGACGCGAGCCGCAGGCTGGGCAGCATCTGGATCGCGGCGCTCGCGCTCGTGCTCGTGCCGGCGGCCGCCGTGGGCTCGGTCTACGTGCTGCGCCAACCGAGCGAGCTCGAGCCGCAGGGCGAGCTCGAGGAGGCGCTCGAGGCCGCGCAGTCCTCGATGCGCAGGCGCGCGTGGGACGCCCCCCAAGGCGACAACCTGCGCGAGCACACCGATCGCGCGCTGCGCCTCGCGCCCGGCGAGTCCCGCGTGCTCGCGCTGCGCCGCGAGGGATCCGAGCGCATCCTCGCCGACGCGCTCGAGCGCAAGTACGTCGGCGAGCACGCCGAGGCCCTGCGTCTCGCGCGCCTCGCCGCAGAGCTCTCGCCCGAGCTCGTCGCTGCGACCCACCTCGTGAGCGATCTCGAGAGCCGACTCCGAGAGAGCGCCGGCGCTTCGGCGAGCCCTGGCCCCACCGAAGCCGTGACCGCCCCCGAGCCACGTTCCCCGACGCCCACCCGCGTCGATGCCCGCGTCGCCGTGCGCTCCGGCGCCGCCGCGCCCGCGAGCGCCGGCGTCGCAGCCTCGGCCCGACCTCCGAGCAGCGGGAGCAGCGCTCCACCGAGCGCGCGCCCCTCGAGCTCGGTCGCGCTCGCCCCGAGCGCCTCCGAGAAGCCTCCCTCGCCGCCTCCGGCCCCCGCGCCGACGGCCGACAAACCCATCGCCTCCCCCGCCCCCACCCGGCCTTGGCTGTGAGCACCTGCCGGCATGACGAGCGCGCCCCGCGCAGCGCTTGCTCGAGCGCTTGCTCGAGCGCTCGCTCGAGCGCCGGCTCGACCACGCGCTGGCTCTACGCGGGCGCGGTGCTCGTCGCCTTCGTCACGCTCGCGCCGGACGCCCGGGCCCAGGACACCTCCCGCGGCGCGCGTCGAGCGCTCGCGGCGCGCGAAGAGGGCCGACCGCACACCGTGCTCGAGCTGGGCGCGGGCCTGCTCGCGCTGCCCGCCGCCGAGGTCTGCCCCACCTCGCTCGACGCCTGCAGCACGGGCGAAGCCAGCCTCGGGCTCGGCATCCACAACATCTACCAGTTCGGCGTGTGGGGCATCGGCGCGGGCATCCTCTGGGGGACGACGCTGCGCAACGACGCCGCGCGCGGCCTCGAGGACCTGGAGCGCGATCACGCGCGGCGGTACTTCCTGGCCGAGGTGCTGCTGCGATACACCTTCCTGCGCACGCCCGAGTACGAAGCCTGGGGTGGTGCCACCGTCGGAGGCGTGAGCGTGCTCGACGCGTGGTCGGTGCGCGCCGACCGCGAACCCTACAGCGACGTCGCCTTCGTGGGACCTCGCTCGCTGTCGGTCGGCACCGAGGGCTTCGCGGCGAGCATCGGCGGCGGAGGTCATTGGTTCTTCTGGGACAACCTCTCGGTGGGCGGGCAGCTGCGCTACGGCAACTGGTTCCTGCCCAGCGAGCCCGCGACCTCCCCGCTCGGCGACGTCGCCTCGCTCTCCGGCCGGGTCGACTTCTTCGACCTCTCGATGACGCTCGCCTACCGCCTCGCGCTCTGACTGCGCGCTCGCCGAGCGAAGGCTCGCCCGAGCGCCGGTCGCTCTCCCCCCGCCCCGGCCAGGGAACATCGCCTGGGTGGCCGTGGTTGACGCGAACTCCGCAGGTCGATACGTGGACGCTCGTCCCCGACCCTCTCCCGAGACACGCATGCCCCTCGATCCCACGACCGTCGGCCAGAGCTCGAGCGCCCACGACTACCGCTACGACTGGCGCACCCTCGCGACCTACGCGCTCGGCGTCGGCGCGCGCAGGAGCGAGCTGTCGTTCCTCTACGAAGGCACCGAGGGTGGCATCCGCGCCCTGCCGACCTTCGCGGTCATCCCCGTGCAGCCTCCGGTCTTCGAGGTGCTCGAGAAGACGGGCGGAGACTTCGCGATGGTCGTGCACGGCGCACAGACGATCCGCGTGCACCGCGCCCTTCCGCCCGAGGGCCGCATCCGGTCGACGGCCACGATCTCGGGAATCTACGATCTGAAGCGCTTCGCGCAGGTCGTCGTCGACACGAAGAGCGAGCTGGTCGACGAGGCCGGCCAGCCCGTCGGCGAGGGGCCGATCTTCGAGACGAGCTGGTCGATCATCTACCGAGGCGCGGGCGGCTTCTCCGGGCCGCGCCCGCCCGAGAACGACGCGCCCTCGGTGCCGAAGGACCGCGCGCCGGACTTCGTCTTCGAGCAGCCCACGAGCCCGGAGCAAGCGCTTCTCTACCGCTTGAGCGGCGACTACAACCCGCTCCACGCCGACCCGGTGCTCGCCGAGAAGGTCGGCTTCCCGCAGGGTCCGATCCTGCACGGGCTGTGCACCTACGGCGTCGTGGGTCGCGCCGTCGTGCACGAGGCCTGCGGCGGCGATCCCAGCCGGCTGCGTGTGCTGTCCGCCCAGTTCCGCAAGCCCGTGTGGCCAGGCGATACGCTCGTCGTGCAGGGCTTCCGCCTCGACGACGGCCGCATCGCGCTGAGCGCCCTGGTCAAGGAGCGCAGCGAGGCCGTGCTCGGCGGCGCCTACGCCGAGCTCGCGCCCGGCTGACCGACACCCGATCGAGGCCGCGGCGGCGCGGCGCAGACGAATCAGCGCGCGCCCCCGGGCGTGGCGCCATCGACGAGGAAGACATGGCGAAGGAAGACGACAAGAAGAAGCCCGAAGAGGAAGAAGAGCGCGACGAGGAGCTCGACGAAGAAGAGGGCGACGACGAGGAGGACGAGGACGAAGGCGACGACGAGGTCGCCGAGGCCCGCCCGCCCCACAGCCACGCGCCGCCGCCGCCACCGCCGCCCGCCGTGAGCGACGAAGACCCGACCTGGTGGGTCCCGCACGCCGTGCTGACGACGCTCGTGCTCGTCGGCGTGCTCGGCTTCTTCGGAGCCTTCAACACCTGGCTGAAGCCGCTCTTCGGGCCGCCCACCGCCTTCGGTGCGGCCGCCTCGGCCTCCGCTCAGGCCGCAGCGCCCGTCGCGCCCACGCCGCAGCCCCAACCCCGCCCACAGACGCCGCCGGCCCAGGCCGAGCAGGGGCCTGTGGAGCTCTTCGGCGCCAAGCACCTCATCGTGCAGTACAAGGGCTCGACGCGCGCGCCGGCCACGGTCACGCGCACCAAGGAAGAGGCGAAGGCCCGCACCGACGAGGCGCTGAAGAAGCTCAAGGGCGGCGCCAAGTGGGAAGACATCGTCGGCGAGTACTCCGACGAGCCGGGCGCGGCGAAGCGCGCCGGCAACCTCGGCAACTTCCGCAAGGGCTCGATGGACAAGCGCTTCCAGGCGGCCGTCGAGGCGCTCAAGGTCGACCAGATGAGCGAGGTCGTCGAGAGCGACTTCGGCTTCCACATCATCGTTCGCACCCGCTGAGCTCCGGGCGCGCCAAGCGCTGGACGCCCTCCCGGCCTCGCGCAGGGAGGGCGTTCTTGCGTTCGAACCCCCACGTCGAACTACGCAACGGTTGCGGAGGGCGTTTGAAGGTCGAGGTGGGAGAAGCGCCGCCCCCTACGCACCGCTGATCGCGCGTATCTCGGGCGGTTTGGGCGCCCCCCTCCCAAGCGCAGGGCTTGGCTCGCTCCCTGCATGAGGTAGCCCAGCCCCATGGCTTCCGACCCCTGCACCCTGCAAAGCTTGCGAGGTACCCGAGCGGTCTCGATCGGCGCCTCGCGCGTGGTCCGGGGCTTCACGCTCGTGGAGATGATGGCCGTCGTTGCGATCATCGCCACCATCTCGGCCCTCGCCGCCCCCTCGGTGATCCGCCAGGCGCGCGCCCGCCGCGCCCAGCGCGACGCGCTCGAGGTGCTCTCGCTCATCCAGGAGGCGCGCAGCCGCGCGCTCGGCAGAGGCGGAGCGACGCGCGTCCTGTGGAACGGCACCGAGCTCTCGATCAGCGAGCGCATGATCGACGTCGACCCTGGTGGGGCGGGCGGCGGCGGGGCGACCCCCGACATGCCCGCGGGCTCATGCGCCGAACCCGGCGGCCAGTGGATGCCCTCGCGACGATGGTTCCGCCCGCGCCCAGACGACGGCAACACGCTGACGGTCCGCAACTGCGACGCGACCGACTGCACCGGAGCCACCGTGCCCTACCTCGAGGTCTGCTTCGCGCCCCGCGGGCAGACGCGCTTCCGCCTCGCGAACAACGCTGCGTGGCTGCCGCTCACGCAGGTCTACGGCTTCCAGATCGGCACGACCGAAGGCGCCGCGACGGTGAGCAACCGCTTCGTCTTCCTCTCTCCCAACGGGCTCGCCCGGCTGCGCCTGTGAGCGGAAGCAGCCTGTGAGCGGAAGCGACCTGTGAACGGAAGAGGCCTCTGAGGTTTGGAGCAAGCTTCGATGACGATGAACGAATCCTCCCGTCTCTCGGCGACCGAGCGCCGATCGTCGCTTCGGCCAGGCTACACCCTGGTCGAGGTGATGATGGCGCTGGCCGTCTTGACCGTCGGCGCCTCCGGCATCGTCGCGATGCAGAAGTTCTCCCTCGGCGGCTCGCTGCAGGCTCGCAACCTGACGGCAGGCGTCAACGTGAACGCCGGCTGGCTGGAGCGTCTCAACACCGAAGCCGTGCTGTGGAACGACGCGAACAACGCCCCTGGGGACCTCGCCCAGATGGGCACCATCAACGCGGTCGGAGCGCTCCCGACCGGGGCGAACGTGGTCGGCAACTGGGTGCGGCTGGGCGCGACGACGCTCGAGGGCGACGACGCCGACCTGGGCGGAGCGGCCGCCTATTGCACGCACCTCAGGCTGAGCTGGATTGGTCCCCCCGCCACCTCGGACACCTTGAAGGTCGAGCTGCGGACCTTCTGGGCGAGGACGGGGCGCGACGTCAACGACGAGTGCAACCCCGGAGTCGCGATGAACGGCTGGACCAACGCGATCAACGACCCCGCGCAGACGGTCGCCATCGGCGGCATCGCGCGGCGTCGCGACGACTACGGCTGGGTCTTCAGCACAGGCACGCTGCGGAGGCACCCGCTATGACCGCCCATCGAACGCCCCGAGTCCGCGGACACCGTCGTGGGTTCACGCTCATCGAGCTGATGGTCGCGCTGGCGGCAGGGCTCGTGGTCGCTTCCGCTGCCTACATGCTGGCGAAGAACTCGCTCGAGGCCTTCCAGCAGGAGGCCCGCATGCAGGCGACGCAGTACGGCAGCACGCTGGGGCTCAACCGCCTCGCGAACGACCTACGCCGCGCTGGATACATGGCTACGCCCGACATCGGCAACGACCCCCTTCGCTGCGGCCCCGCGCCGACGGGGCCCGCGCTGCAGATGCTCCGCGGCGTGCGTGTGGTCCAGGGTGGCTCCGCTGGTTACGCCACCGACTTCGCGGGCGGCAGTAGCTACACCTACGACCCTCAGCTCACCCAGGCCAGCAACGGCCGCGCCCCCGACCGCGTCACCTTGGCCGGCAACTTCAACTCTGGGGAGCTCTTCCAGGTGGCATCCGTGGAGCCGACGCGGATCTTCATCCAAGACAGCTCACCCGCCGTCGCGCGGGTGCGCGCCCAGGCGCTCGAGGGAGGTCCCTCGGTCTGCAACATCTTTCGTCCGGGCGGGAGCGACCAGTTCGCTCGCATCGTCGATACGGTGGGGCTCGAGCGCTACGTGATCATCACCGCCTGCGCGGAGACCGCCGACGACACGGGTGCCTACCCCACCTACCGAGACATCGAGCTCAGCTACGACAACCCGCCCGGGTGGAGTACGGCGCCTTGCGTGCCCGCCGTGATGGTCAACGCGACGATCAACCCGGTCAACGTCGTCGACTACGCCATCGTGAACGTGCGAGCGCCTGCGGCGCGCACGGCCTGGGGCCTCAGCGCCTCCTACGGCGCGATGCTCTCGTCGCAGACGACCGACGAAGCCACGGTGACCGGTGACGCGAACCGCACCGAGCTCGTTCGTCGCATGTGGGACGCGGATGGCGTGGTCATCCCGGGGAGCGGTGAGATCGTGAGCGAGTTCGCGGTCGACCTCGCCTTCGGCATGTGGCGGATGAGCGGCGCTGGCACCGCGGCGAACCTCGAGTTCCGCCCCTACAAACACGCCGACATCCCCGGGACCCCAGTGCAGCGAATCCGTGGGCTGCGGGTCCGCCTGAGCACGCGCGCCCGAACCCCCGACCGGATCGACGGCCCCGACGGCAACGCGCCGGACGCGGGGCTGCCGTTGCGACGGTTCAACGTGTTCGCCGAGGCGAGCAACGTGCGACAGCGCTTCGCGCGGGTCCGCAACGCCTTCGTCGACGTCAACCTCCACAACCTGAGGAACGCCCAATGGTGAACTCGCTCGTACCGCGTCCCGCCGGCC
This sequence comes from uncultured Polyangiaceae bacterium, assembly GCA_938004785.1. GTDB lineage: Bacteria > Myxococcota_A > Polyangia > Polyangiales > Polyangiaceae > CALKVW01. The sequence continues at coordinate 9,278 of CALKVW010000245.1, forward strand.
TCCAGCGAGCGCTGCCGCCGCGGCGAGCCCGACGCGTTGCACGCCGAGGGGCCGCGATCTTCGTGGTCATGCTCGTCATCGCGGGCTTGAGCGCGGCGGGTATGTTCGCGGTGCGCGCATCACTCAGCTCGCTGGACAGCGCCGGCCGCCACCGCCAGATGGTGCAGACACAGCAGGTCGCCGAGATGGGCATGACGATGGCCATCTCCGAGCTCACGCGCGACGGGCAGCGGTACAAGGGGCAGCTCGTCGCGGACTACGTCGCCCCTACCGGCACGCAGCGTGACTGCAGGGCGGCGTCGCCCGCACGCAAGCAGTGCGCGCGGATCGGAAAGCAGCAGCTCCAAGCGGCCAACCCTGTGGTGCCGCTCGTCACCACGAAGTCCGGGACCAGCCCGAGTGGCCTCGGCTTCGGCGACGTCTCCGCGAACTTCGGGTCCGAGATCGTCGACCTCACGGTGGGCCCACCCGCCCCCGGATACCCGATGAGCTCGATCACTTCGAGCATGGCCTTCTACCGCTTCACCGTCTCCACGACCGGTCAGATCGTCCCCGACGGCGTCGGCCTGAACGACGCGGCCGACCTCAAGTTCGCGGCCAGCAACGTCGAGTCGAGAGCGCACGTGCTCGTCGGCCCACTCCACTGATCCCCTCGGCGACCCCGGATCGGCGCACCCGCCCAAGCGTCTCCTCAGGCTGCCCCAGACTTCACGATCCTTCCAGCAGGCAAGCACCATGAACCACGACGGCAAGACCCACCTCGCTCGCCCACTCCGGCTCCGGTCGTCACTCCGCTCGCGAAGGGCGCTCGTCTCGCTCTACTCCTTGGGCTTGTTCGGCGTCGCGTCGCTGACGTTCAGCTCCTCCGCCGAGGCCCAGAGCGTCGTCAACGTGAAGGAGCCCAACGTGCTCCTCCTGCTCGACACCTCCGGTTCGATGGCCTGGGCCTACGACGGCACGAGCCTCAACAACCAGAGCTGCGCGTCAGCGGGCAAGAACACCCGCTGGTCGGCGCTCGCCGAGGTGCTCACGGGCAAGATCAACAACCTCACCTGTGGTCGTGTCCGACAAGGCAGTGACAGCTCGAACCGTACCGAGCGTTGGGTGCCCCTCGCGTCGAACCAGTGCGCCCCCAACGTCTACGACCACCCACAGATCCTCGACGCCCTGCAGGCGAACCCGGGCGCGTGGCCGAACCGAGGCGGCCCCGGTACGAAAGACCATCACAAGCAGCCCGTCGTGTTCATGAAGAACTACGGCTGCAACGGCGACCTCTGCCCCATCCCCAACTCCGACAGCGACATCTGCGAGTTCAAGAGCGGTGAGTGGGACCAAATCGACGACGGCCTCATCGACGCCTTCGCGGGTCAGATCCGCTTCGGCATGATGACCTTCGACACCATCCAGCGCTACGGGGCGAGCGCAGGGTGCGCCGCGCTCGAGATCCATGACAGCAACAACTGGGTGCACGAGGCCGGGCCCTATGGGACCGGCTATGCCGAACCATTCGGCCCGCGCTTCCCCGCCTGGCGCTCGAACCGCTGGGGGAAGGCCTCGAGCGCGGGCTTCCAGCTCTGGCGCCAACACCATCTCGGCTCCTACTATGTGTGGGGGTCCGGCGCATACGGAGTGCGGAGCGGGCTGTCTCCGTCGTATGACGATGACCCCTACGTCTGGCACACGTTCAACAACCAGTGGTTCCCTCTCGAGTTCAGCTACTGGTACCAGTCCTCGAGCGCCAACTGGACCACGGGCTCACGAGACTATTCGTCCGAATCCATCGGCCCGCTCCAGTGCATCTACGCGACCGGCTGCTCGAACAGCGGCCAATGCGTCGCCGCAAACCCGGTCAACTGCGCAGACGGCAGCTGCCGCTGCAGCGGCGGCAACTGCGTAAGGACGATGACGGCACCGGACACCGGCGACATCGGAGGCCGCAACTCCGAGGCCCCGCCCTGGATGGGACGCCTCATCGGCTTCGACCCCGACCTCGCCGAGAACAGCAACCAGCGCCGGGAGCACAACGAGATGGTGCAGCTCGGTGTGCTCGCCGCCGGACCGTACGCGGGCTCGACCCCGCTTGCCGCGCTGATGCGAGACGCGAAGGAGTTCATGCTCGAGGATGACACCTCGCGCGGCGCGTACCTGCCCGACGGACCGCTCGTCAAGCTGAGCCCGAGCCAGGATTCCTCCTTCACCGACAGCCCTCGCTGCCGCCAGAGCCACGTCGTGCTGATCACCGACGGCGAGCCGACGTCGGACCTCACCGTTCGCCCCTCGGTCTACGCAGCGCAGATGTGGGCGGAGCAGGTCAAGACCTACGTGATCGGCGTGGGGCTGTCGCGCGCCATCTACGACGCCGACGGCAACGGCAGCCTCGCCAACGACACACTCATCAACTGCGGTGACCTGCGTGACGTCGACCTGGGGCCAGGAAAGATGTGCGAGACGAGCGGCGGACTCTGGAAGTACGCAGACGTCACACCCGGCCCGCTCAGCAATTCGCAGCGCACCGCGTTGCGCGCCTGCTGTACCTTGCTCGATACGGCAGTCTCCGGCGGCAGTGAGCGCGCCTACTTCCCGGAGAGCCAGTCGGACCTGAAGAGCGAGTTCAACACGCTGCTCTCCAACATCGCGGGTGGCACGATCAGCCGCACCGTGCCGGTATTCGCACCGGCGATGGCGACGGCGATCGCCAACAACGGAGCCAGCAACGCGCCCTCGGTCTTCTTCGAGCTGCGCTCGTCGATGGACGTGCCCACGTCGGGCGGTCTCTGGCAGGGTCACCTCGAGCGCGTGCGCTACATGTGCGACGCGACGACCGACCTGCCCACCCGTCAGCCGATCGACGCGAGCAAGGGAGACGTCTTCGAGAAGAACCTGGAGGACGGCACGCTCTTCCCGAAGAAGCTGTTCACGGTCGTCACCAGCGATCCGAAGGACATGGCCAAGTCGCTTCGGCCGACCAACGCCGACGTCTGGTGCCCTGCCTGCGATCCGGACCCGAGCGCGGAGGACTCTCTCTCCAGCGTCAGCTACACGAGGCTCGGGGGAAGCCTGACCCAAGACGCTCCTCAGACGCTCGACAACTTCCCGACCGCGATCGACGCCATCGTGAACGTCGAAGACCTGCTCGACATCAAGGGCGGAGATCGGCCAGGGTGCGACAAGCAGCTCGACGACGACGCAGGCGCCAACATCGACGAAGAGACCTGCGCCCGGCGCGCGATCAAGTGGTGGTCCGGACACCAGGATCCCTGCGAAGGGGCCACCTCGCCTTGCCGCACCCGCCCGCGCTTCTCTCCCGACGGCTCGCAGCTCGGCGCGATCTATCGTTCGAACCCGATCATCGTCGCGCCTCCCGCGCCCGACTCGGCCGATCAGACCTACTCGAACGAGCGCGCTGACGGCGTCTCCGACAACTTCGTGGGCGAGCACGGGCTCCGTCCGACGATGCTCTACGCGCAGTCGATCGACGGGCAGCTCCACGCCTTCACGATGTCGAAGAACCTCTTCACGGGGACGTCTCGCTACAACACCGATGTGCCCAAGGGCGACGACGGCAAGAACAACGAGCTGTGGGCCTTCGCGCCGCCGATCGTGATGCCGACCTTGTGGAGCAGCTTCAACACCCACTCCCGACTGCTCGACGGACCGCTCACCGCCGCCAACGTCGTCTACCGCCGGACCTTCGGCGACCTGGCCGTCGGAGCCTCGCGGTGGAGCACCGTCGTGGTCGGCTCGGGCGGCGTGTCGGCGCTAGGAGCCTATTACTACGCGGTCGACGTCACCGACCCGACGCGTCCGCGCTTCCTGTGGCAGCTCACGCGCTCCGGCAACAAGAGGCTCTTCGGTGACTACGCGGGCGGCGCGGCGATCACGCACCTGGTGCTCGATCGCGACGGCAGCAGCACGCCCGAGGTCGTCGCCGTGGCGGTGCTCCCCGGCGGTGCTCCGAAGTCGGTGCCCGACAAGCACATGGACCGCGAGACCGACGTCGCCGCGATGTGGAACGGCGTCGGCTACGAGCCCCGTCGCAAGATCCGCAAGTGGGACAAGGACGAGGAGTCGCGCAGCCTCACCTTCGTCGAGCTCGCGACCGGGCGTGTGCTCGCTCGCTTGCACGGCCGCAACGGCGACACCGAGACGGGCGGCGGCGACGGGATCGACGCATCTCTCGTGCACGACGCGCCCTTCGACAGCCCGATCAGCGGCATCCCCGCACCGTTCCCCTCGGCCGCGGGTGAGCCGGCCCGCCAGATCTACGTCGGCGACTTCGACGGCACGATGTGGAGGGTGGACGTCTCGAACTCGAACCCAACCCAATGGAGGGCCGAGATCGCGTGGGATGCCTACAGCCGGAGTGGGAGCGAGCACGCGTTCAAGAACGCTTGGGTCGGCAACGGCACGGCGACCTACGACAAGCGTCTCGGGACGGTGATGAGCACCCCGAACGACAACGACGCCGCCGACATCGGACAGCCGATCCAGACCGCGCCCATCATCTCGCTCAACGAGCAGGGCTCACCTGTGATCCTGTTCTCGACTGGCGACCAGGAGAGCTTCACGACCGCGAGCCCAGGCATGGTGAACTTCGTGGTGGCCTTCACCGACGAGCCCAACTTGACCGGCACCGGCACGAGCAGGTGGTCACCGCGCATCGACGACGGCGGGCTCCCGGCCCCCGGGCAGGCTTCGCGCGGCGTGAACGTGGCGTTCCTCGATGGGGCGCGCGCGACTGGCCCGTTGTCACTGTACGATGGACAGCTCATCTTCTCGTTCTTCGACCCGAACGTGGGCGGGACGTGCACCGCCGGTAGCGGTGGCGCCTGCGCGATGGCCTACGACCGCCGGGAGGATCAGACCTCGCAGCGCCCGATCCCCTTCATCGACCTCGACAACAGCGCGGGTGCGCCGACGACGAGCGACATCTGCGTGACCTACACGAACCAGTTCGTGTTCGGCATCGCGGTCAACCAGGTCCCCTCCTGCGGAGTCTCGGAGGCGAATTTCAACGATCCGTGGCTCGCGGGTGGATACACGTCCCAGACGACGTCGAACTCACCTGGGTACCAGCTCGTCATGCACACGGGCGAAGGCGGCGCACCGGAGGATCCCGGAGGTGTCACCAACTCGCGGCGCATCGCCCTGCCCACGCCTCAGATCGCGAGCCGCATCAGCTCTTGGGTGACCGCCCTCGAGTGAGGACCTGATGGGGATTGCCCGGTTGCGCTTGGGGTTGGCGCCCCAAGCGCGGCGCGCAAGACCTGGCGAGTCGGAGGCTCTCCTGTCCTCGATCTGTCCAGACGCTCCACCAGGTCCCGTGGAGCCCACAAGGCTCGCCTCGTCCGTTCGGCCGTCGCGTCGACGACTCCGCGGGGAGCCGAACGACACGCGAACGCGGGCGTGAGCCACCTCGAAGCTCTCCTCCAAATTCCGCGTGCGATTGCACGCACCACCCAGACCAGAGCATGTCCGTCCGCGACTCTTCACTCTTCTTGTGCGCCGCCGCCAGCCTCCTGTGGGGGTGCTCTCAGGCTCCCTCGGAGCCGCCTCCAGTTGCCTCGGGTGCGAGCGCCCCGGACACACGCCCGGAGGGGCTTCCAGAGAGCGCCGACGTAGCGCTCGGATTGCGGCTTCCGGTGCGCGTGAAGCTCGCCAAGCGCACCGACACCTTCGCGGAGTTCACCGTGGCGTCGACGCCCGCCGAGGTGAGAGGCTTCCTGGAGCGCCAGCTCAGCGAGACGAAGGTGACGCCGCTCCAGAACGGAGGCTACGAGCTGCTGGGGCGGCTCACGGCTGGAGAACCTGGCCCGATCCTCCATTGGGTAAGCATCACGAAATATCAGGGGCTGGTGCGGGTGCTGGTGCAGACGCGCCCAGACCCTCGACGGTTCGTGCCGCCTCCGCGTGACGGTGAGAGGCTCGAGGGAGGTGAGGTCGTCATCGCAGGCAGCGCTGGCGAGGGTGGGAGCCCTCCAGTTGGAAGCCTGCCCAACGTCGAGGAGCTCATCGACAAGCAGCGTGAGACAGGGGCTTCCCCTTGAGCGCGACCGCGATGGCCGCTGGCGCCCCCCCCCCCGCGCGGCCACGCGTCCGACCAGCTCCTTCATTGCACGAGCGCTTGCTTCAACCACTCGCGCTTCGCTTCGCTCGCGAGCGTGAGCTTGCTGCGCTCCTCGGGCGTCATGCCGGTGCGAAGCACGCGCAGCTCGTCGAGCACACCCGCGAGCCTCGCGCCCTTGCGCGCGAGCACGAGCTCCGCCTCGAGCGGGCCCTCCTTCAGGGTCAGCCGCAGGGCCTCGTCGCCGAGGCCGTTCAGCTTCTCCCCGCCTGCGAAGGCGGCGAAGGCGGCCTTCGCGGCGGCCTCGTCGGCGTGCACTGCCGCGAGCACGCGGTAGCGGCGCTCGCCGTCGCGGTGGTAGCTCATCGCCATCGGCCCGGCGCCTTTCACTCCGAGGGCGTCTTTCAGCACGCTGCGCACGCCGAGAGGCAGGCGATGCTCGCTCGGTAGGAGCGCGACCGCGGGCGGCAGCGCGCCGTCGCCGGGCAGGGCCCGGGTGATCGCGGCCGCGAGCGCCGGGAGCAGGCGCTCCCCGGCGGCCCGCAGCTCGGGCTCGCTCGCCGCGTCGTCGTTGTAGGTGAGCTCGACGAGGTAGCTGCCCTTCACGAGGTAGGCGTTGCCGATGCCGATGGCCGCGCCCGCGGCGCCCGGCACCTCGAGCGGCTTCGAGGTCGGCACGGCAGGGTCGGCATCGCCGACGGTGCGCTTGGTGAACATCGCGTAGGCCGAAGCCGGCGCGTCGAACTCGCTCGCGATGACGCCGACGCTGGCCGGCTTGCCCGAGGCGTCGACGTAGCCGAGCTCGACGACGCGGCGCACGCCGAGGTCGAAATAGACCTGACACTCGCCGTCGAAGAGATCGCAGACGCCCTCGAGCGGCTTCTTCGCTTCGGCGCCGAAGCTCGCGCCCGGCTGCTTCGGGTCGAGGCAGAGGCCTTCGCTCTTGGCGGGGAAGAATGCCTTGGTCTTCGCATCCTCGATCTCGGTGCGACTGCAGTCGGCCTTCGCGGTGGCGGAGCCCGCGGCAGGTGCCTGCGCGGTCGCCGCTGGAGGCGGAGGCGCCCCTCGGCGCTCCTGCGTGGGCGGAGGGCTCGAATCGCAGGCAGAGATCCACAGGAGGGCGGCAGGCAGGGCAGCGTTCCGCATGCGGAGCTGATTAGCACGGCCGCGCGCGAGGCGTGGAGAGGCCAGCCGCCAGAGGCCAGAGGTGATTTCCATCCGCCGCGCTGCTATCAGCTCCGCTCGTGAGCGACGCACCCTCGGCCACGACGAAGCAGAGCCCCCTCCACGAGGCGCATCTGGCGGCGAAGGGGCGCATGGTCCCCTTCGCGGGCTACGAGCTGCCCGTCCAGTACGCGGGCCTGGTCGCCGAGCACACCGCCGTGCGCACCGCGGCAGGCCTCTTCGACGTCTCGCACATGGGCGAGCTCGAGCTGCGCGGACCGGGCGCGCTCGGGGTCGTCGACCGCGTCGTCACGAACGACGCGAAGAAGCTCGTCGACGGGCAGGCGATGTATACTTGCTCGTGCAACGAACGCGGCACGATCCTCGACGACCTCATCGTCTACCGCAAGGGCGCCGAGGAGTGGCTCGTCGTGTGCAACGCCTCCAACCGCGAGAAGATGGTCGCGCACTTCGCGGCCGAGGCCGCTCGCTCGAGCGGCTGCGACTTCGTCGACGCCTCGGACCGCACCGCCCTCGTCGCGCTGCAGGGCCCGAAGGCGCTCTCGATCGCCGGCCGGATCGGCGGCGAGGCGCTCGCAGCGCTCGGGAGCTTCCACTTCGCCGAGGCCACGCTCGGCGGCGTGAAGGTGCTCGCCTCGCGCACCGGCTACACGGGCGAAGACGGCCTCGAGATCTTCTGCGCCCCGGAGGGCGCAATGCAGCTCTGGAACGCCCTGCTCGAGGCCGGCGCGCCTCTCGGCCTCGTGCCCGCGGGGCTCGGCGCGCGCGACACGCTGCGCCTCGAGGCGAGGCTCTCGCTCTACGGCAACGAGATCGACGAGACGACCAACCCACTCGAGGCCGGCCTCGCCTGGGTGGTGAAGCTCGACAAGGGCGACTTCATCGGGCGCGACGCGCTCGTCGCCGTCAAGCAGGCCGGGCTCGCGCGCAAGCTGGTCGGCTTCGAGGTCACCGGCAAGCAGATCGCCCGCCACGGTTACCCGCTGCTCGACGCCTCCGGCGAGGTCGTGGGCCAGTGCACCAGCGGCAGCCCGGCCCCGACGGTCGGCAAGAACATCGGGCTCGGCTACCTGCCCGCCGCGCTCGCCGCGATCGGTACGGGCTTCGCCGTCGACTGTCGAGGTCGCAAGGCCGAGGCCGTCGTCGTGAAGACGCCGTTCTACAAGGCCTCCTGAGAGTCCCCCACCCGCTCGCCGAGCCCACGTGCTCGGCGAGCCCACGCTGCGTTTCGAAGCCACCTCGGCCGCGCCCACGAGGCGCCCCCGCACCAGAGACCCCGAAAGCCATGAGCGACGTCAAGACCGATCGTAGCTACACCAAGGATCACGAGTGGGCCCTCAGCGAGGGCGGCACGCTGAAGGTCGGCATCACGCGCTACGCCGTCGAGCAACTCGGCGACATCACGCTCGTGAACCTCGACGTGAAGGCCGGCGACACGGTCGACTCCGGCAAGGCCTTCGGCACGATCGAGAGCGTGAAGACGCTGAGCGATCTCTTCTCGCCCGTGGCCGGCAAGGTCGTCGCGGTGAACACCTCGCTCGACGATCGACCCGAGCTCGTGAACGAAGACTGCTGGGCCGCGTGGATGGTGGAGATCGAGCCCAGCGGCGAGGCCGAGGGCCTGCTCGACGCGGCGGCCTACGAGGCGCTGCTCGCCTCGCTCGATCACTGACCCGCCTCTGCTGCTGGCCCCACAGGGCGCTGTGGGGCGGCAGGCGCCGCGCTCTGCAACTGGCCCCGCAGGGCGCTGCGGGGCGGGCTGCCTGGCGAACTGCGCGCTGGCGCGGGTTTGGCCCACCGGGCTGGGGGCGTGCTAGTCGATGCCCATGCGCAAGATGCTGCGCTCGCTGCGGCACCACGCCATCGAGGCCTCGGCCTTCGCACGGCAGGCGTGGCTCTTGCCACGCGACACGCTCGCGCCGGTGGTGCCGCGACACGTGCACCCCGGGGAGGACGTCGTCGTCTTCATGCACGGGCTCTTCGCTTCGGCGGGCGTGCTGCGGCCGATGCGTGAGGCCGTCACACGCCACAGGGGCATCCACGACGCGGCGCTGAGCTACGCGCCGGGTCCCGGGGCGGAGGCGCTCGCGGAGCGGCTCGCCCGCCTGCTCGATCACGTACCCGACGCGGCCCGCGTGCACCTCGTGGGGCACAGCCTCGGCGGCATCGTCGCGCGCCACTACGCGACCACGCGCGACGACGCGCGCGTCGTACAGACGATCGCGCTGGCGAGCCCCTTCGGCGGCGTACCGGCGGCCTCGGTGCTCGGCTTCGACAGCGCGCGTGATCTCTGCCCCGACAGCGCGGTGCTGCGCCGCCTGCGTGTCGCCGAGCCCTCGCGCGAGGTGCCTCACCTGTCGATCGTCGCCGGCGAAGACGTGCTGCACCGCGCGCCGGTGTCGCACGCCTTGCCCTCGGGGGAGCTCGTCGTGCTCGAGGGCCGAGGCCACAACGCGGTGCTCTTCGATCGCGAGGCGATCCGCATCGTGGAGCGGCGCGTGCTCGAGCTGCGCGCGCGCCACAGGGCCGCCGAGGTCGCGCCGAGCGCCGAGCACGCGGCGCGCTAGCGCTTCGCGTCGCCCGGGTGTCCGTGGTAGCAAGCTCCGCGATGCGCCTCCCGGCCACCTCGCTCGCGATCTCCGCGTTCGCTCTCGCGCTCTCGAGCGCGACGGCCCACGCCGACACGAGCGCCTGGGCCTCGCTGAGCGCAGGCCCCTCGGTGCTCAGCCACGACGGCGGCGAGGCGACGCTGCGCGCGGCCATGGCCTTCGACGCCGGCGTGGGCACGAGCCCGAAGGAGCCGCTCGTCTTCGGTGGGCTCTTCCGCATCTCGCCCACGATCGAAGAGGGCACCGATCTCTCGCTCGTCGCGCGCGGCGCGACGCGAGGCTTCCAGACGGGCGACTTCGGCCTCGCGGTCGACCTCGGCGCCTACCTGCGCACCTTCGGGCCGAGCTCGGGCGGCTTCGTGGGCGGCGTCGTGCTGGGCGCGCCGCCCGGGCTGCAGCTCTCCGTGCTCGGGCACGTGGGGGGAGCTGAGGCCTTCGGCGTCTCGACGCTGCTCGGTGTCGATCTCCTGCGGCTCACGGTCTACCGACAGTCGCTGCTCGAGTGGTGGCCGAACCCCTCGTCACCGAGCGAGATCGTCGCTTCCCCCGTGGCCGCGAGCCCGGCGCCGAGCACGCCTCGCGCGAGCATCCCGGCCGGTGCGCTCGCGCCGCTGCGCTGAGCCGCACCCCCGGGGGTCACTCGAACTCGAGCGGCTCGCCCTCCTGGCCGAAGCCGAGCATCTCGAGGATCTGGCGCACCTCGGACTGGGCCTCGACCTCGGGGTGCGCGTCGAGGAAGCCCTCCAGCTGCAGCCTGGCTTCGCCGCGTTTGCCGCGCGCAGCGAGCGCGAGCCCCAGCGCGTGCATGGCGTCGCCGTCCTTCGGGAAGCGCTCGAGCGCGACGCGGGCCTGGCGCTCGGCCTCTTCGAGCGCGCCGAGCTGACGCAGGCAGTTCGAGAGCCCCACCCGCGCGCCGAGGAAGTTCGGAGCCAGGAGCACGGCCGCGCGGAAGGCGTCGCGCGCGGGCTCGAGCTCGCCGATCTCCCAGAGCGCGTTGCCGAGCAGGTTGAAGGCGTAGGGGTTGTTCGGATCCTCCGAGAGGATGCGACGGAGCTCGATCAGCGCCTGCTCGAAGCGGTGCTCGAGCAGCAGCTCTCCCGCCTCCTCGATGGCCTCCCAATGCCTGCGGTCGCGCTCGTCGCGTGTCTCTGCCATGACGAGCTCGAGCCTTGGTCGGCACCGGGCCGAGCGCAAGCGCGTCGCGCGCAGGCTCCCGGCCGGCGCAGCCGCTCGGGCGCAGGCGTTTGGAGCGCAAGCTGCCGCGTGTTAGCGCCGCCGATGCGTGAAGCTCTACCTCGCTCTCTCGCTCACGCTCACGCTCGCGTTCGGGCTCGCCTTCTGGGTGCCGGCGGCGCTCGCTGCGCCCGGCTGGAGCTTCGCGCCGCTCGACGACGTCTACATCTACTTCGACTACGCGCGGTCGACGGCGCGTGGCTACCCGCTCAGCTGGAGCGAGGGCAACGGCTACTCCACCGGCGCGACCAGCCCGACCTACGCGCTCGTGCTCGCGCAGGGCTACCTCGCGGGCCTGCGTGGCCCGTGGCTCGCGCTCTGGGCGGCGATCGTGGCGATCGTCGCGCTCGTGGATCTCTCGGTCTCGCTGCGCGCGCTCGCGCCCGCGACGAGCCGCGCGAGCTGGCTCGCGCCGCTCGGCGTGCTCATGGTCCCGCTGCTCGACTGGTCGTGGTTCTCCGGCATGGAGGCCGCGCTCTTCGGCGCGCTGCTCGGCCGCTCCGTGCTCGCCGTGGCGCGTGTGGCCGAGTCCGGGCAGGGCGAACGCGCCTCGGCGCAGTGGCGCGCGGGCGCCTGGCTCGCCGCGATGGCCCTCACGCGCCCCGAGAGCCTGCCGCTCGCGCTCGCGCTCGGCGTCGCGAGCGCACACGCCTCGGGCCGGCTCCCCGTCGTGCCGGCGCTCCTGCGCTCCGCCGCGCCGACGATCGGCGCCGTCGCGGGCATGGCGGCGCTCGCGAAGCTCTGCACGGGCGAGGCCGCCGCGGCGGGCGCCGTGCGCAAGCTCATCACGACCGATCCCTACGCCGCGCCCCTCGACCTCGCGCTGCGCGCTCTCAACCACTCGGTGCGCCTCGCCACCGAGGGGCTCGAGGCCGGCGTGGGCGGGCGACTCGCCTTCGCGCTGCTCTCGCTGCTCGCCTGCGCCTCGCTCACGCACGCGCGCTCGCGCAGGCTCGGCCTCGCGCTCGCCGTGGGCGCCGCCCTCGCCTTCGCCCTCGTCACGCTGAACGCCACCGCACCCTTCCAGAACTTCCGCTACCTGGTGCCGACGCTGAGCTGCCTGCTCGTCGCGGCCGAGCTCGGCCTCTACGCGCTCGAGGCGCGCGGCCCGCGCCATTTCGCCGTCGGCGCGCTCGCCCTGCTCAGCGTGGCCGCGCTCGCGCTCCGCGACCTGCCGCGCCAGATCGACCACTACGCGCGCTCCTCGAAGAACGTCGCCGAGCAGCAGGTGGCCGTCGGTCGTCTGCTCGCGGCGATGCCAGAGAGGCCCAGGCGGGTCTTCGTGAACGACGCCGGCGCGATCCCCTACCTGTCGGATCTGCCCGCGCTCGACGGCCTCGGGCTCGGCGGCTACCACGACTACCCCTTCGCGCGCGCGAGCGTGCACGGCTGGCCTGCCGTCGTGGAGCTGGTCGAGCGCATGCCCGAGGGCGAGCGCCCCGACGTGCTCGCGATCTACGACAGCTGGTGGCCCGGGCTCGGAGCACGCTTCGGCGCGCGCATCGGCGCCGTGCGCGTCGACGACAACCTCATCCTCGGCCACCCCGAGAAGGCGCTCTACCGCGCCGATTGGTCGCTGCTCCACCGACCCTCGCCCGACCGAGCGAGGCTCGACCGCCTCGACCTCGCCGATCTCGTCGACGAGCGCGAGCACGCGCTCTGGTTCACGCGCCCCCGCGGCGGATACGTCGTCGAGGCCACGCTCGAGGACCAGAGCGGCGCGCGTCGATGGGAGGCCGGGCGCGTGCTCGCCGAGGGCCAGCGCCTCGGCTTCGAGCTACGCGGCCTCTTCGCCGGCACGAGCGCCACGCTGCACCTCCGCACCGACACCCCCGAGGCACGGGTGCAGCTCCGGCTGCGCGAGGAGCCCGCGATGGAGCTCTCGACGGAGGGCCTGCCCTCGCCCGGTCGCTGGTCCGAGCTCCGAGCGGAGCTCGGCTACGTGATGCCCGGCGACGCGCTCGAGCTCGTGGTGACGCGAGGCAGCCTGCGCGTCTACGTCGTCGAGCTGGTCGAGAGCGAGCTGGGCGCGCCGCGAGAGCGCCCTACATCCCCTTGATCCCGCACCCGCCAGGCGAGCCTCGTGGCATCCTGGCGACGACCCCGTCCCGGTCCGAACCTTGAGCCGCACCAAACGAGACACCGACCAGCCGAGCAGGGAGGGAGACCTCACCTCGCGCGACGGCTTCGGCCACTCCGGCGACGTGCCGGGAGGCGGCACCCTGCCGCTCGCGCCTCCCGGCGCGCGCGAGTCGACCCGCGCCCCCGACGGCCTGCGCCTGCTCGAGCCCATCGGACGTGGCGGCATGGGCAAGGTCTACCGCGCCGAGCAGCTCGAGCTCGAGAGGCAGGTCGCCTACAAACGCATCAAGCGCGGCTCGAGCCGCATGCAGCGCGAGCGCTTCGCGCGCGAGGCGCGCATCACGGCGCAGCTGGACCACCCGAACATCGTCCCGGTGCACACGCTCGAGCTCGACCGCGACGGCGGCGCGAGCGGCTACGTGATGAAGCTCGTCGAGGGCAAGACGCTGCGCACCTTGCTCGCCGAAGCTGCGGAGGCCTACCAGCGCGGCGAGCCCATCGACGAGGAGCACGCGCTCTCCACGCGCCTCGAGCACTTCCTCAAGATCTGCGACGCGGTCGCCTTCGCGCACGACCGAGGCGTGATCCACCGCGACCTGAAGCCCGCCAACCTCATGATCGGCCGCTTCGGCGAGGTCTACGTGATGGACTGGGGCATCGCGCGCGCCATCGGCGCGAGCGAATCGCGCGAGCGCAGCGACGCGCCGGGGGCCATGGAGCCCGATCTGACGGCCGACGGCGAGATCGTGGGCAGCGCCTCGTACATGTCACCCGAGCAGGTGATGGGGCAGAACGAGCTGCTCGACGGGCGCAGCGATCAGTACGTGCTCGGGCTCATCCTCTTCGAGATGCTCACGCTCAAGAAGGCCCGCGAGGCCGCGAGCACCGAGGAGCTCTACCTCGCCGCGAGCCGAGGCGAGATCGCGCCGCTCGAGCACGTCTCGAAGAAGGAGCGCATCCCGCGCGATCTGGCGGCGATCGTCGCGAAGGCGACGACGCTGCGCCCCTCCGGGCGCTACCCCTCCGTGCAGGCCCTCGCCGACGACGTGCGCCGCACGATGCGCGGCGAAGCGCCGACGGCCCGCCCCGACGGCGCGCTCGGCAAGCTCGCGCGCTGGATGAGCCGCCACCGCTACCGCACGCTGGTCGCCTTCGCGCTCCTCGTCGCAGGCTCCGCGGCGGTGGTGAGCGCCTCGCTCTACCGGCAGGCCACCGCCGAGCTCGTCGAGCGACAGCGCGGCGAGCGGCGCACCGAGCTCTACATCGACGTCGCGGCTCGAGCGCACCGCATCGACGCCCAGTTCCAGAGCATGGTGCAGGCGCTCGAAGGCCTGCGCGTGGCGGCGGAGTGGGCGCTCGACGGCCCCGAGCCGGAGCCCTCGCGCGCCACGGTGTACTTCGACACCGACTTCGCCGACCCACGGCGTCGCCCGAGCGACTTCGGCGGCGGGACCGCCTACCGCTGGCCGGTCTCCCTCGAGTACCCCGTCGTCGGCGTGCCTCGCTCGGTGGACCGCGAGGCGCTCTTGCCCAAGCTCGCGCGCCTCGCGCCGCTCCGGCACCACATCCGCTCGATGCTCGCCGCGACGGCCATCGGCGCGGAGGCGCGCCCCTCGGACGAGGAGCTGCGCGCCCTGCTCGCCGCGCGCAAGAGCCCCATCGACTACGCCTACGTCGACCTCGCCGAGGGCGCGCACATGGTCTACCCGGGCGTCGACGCGCTGCCGCCGGACTACGACGTGCGCACCGCGGGCTTCTACGCGATGTCGCTGAACCAACGCGGCTCGCGCTGGGGCCGGCCCTACGTCGACTCCACGACCGACCCACTCGGCGACGATCTCGTGCTGCCCTGCACCGCCGGGCTCTGGTCGCGCGCCGGGCAGTTCCTCGGCGTCGCGGGTGTGGAGATCACCGTGACGAAGCTCGTCGAGGGCGCGATGCAGCTCGAGGGCCGCGAGGTGCTACGCGCGAGCCTGCTCGACGGCGACGGGAACAAGGTCGTCGACTCGCGCGACGCGGGCAGGCGCTTCAAGCCCTCGGGCAAGGACGAGTACCTCGAGCTCGAGCCCTTCGACCTGCCCGAGGTCCTGAGCCTCGTGCGCGAGAAGCGTGAGGGCGTGCGAGCGACGAACCGTGATGGGCGCGCAGAGCTCGCGGCCGTGGCGCGCCTCGACGTGCTCGGCTGGTACTACGTGGTCGAGGTCGACGCCGACACGCTCGGGCGCCGCTGAGGCGCAGGCTCGACCGCCGAGCGCGCGCGAGCCGAGCCGCTTTCAGGGCGCGGGGATGGTTCCCGGCGCGCCCGACAGCAGGCTCGCGAGGAACCCAGCGGCCTGGGCGCGCGCCGCAGGCACGTCGAAGACCACGAAGTGGCCGTCGCGAGAGCCCGGGTCGAACTGGGCGAGCACCCCGGTCGCGGCGCCGTTCGCCAGGTTGGCGCGGAGCCCCTCGGGCGGGATGCTCACCCGCTCGAGACCGCCCCAGCTCGCATCGGGGGGGAAGCGCACCACGGGCTCGGCGATCGGCAGGCCGATCGCCATCGCGAAGGCCTCGCAGCCCCGCGGCGGCGCGTAGGAATCACCGCTGCCGTCCGGGGCGATGCCCTCGGTCTGGTAGATGCTCTTCGGCGTGCCCGTGTGCGGCTCCCGCACGAGGTAGCGGGCGTAGACGGCCGGGTCGACCGGGTCGACGAGCGTCTGGGCCAGCGCCAGCGGCGGGTGCAGCAGGGTGACCTCCTTGGCCTCGTCGTCGTTCAGTTGCAACACCAATGATTTCACGAGCGTCGCCACGCTCGGCGCCGGCTCGGTCTTGTCGACGAGCGTGATCTGGATGAGCGCGCTCGCGCCCGAGAGCACGCCCCCCTTGGCCGCGTCGCTCCCGGCGAGGAAGAGCGGCCCGTTGAGGCTGCCCTGCGAGTGACCGAAGAAGCCGAGCCGATCGCCGTCGAAGCGGATCGCCGCCCCCGTGGCGCTGATCGCCGCCGGCACCTCGAGCGCCGACTCGGTGTAGAGGCGCGCGCGCTGCACCTCGTCGAGCCCGCTCTGGCGCAGGTTGGTGCGGGCCGCCTCGATGTTGAGGAAGTTGAAGAAGAGCCGCTCGATGCTCGTGTCGTTCGCGGGCGCGCCCGGGCGCTCTCCGTGCAGGATCTGGTCGACGCCCATCGAGGCCACGCAGCGTTCGGCGAGCGAGCGCGCGGTGCCGTCGGCGACGTAGGAGCGGTAGTCGCCGGTGGTCCCGTGCGCGTAGAGCACGATGGGGTAGCCGCCCGCGGGCATGGGGCAGGCCTCTGCCTTGGGCACGGAGAGCGAGAAGCGCAGATCGAACTCGCTGACGACCTGCGGCACGCCCTGGGCGTCGAGCACGAAGCCGCCACCATCGCCGAAGCCCGAGTAGGGCAGCTTGCCCTCTTGGTAGTTCGGGCTCGGCCCGTACCAGCCGGTGTACTCGTCCATGTAGCTCGTCGACTCACGGAGCTCCCAGCGCGCTGGATCGGCCGTGGGCGCCTCGATCTGGCTCGGCAAGGCGTCGGCGGCGGCGAGGTACTCGGCCGCGGGATCGTTGGTCGTGAAGCTCGTGAGGTGCACGATCCTCGAGGCGGGCACACCCGCCTGCTCGAGCTCGGCGACGATCGGAGCGAGCGCCGCGCGCGAGGCCTCGGCCACGCTGCCGGCGCTCTGCTCGAGGCCGAGCGCCTGCCGGAGCTCGGGAGCGGCCTCGACCGACCCGCCGCCTTCGGCGCGCACGGCGTCGGTCACCACGAGCGCGTAGCTCGTCTTCGGGCGCAGCGGGAAACCCGGCAGCGGCATGAAGGCGAGGGTGTACGCCTGCCAGTACACACCCGGCTCGCGCACGAACTGGAGCAGGACGCGCCGCCGCTGCCCACGCTCGGGTGAAGTGGGGTCGACGTCGACGAGCTGCACGCTCGCGGCCGGCTGGAGCGCCTGGCCCGGATCGGGCAGGCTCGAAGGATCGAGCGCGCCGTCGAAGCGCAGATAACCCGAGGCGAGCGTGGAGTAGCCGTCGAGCTTGCCCTCGATGAAGCCGATGTACTCGTCGAGCAGGAGCACCGTGCGTGGGTTGGGCCAGCCGCGCAGGCTGACCTTGCCCTCGACCAAACGCAGATCACTCGGCCAGGGGTGCTCGAAGTAGCGCTCGCCGTAGAGCTCGTCGAAGCCGGCAGGCAAGGCCCACAGCGAGCGAACGCCTCCCTCGGTGGACGCGGGCGGCTCGCCGCAGGCCGAGGGCAGGAGCGCGAGGCCCGAGAGCAAGCCGAGCGCGAGCGCCGCGCGCGAGCAGATACGTCGTAGGTGCAGCACACCCCGAGCATAGCCGCGCCGGAGCGGCGCGGCGCGGAGCTCGTGCTCAGTCGTGGAGCGCCGCGACCACCTGGATCTCGACGAGCGCCTCGCGCTCGACGAGCCCGGCGACGCCGAGCAGCGCCATCGCCGGGTAGACCTTGCCGAGGCGCTTGCGCCACACCTCGCCGACCTCTTTCTGTGCGCTCCGGTAGGCGTCGAGGTCGGTCACGAAGATCGTCATGTTCACGATCTGCGCCGGGCCTGCGCCCGCGGCGTGCAGCACCTCGACGACGTTCGCGAGCGCCTGGTCGAGCTGGCCGACGAAGTCCTTCGCCTCGAAGACGCCGTCCTTCGTCCAGCCGATCTGACCCGCGACGTGCAGGAGCCTGCCGCTCGAGATCACGCCGTTGGAGTAGCCCTTCGGCCGAGGCCAAGCGGGCGGGTTCACCATCGAGATCGTCATGCCATCACCTGTCCACCGTCGAGCGGGATCGCCTGCCCGTTGATGCCACGCGCGCCCTCTTCCACCAGCGAGACCACCAGGTGCGCGACCTCCTCGGCCTCCATGAGGCGCTTCTGCGGCGACATGGCCGCGAGCGTCGCCTCCGCCTCGGCGGCGGAGCGCTTCGTCTTCGCCGCGATGCGCGCCACGGCGTCACTCGCCATGTCGGTGCGCACCCAGCCCGGGCAGACCGCGTTCGACGTGACGCCGCTCCTGCCCAGCTCGACGGCGAGCGCACGCACGAGCCCGACCAAGGCGTGCTTCGAGGCGCAGTAAGCCGAGGTGTAGGGGTAGCCCACGCGGCCGGCGTTCGAGGCGATCGCCACGAAGCGCCCCCATCCGCGCTCGACCATGCCGGGCAGGAGCGCGCGCGAGAGCACGAAGGCCGAGCGCACGTTGATCTCCATCGTGCGGTCGTAGTCTTCGTCGCTCGTCGTCGCGAGCGGCGCGCTCGTCGCGACGCCGGCGTTGTGTACGAGGATGTCGACCTGGCCGAGCTCGGAGGCGAGCCTCGCGAGCAGCGCGTCGAGCGAGGCGCGGTCCGCGAGATCGGCGCGCATCGCGACACCGCCGGTGAGCTGCGCGACCTCGTCGAGCTCGGTGGTGGAGCGGCCGGTGACGACGACCCTCGCCCCTCGGGCAGCCAGCGCCTCCGCGATCGCGCGCCCGATGCCGCGCCCACCGCCGGTCACCAGGGCCGTGCGCCCCTCGAGGCTGCGCGTGCTCGTCGCCGAGGTCTCTCCCATGGAGCCTCGTCTAGCCCGAGCAGAGGGGCGCGTCGCCCGGCCTCGCGGCGCGGCCGTCAGCTG